>NZ_JBTLRW010000016.1:0-145161 GCF_054483875.1 Paenibacillus sp. BAC0078
GGGTACAATAGTCATCGAGTAGGGTTCCTCCTTGGTGGTTTCGCAATCCCGAGGATACCCTACTTTTTTGTTGCCTGGCTAGGCTCCAAATCTTGGTACACAACTTACTTTACGCCATCCTGGGGGTGAAAATAACGGTAAAAATGCTGTTAAATCAGCCGCAGCCCGGCCTAAAGCTGGGAATAACGGCAAAAATGCCATTATTCGGCCTCGCAAAAAAGAAGACAGCCTCACTCACTGCAGAGGTTCTGCAAGCGGGTGAGGCTGTCTTTTTAGTGCTGATCAGGTCTGCCGGAATCCTTCGCCATGCACATCGTGAACATCGCTGATAATGACGAACGCCGTGGGATCGACTGATTTGACAAGCTGGCTGAGCCGGCGGATCTCCTGCCTGGAAACCACGCAATATACCATATGCTTCGCCTGTTTGGAATACGCGCCGATGGCAGGAATCAGGGTTACCCCGCGGTCCATTTCCGCTGTGATGAGATCGGCGATTTTTGGAGCATGATCACTGATGATCGTGAAGGCTTTGGCGGCATACGCACCTTCCTGAATGAAATCAATGACTCTTGAAGAGATAAAGACCGCAACGAGTGTGTACAGTATTTTTTCACGGGGAATATACAGCAGGGAAGTGCCGATAATGATAACGTCGACAGCAAGTATAATCTGTCCCATGCTCCACCCGAATTTGCGGCTGAGAATTCTTGCTACGATATCTACGCCGCCTGTAGTGCCTCCGAAGCGGAAGACAATACCCAGACCCAGGCCCAGCGTAACCCCTGCATATAATGAAGCAAGGATAAAGTCACGTTCTGTGCTGAACGTCACAATCCACCCGGCGTTGATCATTCTTTCGAACAGCCAGAGAAAAAAGGACAACGCGCCGATTCCTACACCGGTGTATGCAATTTGCCGCGCACCCAGCACCTTCCAGCCCAGCAGGAACAGCGGCAGGTTGAGCAGAAGTGTGGTTAAGAAGATCGGGATGCCAAAGGCATAGTTAAGCAGGATCGTAATCCCGGTTACGCCGCCCTCCATAAGCTGGTTGGGTACAATAAAGTACAGCAGCCCGAAAGCGTATACTGCAGCTCCCAGCAGAATGGGCGCTACCGTTTTACCTATAGAGACAATTTTGGATGATGAATTCATGTAATCCCTCGCATAGCCCTGGAAATGGGGCAGAATGTAATAATTTAAGTATATCTTTGTTATGTATATTTAAAAAAGATTTGTCTTCAAAACGTCTTTACGATAACATAGGGGCAAACAGAAGGCAAGAACATACAGGGGGCGAAGAAAGAAATTTATGGATAAAAGTCTTGCTGATTTGCAGCATGAGGTCGATGCCTATATCTCACAGTTCAAAGAAGGTTACTTCAGCCCGCTGTCCATGCTGGCCCGGATGTCAGAGGAGGTAGGCGAGCTTGCCCGGGAAGTCAATCATCAATTTGGTGAGAAACCGAAAAAAGCTGATGAAGAGGATAACTCCATTGAGCTGGAGCTGGGAGATATTCTGTTCATCACGATTTGTTTTGCTAATTCGCTGGGAATTGATCTGACCGAAGCGCACAATAAGGTGATGCATAAGTTCAACACGCGTGATGCCGGGCGCTGGACACTGAAAAACACCGAATAGGCTTCTACAACATATGCTGTACCAAACGACCGGGATTTAGCCGTGAGGATGGTGAGTATATGAAGCATAACGATTACGTCAAAGCGGCATACCGCTCTATTTTACAAAGCGATTTCGAAGAGGCGATCACATTGTTCGAAGCTGCGATTGCGGCCAATCCGGACGATGCCGAAGTGAGATACCGCTGCTCTATAACGTATGCCCGCAGCGGCATGCTGGAGAGAGCCATGGAGCATGCGGGGGCTGCGCTGAAGCTCGATGGAGAAAAGCCGGAGTATCGGCTGCATCTTCATCACTTGCAAGCGCTGCAGCTTGTGAGAGAGGCTAAACGTCATCTGGAGGATGAAATTACGGGAGCAAGCAACCCCTATCATCCGGTTACGCTGCTTAAAGAAGCGATAGCACTCGATCCTTTGTACGGGGACGCTTATGTATGGCTTGCAATTGCCCACAGCAGGATGAATGAGCATGTGCAGGCGATTGCCGCATTAAAAGAAGTTATAGCTTTGCACCCGGATGATTCCGGACTGCAGCAGCTCATGAAGGACCTTCAGAAATCGTTGCAGAAATATATCCAATAATTTTGAACCAGTGAAAGCGAGGAGGAATAAGGGTGAGCGACAAGATCAGAGTTATTGTGTCCGGTGCAGGAGGCAGGATGGGCAAAGAGGTTGTTAAGCTGGTGCTGCAGGATGATGCGCTGGAGCTGGCGGCAGCGATTGACCGTTCGAATAGCGGCAGTGATGCCGGCCGTTTGGTGGGGCTTGAGGAGAGCGGAGTCGAAGTTACCGCAGATTTGGAAGCTGCCCTGGCAGAAAGCGGTGGAGAGGTGCTTGTTGATTTTACAACTCCGCAGTCGGCCTATACCAATACTGCACTGGCGATAAAATATGGGGTGCGCCCGGTTATCGGCACTACCGGATTCACTCCCGAGCAGATCGCCGAGCTGGACAAGCAATGCCAGGAAAAGGGGATTGGAGGACTTATTGCCCCCAACTTCTCCATTGGTGCTATTCTGATGATGAAATTCGCAGCGCAGGCGGCGAAGTACTTCCCTCATCTGGAAATTATAGAGTATCATGGAGACCAGAAGCTGGATGCCCCATCGGGGACTGCGATCAAAACAGCCGAGATGATTTCCGAAGCCCGGCAGGAGCTGCGTCAGGGCAATCCTAAGGAAGAAGAGGTGATTGAGGGTGCGCGTGGAGCCTACTATAACGGGTTCCGTATTCACAGCGTCCGTCTTCCCGGAGTTTTTGCGCAAGAGGAAGTGGTTTTCGGCGGTTATGGGCAGTCGCTCAAAATACGCCATGATTCTTATGAACGGGCAGGTTACATGCCTGGGGTCAAACTAGGTGTCGAGAAGGTAATGGGCTACACCGGATTGATCTATGGCTTCGAGCATTTTATAGAATAGACGGGAGAGAGTACATCATGTTAAAGATCGCATTTATCGCGCATGACCGTAAAAAAGATGAAATGGTTAATTTCGTAACGGCATATGAGCATGTATTTGTCGGGCATGAATTATATTCCACCGGAACTACCGGTCAGCGTATTATGGAAGCAACCAAGCTGTCCATTCACCGCTATATGTCGGGTCCGCTGGGCGGGGACCAGCAGATCGGCTCTTTGGTGGCGACAGACGAGCTGGATTTGATTATTTTCCTGCGCGATCCGCTGATGGCGCAGCCGCATGAGCCGGATATTACAGCACTCCTTCGCCTATGCGATGTATACGGTATTCCCGTAGCGACGAATATCGCCACAGCGGAAATTCTGGTTAAAGCGATTGACCGGGGCGATTTCGCCTGGCGTGAGCTGGTACATAAGTACAAGCCGGGTGTGGATGAATGAAGCTGGACATTCTGGTATTCGGCGCTCACGCTGACGATGCTGAAATCGGCATGGCGGGAACCATCGCCAAGCATACCGCCGCAGGATTGAAGGTAGGCTTATGTGATTTGACAGCTGCGGAGATGTCATCGAACGGAACGGTAGAGCGCCGCAAAATCGAAGCGCAGCAGGCGGCTGAGCTGCTAGGCGCTTCCATACGCACCAACCTGGGGCTTCCCGACCGTGGCCTGTACATGACAGAAGAGCATCTGGCTGCGGTGACTTTGGAAATCCGCCGGTTTGCTCCGGATATTGTTTTTGCTCCTTATTGGGAAGACCGGCACCCGGATCATATCGCCTGCAGCAAGCTGGTGGAAGAGGCGGTCTTTAATGCCAAGCTGCGCAAGTATATGCCGGACAAGCCTGCTGTGCCTGCGCCGCAGCTGTATTTCTATTTCATTAATGATCTGGGGCGTACCGATCTTATTGTGGATGTAACCGAGCAATACGGCCTCAAGGAGCAGGCGCTGTCCTGCTACCGTTCCCAATTTGAGAAAGCTCCGGGGGAGGATGTAGTTTCCACTCCGTTAAATGAAGGCTACATTGAGCGCGTCCGCTCAAGGGATATGCTGCTGGGTCAGCGGAGACTCATACCTTATGCCGAGGGGTTCGCCAGCAAGATTCCGTATCCGGTGGATTTGTTTGTAAAATCGGAATGAACGGCTATAATAAATTCATATTATTACATGAAGTAATAATCATATGTTATACGAAGGGGACGGAACGATGGACCGGCTAAAAATTGGCATCACCTGTTATCCGTCTCTTGGCGGATCGGGCGTTGTGGCGACTGAACTGGGTAAGCTTCTGGCTGAGAAGGGCCACGAGGTCCATTTTATTACACACAGTATCCCATTCCGGCTCGGAACGTTTCAGAAGAATATATTTTATCATGAGGTCGAGGTTAACGATTATTATGTCTTCCGTTACCCTCCTTATGATCTGGCGCTGGCCACCAAAATGGCTCAAGTCGCTAAAATGGAAGGCCTCGACCTGCTTCATGTCCATTATGCGGTTCCGCATGCGGTCTGCGCCTTTCTCGCCAAGCAGATGCTTGGAAATGATATGAAGGTGGTTACGACACTGCATGGAACCGATATTACGGTGCTGGGCCAGGATGAATCGCTCAAGGATCTGATCCGGCTTGGCATTAATGAGAGCGATGCAGTGACAGCAGTCTCGCGGGATCTGATCAAGGAGACTCGCCAAGTACTCGATATTACCCGTGACATCGACCTGACCTATAATTTTGTCGACAAGCGAGTGTACTATCCGCGTGATGTGACGGAGCTGCGGGGGGATTTTGCTTCACCTGACGAAAAAATTCTGATGCATATCAGCAATTTCCGGCCGGTCAAACGGGTAGCAGATGTGGTGGATACTTTTGCCCTGGTGAACAAGGAGCTGCCGTCAAGGCTGTTGCTCGTCGGTGAAGGGCCGGATCTGCCGAAGATTCAGGCCAAGATTTGTGAAATGGGCCTTGAGGACAAGGTCCGTTTTCTCGGCAAGCAGGATGAAATCGCACAGGTGATCTCTCTGGCTGACCTGCTGCTGCTTCCTTCGGAGAAGGAGAGCTTTGGCTTGGTAGCACTTGAAGCGATGGCGTGTGGTGTGCCGACAATCGGCTCGCAGGCCGGAGGCATTCCGGAGCTGGTTCAGCATGGCAAGACCGGGTTTCTGGCTCCGATAGGCGATACGGCTGCAATGGCGAAGTACGCCGTTAAGCTGCTGTCCGATGATCACATGGTGGAGCAGTTCAGAGCAGCATGTCTGGAGCGGTCCTGCAATGATTTCAGCAGGGATATGATTACGAATCAATATGAGGATATTTATTACCGTGTGCTTGGGCGCAAGGTGCGCGGACTGGATATGATCCAGAAGTAAGGAGTGCTCGCTTGATGGATTGGACAATGGCGCCTGCCGGGATGGCTGAAGCGGCAGGTAAAGTGCTTGCAGGCCTTCTTGAACACGGACATGAAGCCTTTTTTGTCGGCGGTTGCATCCGGGATGAGCTGCTGAGCCGGCCGGTGCATGACATGGATCTGACGACCTCGGCGCTTCCTGAAGAGGTATTGTCAATCTTCCCGCGTTGTGTACCGACGGGTCTTGCACATGGCACTATTACAGTGCTTCAGGACAACTGGAGCTTTGAAGTGACGACGTACCGGACGGAGAGCGGTTATGCAGACCACCGCCGTCCGGAGCATGTTGATTTTGTAAAGGATGTAAAAGAGGATCTGCGCCGCCGCGATTTCACGATCAATGCGATGTGCTCCGCGCTGGATGGGGTTCTGGTTGATCCGTTCGGCGGGGAAAAGGATCTAAGTCAGAAGCTGATCCGCTGTGTTGGCGATGCGGAGGAGCGCTTTAACGAAGATGCGCTGCGGATGCTGCGCTGTGTCCGCTTCGCTTCTGTACTGGACTTCGCCATCGCCAAGAATACTTGGCGGGGACTTATGCGCCAGCGGGACAAGCTGGCGCATATTGCTGTAGAACGTGTTCGCGCAGAGCTCGAACGCATCGTCCTCGGCCCGCATCCACTGCGCGGCCTCGGACTGCTTGCGCGCAGCGGGCTGCTGCCGCGCGGCAAAGCGCCGTTCCCCTGGACCGGCAGCGACATGGCGGCAGCAGCCGCCCTGACGGCCGGGATCGGGGAACTGCAGGACGCCCACCTGCGGTGGGCGCTCCTGCTCCATGCCCTGAAGCGGTCGGCCTCGGAGGCCGACGAGCTGCTGCGGGCATGGACGTTCCCGGGGGCGACGCGCAGCGCCGTCGCCGGGGTGCTGCGCGTCCGCGAAGCGTGGGACGCGGCGCTTGTGGAGGTGCCGCCGGGAGAAGGCGGCACTGAGGCGCTGCGGCGGCGCTGGATCGCCGCCGTGCTCGCCTGCGGCACGTCAGCCGCCGAAGGGTGGCTGACGGTGCTTGCGGCGCTGCCGCAGGCCGCCGCAGCGGCCCTCGCGCCGGAGCGCGGCGCATCTGCCGCGCAGCGGCCAAACGCGCCGGCCCATGCCGCCGCGCCGCCAATCGCCCTCCTGCGGTCCTGGACCGCAGGGATGCCGCTCCACAGCCTGGCGGAGCTGGCGGTGACGGGCGGCGAGCTGGCGAAGGCCCTGGGGCAACGCCCGGGGCCTTGGCTCGGTGAACTGCTGCAACGGCTGCTGTATGCCGCAGCCACGGGGGATATCCCTAACGACAATCAATTATTGCTTCAGGAAGCAAAAAGGATGATTCTACATGAAGAGCGATGAAACGCGTCCGCAGGGCGTGCTGAACCGGGATACTTTTACTTCTGGCTGGCTGGAGAGCGTACATCATCTGGAGACGGTAGTGTCCACGCAGGAGGAAGCTAAAAAGCTTGCCGAAAACGGCGCCCCTGAGGGTACAGCTGTCCTGGCTGAAGAGCAAACCGGAGGCCGGGGGCGGATGGGCCGGAAATGGCATTCGCCGCGCGGCAAGGGCATCTGGATGAGCGTGGTGCTGCGTCCCGAGCTTCCGCTGTCCCTGACTCCGCAGCTTACGCTGCTGGTCGGCGTTGCCGTTTGCACGGCCATCCGCCAGGTGACAGGTGTTCAGGCAGGGATTAAGTGGCCCAATGATCTGCTGGCCGGCGGGCGTAAAATTTGCGGCATCCTGCTGGAGTCCTCGCTTCGGGAAGGCGGACTTCATTACTGTATCGCCGGAATCGGAATAGCGGTTAACTTAACGGAAGAGGATTATCCTGAAGCTTTGCAGGGAGTTGGCACTTCACTGCTGATCGAAGGCGGCGGAATTCCTGTTGACCGTTCTGAGCTTACAGCTACGGTGCTGACTGAGCTGGAGTTTTTGTACAATCTTTACATAGAGCAAGGGTTTAAGCCGATCCGGAAGCTCTGGGAGTCGATGTCGGTTACCCTTGGCCGCCAGGTCAGCTACAATACCCCTCAGGGGCGCAGCGAGGCCAAGGCGGTGGGCATGGATGACAATGGCGGACTGCTGCTTGAGGATGGCACAGGGGACATCACCAGTGTGCTGTCAGGTGAAATCGAAATGATCTAGTGTGGAATTTCTCCACTTCCTTTTTGTTGAAGGGCCTTTCCCATAGATGGTTAATGGAAAAACTCCACTTATTTCCTTCTAAAATCACTAAATGGGTGGAAATGAAGCTGATTAGGTTCCCTTTTTCCACCTAATCACCAAAAAATCAATAAAACTTGCAAATTAGGTTTCCTTTTTCCACTTCATTTTGCCGAATTTAAGCGATTGGGAAGTCCTGAGCGTTGAACGCGTACGAGTTGACAAGGGTTCCATTCCTTGTCAACTTTTTTTAGTGTAATTGCATAAAGATTTTGTTATACTAGGGGCAGAGACGGTATCGCATGGTTGAACTGTACTCATGAACACACAGTTTTCTTGGGAATTTGTTTTGGAATTACCTTCATAACTGTATTTCACGGTTACGTTGGATTCTGCTCTGAGCCGTAAGGACCGAGACAGAAGGGACGATCGCGAGTGACTCTTTTTTGCCCTTCGGACCTTTTTAGCGGACCATGCTAAAAGGTTTTTTTGTTGCGCGTTTACGCGCGTATTAATCGCGAAAAGGGGAATGGGAGCAAATGGCTGACAAGAATGCGCTGAACATTGTGAAAATGAAAAAGATGAAAGCAGATGGTGTGCCGCTAAGCATGCTGACCGCTTATGATTATCCTTCGGCCCTGCTGGCTGAAGAGGCGGGTATTGACATCATTCTGGTCGGTGACTCACTTGGGAATGTAGTGCTTGGCTATGATACTACTTTGCCTGTGACGCTGGAGGACATGGTATACCATACCCGTTCCGTGAAGCGCGGAGCGCCGAATACTTTTATCGTAACGGATATGCCTTTTATGACCTATCATGGCAGCATTGACGAGACTTTGCGCGGAGTGCGCAGACTGATGCAGGAAGGACAGGCTCATGCCGTTAAAATGGAGGGCGGTCAGGAAATTTGCGCCTCGGTAGCAGCCGTTGTCGCAGCCGGCGTGCCTGTGCTGGGCCATATCGGCCTTACCCCGCAGTCGGTCAATATGATCGGCGGCTACCGAATTCAAGGCAAGGATGCCAAAGATGCACAGCGGCTGATGGACGAAGCCAAGGCGCTTGAAGCGGCCGGGGCGTTCGGGATTGTGCTGGAGCTGGTTACCGAAGAGGTGGCAGAGGCGATTTCCAAGGCTGTCAGCATTCCGACTATCGGGATTGGCGCAGGCCGGTATTGCGACGGACAGGTGCTGGTTTTCCATGATCTGTTGCGCTATGCTTCGCCTTACAGAGAGAAACGTTTTGTCAAAACCTACGCAGATGTGGGCAGCCTAATCCGTGAGGGGATCAGCAACTATGTCCGGGAAGTGAAGGACCGCTCATTCCCGGCGGAGAGCCATGTTTTTAACGCTGAAGAGCATGTGCTGGAATCTTTATACGGCGCTGCGGGAAAAGGAGCGAAATAAAATGAGAGTAGTCAGAACCACTAAGGAATTGCGCGAAGCGCTGGAATATATGCGTATGGGAGGACATACCCCAATCGGATTTGTTCCGACGATGGGTTATCTGCATGAAGGCCATGCCAGCCTGATCCGCCGGGCGGGTGAAATGAGCAGCACCGTAGTGATGAGCATTTTTGTCAATCCGCTGCAATTTGGACCAAACGAGGATTTCGCCTCCTATCCGCGCGATGAGCGCCGTGATCTGGAGCTGGCTGAGCGTGAAGGGGCCGACATCGTGTTTATTCCCAGTGTGGAAGAGATGTATCCGCAGCCCATTCTCACCAAAGTATCGGTAGGTGCGCTTACCACCCAATTGTGCGGAGCTTCACGCCCGGGACATTTTGACGGTGTGACTACAGTCGTTAGCAAGCTGTTCAATCTAGTTCAGCCGGATTATGCCTTTTTTGGACTCAAAGATGCTCAACAGGTAGCGGTGCTGCGCCGGATGGTGTCCGATCTCAATATGAATGTGGAAATCATCGCCTGTCCAATCGTCCGGGAAGGGGATGGGCTTGCGCTCAGCTCCCGGAATGTCTATTTGAGCGGCGAGGAACGCAGCCAGGCACTTGTGCTGTCCCGCTCGCTTCGCGAAACACGGCAGGCAATTGAGGAAGGCAAGGTCAAAACCGCAGATGAAGCACGGCAAATGCTGGCTTCGGTTATTTCGTCTTCGCCGCTTGCGGTCATTGACTATGTAGAAATTTTAACCTTTCCGGGCCTTGAAGCTCTGGAAGGCGGATCGCTGATCAGCGATGCTGAGGGAGAGATTATCATGGCGCTTGCCGTGAAGTTCGGCAGAACCCGCCTGATTGATAATAATGTATTTACACCCAAGGAGGTTCACGCCCTTGTTTAGACATATGATGAAATCCAAAATCCACCGTGCCACTGTCACCGAAGCCAACCTGAATTACGTGGGCAGCATTACAATCGACGAAGACCTGATGGAAGCCGCCGATTTGCTGGAAAATGAAAAGGTGCAGATTGTTGACAACAACAATGGTTCCCGGCTGGAAACGTACGTGATTCCCGGTCCGCGCGGAAGCGGCGTGATTTGTCTGAACGGCGCTGCTGCACGTCTTGTGCAGCCTGGTGACACAGTGATCATCATCTCCTATGCCATGCTGTCCTCCGAGGAGCTGGCGGCCCATAAGCCGACGGTGGTCTTCGTGGATACGGACAACAAGCCGGTCAAGCTGACTGATCATGAGGTTCATGCCACAATTGCCTAACAGCTCAGCCATGTAATCAATGGCAGGGATGAAGCGGCCCGCTCCTGCGAAAAATGAAGGCAGGCAAGCTTAAGCTGATTTCATTTTCAGTAAGGGTGGGATGCTCCGTGTTTCAACATTTATTTGCTGAGATGAACAAGATGCTTCAGGAAATCGCCGAAGACTTTCCTGCTGCGGAGGGTGCCCGCAGAAATGATCTTTTATGCAAATACAACATGCTTCACAGGCTGTCCGATGAAGTGATGGATGAGTGGCTAGCCTTTGCCGAGAAGCTGAGTGAGTTTCGTGAAAGTGCGGATTTCTCAGCTCCTCCTGTGGAGGAGCCGCAAGCGGAAGTGGAAGCTCCCGAGCTGGCGATGGACTCCTTTGTCCGTGGACAGGGGTACTACAAGCTGCTGATGTACCGCAAATGCATTGACCAATTTCAGGAAGTCATTGCGCGGTATCCTGACAGTCTGGCGGCGCGTTTGTATTTGGCGATGGCGTATTTGCAGGAGGGCGGCTATGATGCTGCCTGGGGTCATCTGGACCACATGCTGGCCTTGATCCGTGAGCGGAAGCTGAAGGCCATGATCTACAACGCGATGGGCTGCATCAGGGCCTCTCAGGAGCGCTTCAATGAAGCTCAGGAGCTGTTTGTCCTTTCCTTGCATCATGACCCCTTGCTCCGTGAGCCAAACGTCAATTTGGAGGTTTGCCGCAGGCGGGGAGGGAAGCTTGAGTTCGGAAATCAGCTGGTTTCGCTTTTGTAATCATAAGACATCCATATGAAGCGGTGCATCCTGCTTGGCTAGGGGGTGCATCGCCTTTTTTCGTAACTTCTGTTATGCTGATAAGGAGTCTCAAGTGAAAGGGAATTGAACTTATAATGAAATTTGCCGTGCTTGATTTTGAAACTACAGGAACCCAATCCGTGGGTGAGATCATCCAGGTTGGCCTTGCCATTATAGAAGAAGACCGGTCCATCTCCAGGGTTTACGGTTCCTATGTCAAGCCAGGAGCGCCGATCCCTCCTTTTATTACAGGCCTGACCGGGATAACGGACAGTGATGTGCAGGATGCGCCGGAGCTGGACGAGATGATGATGGAGCTTGTGCCGCTGCTCGATGATGTCGTGCTGGTGGGCCATAATGTGGCGTTTGACTTTCATTTTCTCCAGAGTGCGCTGGACCGGTGCGGGTATTTGCCGTTTCAGGGCCGGATTTTGGATACGATTGATTTTCTCAAAATTTGTTTTCCATCCTTGAGCACGTATCAGCTTGGGGCGGTCAGCGCTCATTTCGGGCTTACCCATGAGCGTCCGCACCAGGCGGACAGTGATGCGCTGGCTACCGCGTTAGTGCTGCTGAGATGCCTGGAGGAGCTGTACAGCTTGCCTCTCTTGACCATTCAGCGCCTGAATGAGCTGTTCGCAGATGAGGATAGTGATCTGGCCTGGTTTTTTGACGGGCTGCAGCGGGAGCGGGAAATGGAGACCTTCCAGCCGGAAGGCGAGCTTACCCTGTATCGTCAGCTTGCGCTGGCGGTAGGGGACTGGACCGAACTGGCGCCTCCCAGAGAGGCAGGAACCGGGAATCCTCTGCAGAATATTACCTTTAAGGAATATATGGAAGAGGTGACCAAGAGGCTCAAGGATACCCTGCCCCAATACGAAAGCCGTGAAGCCCAGGAGATTATGATTGGTGAAGTCATGGCGGCGCTTGAGGGCGACAAGCATCTGCTGATTGAGGCGGGAACCGGAACCGGCAAATCGCTTGGTTATCTGCTCCCGGCCATTTATCACAGTGTCCGCACAGACCAAAAGGTTATGGTCAGCACGCATACCATCAACCTTCAGGACCAGCTGCGCGAGCGCGACATCCCTCTTTTGACGAGTGTCGTGCCATTCCCGTTTAAGGCAGCGATCTTCAAGGGTAGAGGGCACTATTTGTGTCTGCGTAAGTTTGAACATAAAATTAATAAAAAGGATTTCACAAGCGCCCGGGAAGAAGTGCTGACTGCGGCCCAAATGATCGTATGGCTGACCCAAACGGAGTCTGGCGACGATGAGGAGCTGAACCTGAACGGACGCAATGGTGATTTCTGGGAGACAGTGGCCAGTGACACGGATTCATGTCTCGGGCGTTCCTGCCCATGGTTCCGCAAATGCTATTATCACAGGGCCAAGCACGAAGCCGGCATTGCCGATGTCGTCGTAACCAATCACTCCAAGCTGTTCGCGGATGTCAAGGCCGGCCACCAGCTTCTTCCAGCCTATGAGCATCTCGTTATTGATGAAGCCCATCATCTGGAGGATATCGCCGGCAAGCATTTGGGGATGCAAATGAAATATTTCACTGTTGCCCATACGCTCACGCGTCTGTATAAGGACAGCAAGAGCGGCCAGCTCCCGGTGCTGCGTCAAATGCTGCAGTCGTCAGGCAGTGAGCAGGCGGCGGAATGGAGCGGTGTAATCGACAGGATCTATCCCGAGCTGCTCACAGTGAAGGAATCCTGGGATATGCTCAGCGACAGGCTGTTTGGCCTTCTGCCGGAGCGCAGTGATGCCGCAGCGGGGGAAGCGGGACAACTCGTTACACGTCTTCTGCCGGGCAGCAAACCAAATGCGTGGGAAGAATTGGCCCAGATTGAGAACACCTTCAATCTCAGTCTCAGCGAAATTATCCGTAAAGGCGACAAGATGCTCAGCGAGATGCGTGAGACGGAGAGCCAGTCCACTTCGGACAGTCTGGTGACGGATATCGGCGGATTGTTCAAGGATTTGGCTTCTATTCGCGAGCAGGTCCGGTTCTTTATGAATCTGAATGACGAGAATAATGTCTACTGGATGGAAGGCAGCAGCAATTACCGTGGCAAATCACTCCAGCTCTATGCCGTTCCGGTGGATGTCAGCGCCCAGCTCAAGGAGCTGTTTTTCGATAAAAAGAAAAGCATTGTGCTGACCTCCGCCACCCTCTCTGTAGATAAATCTTTCCAGTTCATGATTGATAATCTTGGACTTGCCGAGTCTGCAGAGGAAGGGCGTCTGATGACAGCCCTGCTTCCCTCGCCGTTCAGGTACCGGGAGCAGGCGCTGCTGGTCATCCCGCGCGATTTTCCCAGCGTCAAAGGCAGTGTGGGCGATGCCCGGTTTGTTGATAAGCTGGTGCATTCGCTGGCCGAAGCTGCGGTGGCTACCCGGGGCCGCATGCTGGTGCTGTTCACCTCCTACAAAATGCTCCGCCAGGTTTATGACCCGCTGAAGGAGGCGCTCTCCTCAGAGGATATCAGTGTACTGGGGCAGGGTGTAGAGGGCGGCAGCCGAAGCAAGCTAATCCGGCGTTTTCAGGACAGCGCCGCTGCTGTGCTGCTTGGGACGAGCAGCTTTTGGGAAGGCGTGGATATTCCGGGCGAGGCGCTGACCTGTCTGGCTATTGTCAGATTGCCCTTCCAGCCGCCAAACCATCCGCTTGCGGAGGCCAAGGCGGAGCTGCTGCAGGCGCAGAAGAAGAATCCTTTTATGAAGCTGTCTGTCCCTCAGGCGGTGATCCGGTTCAAACAGGGCTTTGGGCGGCTGGTGCGCACTGCGCAGGACCGCGGCATCGTAATTGTATATGATACAAGAGTTATTGAATCTTATTATGGAAAATACTTCCTGTATTCGCTGCCCGGACCCAAGATGGAGCATATGCTGACTGACCAGATGGTCCCGCGGATTGCCGAATGGCTAGCGGACGGCGGCGTTTCTTGAAGTTTTTGAACCTGCTATAGTTTTTTTATAATATTCGGGTTAGCTTGTACATTCCGTCCTTTAGCAGCCTTCTCCGTATGGGAGGCTAGAGGACGGCCCTATACTTACGAAGCGTTAACAAACTTGGTGAATGCTTACGAAGTGAGTTTGTACGAAGAATACCAAGGAAGCATCGCTATACAAACTTTGAGGAGGAGAAAATATGAAATCAGATAAAATATCGGAGGCCGTCGTTCGCAGACTCCCTGTGTATCTGCGATTCCTGAACGATCTCCAGAAGCGTGAAATTCCCACCGTCTCTTCTCAGGAGCTGGGGCAGAAGCTTGATCTTAATCCGGCGCAGATCCGCAAGGATTTGGCCTATTTTGGTGATTTCGGCAGAAAAGGCATCGGTTATGATGTGTCTTATTTGATTGAGAAAATCCGCCATATTCTAAAGCTGGACCAGCAAATTAACGTGGCGCTTGTGGGTGCCGGTAATCTTGGACACGCTTTATCAAATTACAATGCTTACTTGAAGGACACCATGAAAATCACCGCTGTATTTGATTCCTATGCACCCAAGGTAGGGCAGATGATCAACTCCCTTACCGTACAGCCGATGGAAGAGCTGGGCAGCACGATTCGTGAACAGGGAATCCGTATCGGAATCATCACAGTGCCTGACAGCGAAGCTCAGAACGTGGCCGACATTCTGATAGACTCAGGCATTGAAGCGATCCTGAATTTTGCACCGGTCATTTTGAAGACCCCGGCCAATATTCGCGTTCACGCTGCTGACTTTACAACTGATTTGCAGAGCTTGGCTTATTATTTGCATGATGGAAAGGACGAAGTGGAAGATGAGCAGCAATAAGACAGTAATTATCAACGGACGTTTTCTGGTTCCGGGAACGGATAAGCCGGTGCTGAGCGGTTATATGACCATAGAAAATGATCTTATCACTTACATAGGGAAAGAGAAGCCAGCCCTTGAAGCTGGCACACAGACTATAGACGGCAGCCGTCTGCTGTTTATGCCGGGTCTTGTGAATACACATGGGCACACGGCAATGTCGCTGCTGCGCGGTTATGGGGATGATATGGTTCTTCAGAGCTGGCTGCAGGAAAAGATGTGGCCGATGGAAGAAAAATTCACCGGAGAGGATGTCTACTGGGGAACCTCCCTGTCTGTGCTGGAGATGCTTAAGGGCGGGACAACAACCTTCCTGGACATGTATGATCATATGGACCGGGTCGCTGAGGTTACGGAGCTGTCGGGTATCCGTGCTGTACTGATGCGCGGCGTAATCGGCCTGTGTCCGGAAGAAGTGCAGAACCATAAGCTGGCGGAAGCGGTTGCTTTTGCCCGTAATTGGCACGGCAAGGCTGACGGACGAATTACGGCGATGATTTCGCCGCATGCGCCTTACACCTGCCCTCCGGACTTTTTCGTAAAATTCGTACAGGCGGCTCATGATCTGGACCTGCCGATGCATACGCATATGTCGGAGACACGGCGCGAAGTGGAGCAGAATGCCGCAGATTACGGCCTGCGTCCTGTAGCGCATCTGGAGAAGCTCGGCATGTTCACACGCCCATCCCTTGTCGCTCATGGTGTGCATTTGAATGATGAGGAGATCGAGATCCTTGCCCGCTACAATGTCGGTGTATCCCATAATCCGGGCAGCAACCTGAAGCTGGCCAGCGGGGTTGCCCGGGTACCGGAGCTGCTGCGTGCGGGTGTTAAGGTCTCTCTCGGAACCGATGGGGCAGCAAGCAACAACAATCTGGATATGTTCGAGGAGATGCGTCTGGCTGCACTGATCCACAAGGGCGTCAGTGGCGATCCGACAGCGGTTCCGGCCCCGGAAGCGCTGCTGATGGCGACCGAATACGGCGCACAGTCGATTTTCCTGAACAATGTGGGCCGGCTCGCCCCGGGAATGAAGGCCGACTTCATTGCCGTTGATATTGATCAGCCGCATTTCCTCCCGCATTCTGACCTGCTCTCGCATGTGGTATATTCGGCTAGTGCGAAGGATGTGGCACATGTCTGGGTAGACGGCAAGCAGGTTGTGAAGAACGGAGAGTGCCTGACGCTGGACGAGGAGCAAATCCGCCGCAAGGCGCAGGAGACCTTTGAAGGACTCCTGAAGCGGTAAATTAGCGCGACATGAGCAATTATATGGAGAGGGAGCTGTACTTTGAAGAAAAGGAGAAAATGGCTTCTGCTGGGAATATTCCTGTTTCTGCTCCTTCTGTTCGGGTTAAGCCAGTTCTATGCTTACATTATGAAGGACCAGTGGAACGAACGCAGCGCAGCCCGGGATATCGCCAAAGCAAGGGCCGGCTTGACAGAGGTAACGAAGGCCCAAAAATCGGTCTGGGATGAAAATTCGGTGTATTGGGTGCTGACGGGCAAAAATGACGCCGGAAAGCAGCTTATGGTCTGGGTCCGGTATACCGTGGACGGCAAACCGGCCGGAGGCGACAACGACGTGTATGCTGAAGAGGTGGACAAAGGAACCTCCGAGCAGCAGATCCGCTCGATTATAGCTTCGGAGCTTCCCGGGAGTACGATTAAGCGGCTGCTGCCGGGAGTGTACAACGGGGAATATGCCTGGCAGCTTTTTTATAAGCAGGACGGACGTTATTATTACAAGTTTTACCGTTTTGCCGACGGCAGTGCGATCGGTGATGGCTACAGCTTGCCGAATAGATAGAGAGGCGTGAACATATGAACAGCGGGTGAGACAGTATTCTGTCTGCCCGCTGTTTTGCGTTTTTTTACGATAGCGATATCAATTGAGGCGGGGCTGTCCTTTTTATTGTTCACTAGCTACCCTCCAGTTGACTCCATCTGCTTAAGTTACTCTGATTGTCGCTATCCCACAGAATTACCCAACATTTGTGGTGATTAAGTCTTTTGAGCGCTTCATGTCTACCGTTTCCATCACTAACAATCAATTTTCCTTCACGGTGCTGAGCGATTAAGGGAGGGTATTCCCAGCCCTTCTGAAGTAAATCAGATAATATTCCAACCCGTAATTCCCAATCTGCTAACGGATTATGATATTCCATGTCTTCTTCAGGACCGCAACATCTTTGAAGCTCATATATTGGCAGTTGTACGGGACCAAGCCAATACCTTTTTTGAAGTTTCAAACCATCAGAGAAAGGAATATTATTTCCGCTCGTTCTCAGAAAAAGATGCACCCATTCTTCGGTACATCCAATTTTGGAAAATTGAATGGCTTCTTCTAAAGTGAATTTCATAGACAACACTGTGTTCTCCCCTTTACCTTTCTGATATATTCCAAGATTAACATCTCTGGCAACAAAAATGTATTTTTGTACGCTTCATGCCTTCGTGTGTCATACAAAATTAATTCCAATATGGGGTAAGCGCTGAGAGAAAGACCAGAAATTAGTATCGAAAATTTTAAATATATTCACACTTTTCTGCGAAATCGTATATACACCTGTGATATACTACTTCTTGTATTGAGACAAGCTTAATAGCATGTCAGTCTCGGATTAGCTTTTGACACGCTACCAAACCTTGAGAGGAGGACGTTACTTGAAACTACGTCTAATGCCTGTACTGCTAACGTCTCTGCTGTCTGCTGCACTGCTGTTTGGCGGCTGGTATGCCTATCGTCAGTTCGCTGTTCAGGAGCCGCTGCAAAAGATTGTGTCATCCTATGAGGGAGTCAAGGATTCCCGTATTTCTATAAATCGCAACGAAGTTACTTTGAAGCTTGATCTCAAGCCGGGAACTAAATTGCGTGAGTTGGTGCAGTATGTATCAACTGAAGGCAAAGCGGCCATTAACGGCCGGACCCTGAAGCTTGATGTGGATCAGCACTCAAATGCCTTGCTGGATGAATATTGGGATAGTGCGATGTTCTCAGTCGCTGAAGCGATGGAGAGCCATAAATATACTTTGATACCTGCCAAGCTGGATGGACTTAAGGCCCAGTATTCCAAATACAGCGGTGTGACGGCAACAACCGAAATCGACGACAACAACGTTTATGTGAGCCTGAGCGATGGCAAAGAAAGCAAGTTTATTATTCTGCCACGCATTCCGGCAACGATGGGAGTGTGGAATAATGCCTAAGTTCTGGAAAGAGATCTTAGCCGGATTTGTTCCTGTGCTGCTGATTTTTATGGCTTTTATCGGGATTAATATTTTTCCGGTCATTATCGCGGCGGGCATGGTCGGCGCGCTGCTGCTGATTGCCCATCTGCGCGGCGGAATGACGGTTAGCGCCGGAGGCGACAAGAAGCGGAAGAAGAATGGTCCCGCGAAGCTGACCTTTGAAGAAATCGGCGGACAGGACAATGCGAAGCAGGAGCTGCGTGAAGCGCTGGACTTCCTGATCCGGCATGAGGAAATCAGCAAATTCGGCATCCGCCCTCTAAAAGGAATTCTGCTCACAGGCCCTCCGGGGACCGGTAAGACCCTGATGGCCAAAGCAGCAGCCCATTATACCAACTCCGTATTTGTGGCCGCATCAGGCAGTGAATTCGTTGAGATGTACGTTGGTGTCGGCGCCGGACGTATCCGCGATTTGTTCAAGGATGCCCGGGCCCGCGCCCTCAAAGAAAATAAACAAAGCGCCATTATTTTCATAGATGAAATTGATGTAATCGGCGGCAAGCGTGAAGGCGGGCAGCAGCGTGAATACGACCAGACGCTCAATCAGCTCCTGACCGAAATGGATGGGATTTACAACAACGAAACTCCGCGTATTCTGCTTGTAGCGGCGACGAACCGTAAGGAAATGCTGGATTCAGCACTGCTGCGTCCGGGCCGCTTCGACCGCCATATCCAGGTCGATATGCCGGACAAGAAGGGCCGCAAATCCATTCTCGACCTGCATGCCCAGAACAAGCCTCTGCATGAAGAAGTGGATCTGGACAAAATCGCTGAAGAGGCTTACGGCTTCTCCGGCGCCCAGCTCGAAAGCGTCATGAACGAAGCCGCCATCTACATGATGCGCGAGAACCTTACGGAAGTGGAGCAGCGGCATCTGTCGATGGCCATCGACAAGGTGATGATGGGCGAGAAGACGGACCGTGAGACCAACCACGAAGAGAAAAAACGGGTTGCCATCCACGAGCTTGGGCATGCCATTATGGCCGAGCTGCTGCGTCCGGGCAGCGTCAGCCAGGTTACGCTAACGCCGCGCGGACAAGCGCTGGGTTATGTGCGGCATAATCCGCAGTCTGAGCAATATCTGTATACCAAGGACTATCTGGAAAATCAGATCATGATTGCCTTAGGCGGAGCTGTTGCTGAAGAAATGTTCTACGGCGGCAGAAGCACCGGATCACGCGGAGATTTCGATCAGGCGCTGGATATCGTTGAGACGATGATGAAATCAGGGCTGACCTCCCTGGGGATTGCCAATCTGCAAATGGTTACCACAGAGGAGCTAATGAAGGAAAATAGCAAAATATTGGATGAACTGATGCTTCGCACCCATGAGCTGCTCGGAAAGCAACGGAATATATTCGACTACTCCCTTGACATTTTGATGAAGGAGGAAGTTCTCTCCGGAGAGCAATTTCGTTGTCAATTTCGTGACAGCGTCCTTTTACCGGCATAATTATTTATGCCGGTTATTTTTTTTTACTTTTCAGACATGCTAAGATATTATTATATGTCGGGCTACTTATTTTTTACGACAGAAAAGGTACAATACAAAAGTATAGATACCTGAAAGGATGGAGACTTTTACATGAATTTTAAGAAAATCGGCGTCATCGGCGGTGGCACAATGGGTCAAGGTATTGCTGAAATGCTGGCAGCCAAAGGCCTGGATGTTATGCTGGTGGAGAAAACCACTGAAAGACTGGACTACTCTTATGAGATGATCGAGACAAGTCTCGACAAACAGCTTGAGAAATGGGCAATCACCCAAGCTGAAAAGAAACTGATCCTCAGCCGTATCCAAAAAGTGACACATTTCGCAGAACTCAGCTCCTGCGATATGGTCATTGAGACCATTACCGAGGATCTGGAAGCAAAGAAAACAGTATTCAATCAGCTCGATCAGGTGTGTCCGAGCCACATTATTCTGGCCAGCAACACGTCAACCCTAAGCTTGACGGAGCTTGCCAGCTCTACAATGTACCCGGAACGCGTCATCGGCATGCATTTCATACATCCGGTAGCAAAGGTGAATCTTGTTGAGATTGTTCGCGGACTGAGAACCTCCGACAGCACTTTTGAAGATACCAAAGCTTTCGTTGATGAAATTGTTGAGAAAAAAGGCGTATTGATTTACGAATCCCCGGGGTTTGTAACTTCACGCCTCATTTGCCTGTTCATTAACGAAGCTATGCATCTGCTGCAAGAAGGTGTCGCTTCCCCTGAGGATATCGACGACGCAATGCGTATCGGCTACCAGTTCCAGAATGGACCACTTGAAATGGCTGACCGTTTCGGTCTGGATTCGGTGCTTGCCGCTCTGGAAAATATGTTCCGTGAATACGGCGAACTGAAATACCGTCCTTCTACGATCCTTAAGAAGATGGTACGTGCAGGACAACTGGGCATGAAATCGGGCGAAGGCTTCTTCAAGTATGACAAGGACGGTGACCGTATATGAATATTCTAGTTATTAACTCAGGAAGTTCTTCTTTGAAATATCAGCTGTACAACATGACGGATGAGTCTGTGCTTGCGAAAGGTCTGGTTGAGCGCATCGGGATGGATTCCTCCATTCTGAACCATAAGCCTACCGGCAAGCAGGAAGTTACGGAAGTCAGTGAAATTCTGGAGCACAATACCGCGATCCGTAAAGTGCTTGCCTGTCTGACCGATAAGGAGCACGGCGTAATCTCTTCAATCGACGAGATCAATGCCGTAGGACACCGCGTGGTACACGGGGGCGAATTCTTTAAGGCTTCCGCACTGGTTGACGGTGATGCCAAGAGCAAAATCCGCCAGCTGTTCGACCTTGCCCCGCTCCATAATCCCGCTGCAGTGATGGGAATTACGGCAACTGAAGTGAATATGCCGGGCGTGCCGCAGGTCGTTGTTTTTGATACTGCGTTCCACCAAACGATGCCTGAGAAGTCTTATATGTATGCTATTCCAAGAGTGCTGTATAACAAATACAAGGTTCGCCGCTATGGCGCACACGGCACCTCGCATGATTTCGTCAGCAAAGCTGCTGCCGAATATTTGAACCGTCCGCTTGAAGATCTGAAGATCATCACCTGCCACATCGGTAACGGCGCCAGCGTAACTGCTGTTGACGGCGGATTGTCTGTTGACACTTCGATGGGGATGACACCGCTTGAAGGTCTGATGATGGGTACCCGCAGCGGTGACCTTGATCCGGCTATCGTTCCTTACGTAATGAACAAGGAAGAGCTGTCCGTTGGCGAAGTGAATTCCATGCTGAACAAACATAGCGGACTTTTGGCTATTTCTGGCGTCAGCAGTGACATGCGTGATATTATTGATGGTGCAGAAAAAGGCGAGCCTAACTCTACGCTTGCTTTTGACATGTATGAGTACCGTTTGCGGAAATATATCGGCTCTTATGCGGCAGCGATGAACGGCGTAGACGTAATCGTATTTACTGCCGGTGTAGGCGAGAACGCGGCTGTGCTGCGTGCCAAAGTGCTGAATAACCTTACGTTCCTCGGAATTGAACTGGACCCTGAAGCCAATAAGGTCCGCTCCGGTGATCCGCGCCGTATCTCTACGGTTGATTCCAAGGTTCAGGTGCTCGTGGTTCCGACAAACGAAGAGCTTGTCATTGCACGCGATACGTATCGTATTGTGCAAGGAATTAACGGCTAAATTAGAGGAGAGATCAGTTGGGATGGCTAACAAGAGTGTAATCAAGAACGTGAATGAGCATGTGGGAGAGAGCGTTGTGATCGGCTGTTGGGTCAACAACAAGCGCTCCAGCGGTAAAATTCAGTTCCTGCAGCTTCGCGATGGTACAGGATATATCCAGGGCGTTGTGGTGAAATCGGAAGTGCCGGAGCAGGTATGGGATGATGCCAAGAGCCTTACGCAGGAAAGCTCCCTGTACGTGACCGGTATCATCCGGGAGGAGCCACGCAGTCAATCCGGCTACGAGATGACTGTTACGGGTATAGAAGTCCTGCACCTTACAGAGAATTATCCAATTACTCCGAAGGAGCATGGCGTTGATTTCCTGATGGATCACCGTCACCTCTGGCTTCGTTCCTCGAAGCAGCGGGCAGTGTTGGTTATTCGTGCAGAGATTATCCGCGCGATTCAGCAATTTTTCAATCAGAACGGCTTTACGAAGGTAGATCCGCCGATTTTGACGCCTACCTCGGCAGAAGGCACAACGAACCTGTTCCATACGAAGTATTTTGAAGAGGATGCCTATCTGACGCAGAGCGGACAGCTCTACATGGAAGCTGCCGCAATGGCGCTCGGCCGCGTCTATTCCTTCGGCCCTACCTTCCGTGCCGAGAAATCGAAGACCCGCCGCCACTTGATCGAATTCTGGATGATTGAGCCGGAAATGGCCTTCGTTGAACATGAAGAAAGCTTGCGCATTCAGGAGGAATTCATCAGCTTCGTAGTGCAGTCTGTAGTCACGAACTGCCGTGCTGAGCTGGAGGCGGTAGGCCGCGATGTCTCCAAGCTGGAGAATATCAAAGCTCCGTTCCCAAGAATCACCTATGATGATGCGATTAAATTCCTGAACGAAAAAGGCTATGAAATTGCCTGGGGCGATGATTTCGGAGCGCCGCATGAAACGGCGATTGCCGAAATGAGCGACAAACCGGTATTTATTACGCATTATCCGGCCTCCTTCAAGGCCTTCTACATGAAGCCGCATCCTGAACGTCCAGAGGTTGTGCTCTGCGCGGATATGATCGCTCCTGAAGGCTATGGAGAGATTATCGGCGGATCACAGCGTATCGACGATCCGGCTTTGCTTGAAGAACGGTTCAAAGAACATAATCTTTCGATGGATACCTATAAATGGTACATGGACCTGCGCACGTATGGTTCCGTGCCTCACTCCGGCTTCGGTCTTGGCCTTGAACGCACAGTAGCCTGGATTTGCGGTCTGGATCATGTGCGGGAAACCATTCCGTTCCCTCGTACGTTGTACCGCCTGTATCCTTAAGCAAGCAGAGGAGGGCGCGCATGGACGGCAAAGTTTGGAGTACCTGGGGCGAAGGTGTGTCTTTTGGCCTCCAGAACGGTGTGGCCGTCATTCCTTACGCTCTCTTGAAATACTATCGGCAGCTAGACCTGACTGGCAGCGAAGCTATGCTGCTGATCCATCTGCTCTCCTTCCGCCAGGTGGAGGGAATTGATTTCCCTTCACTGGAGGAGCTGCAGACGGTAACAGGACGCAGCATAGCTGTTATCGCTGGAGAGCTGCAAAAGCTCATGAAGGAAGGCTTCATCAGTATTGATGAAGATAACGACGAGCTGAGAGATATCCACTACGAGCGCTATAACTTCTCGGGCCTTTATGGCAAGCTTGGCGCTTATTTGGCGGAAGCTGCCCAGGAATCCCCGGCGGGTAAGAATCGCGCTGCCGGTAATGTGCCGGGGCCCCGTACTTCCGCCCATCACTCAGGAGCATCCGCTTCAGATGGAGGGTATGGCAGACCGTCAGCTCTCGATGCAGACAAAGCTGCCGAGGAGAGCCGCAGCCTGTTCAGTATTTTTGAGAAGGAATTCGGCCGTCCGCTCTCGCCGATGGAATGCGAGACGATATCCGGCTGGGTGGATCAGGACCGGTATCCCGAGGAGCTGATTCTGCTCGCCCTGAAGGAGTCTGTATTCGCAGGCAAGATCCATTTCCGTTATATCGACCGGATTTTACTGGAATGGGCGCGCAACCGGGTGAAAAATGCCCAGGACGTCAAAGCCTATACACAAAAATTCCGCAACGGCGGACGATAGAAGGATTCAAGCAGAAGAGAGAACAGAAGCATATGGCGGATGCCTTAATTAAAAAAGATCGCAGCTCTTTTCCCAATGGGAAAGGCTGCGATCTTTTTTAATTTATACGAATTTATTTATTGCATGCAATATATCAATGCTCCGAAAGTTCTTTCTCAAGCGCTGCGCCCATCTCGCGGGAGCGTTCGGCACAGCGGTTGACTGCGGCGATTACCGTTTCAAAGAAATCGCCTTTTTCCATAACCTCAATGGCTGCTTGTGTGGAACCGCCTGGTGAGGTTACTTTTTTGCGCAGGACCGCCGGCTCTTCTCCTGTCTGCTGCACCATACGGGCAGCGCCGAGGACAGTCTGGACCGTCAGCTCCGTGCTCTGTTCAGGCGGCAGTCCTCCCCGAATGCCTGCGGCTATCATCGCTTCCATCATATAATAGATGTAGGCCGGACCGCTGCCGGAGATTCCGGTCAGAATTTCCATCCGGTCCTCGTCGATGACAGAGGTTAATCCTACGGCTTCGAACATATTGAGCGCTATCCGGCGGCTCTGCTCATCCACTTGTTTGGAGAAGGCGATGCCGGTCGCTCCAAGACCGATAGAGCTTGAGGTATTGGGCATGGTCCGTACCACAGGCTGCGGTGTGCCAAGCAGTCCCTGCATGGTGCGGATCGTCATTCCGGCAATAACGGAGATCACCAGCTGGTCAGGTGAGAGCAGTGGTCCAAGTCCGCGCAGAGCCTCTGCGGCATCTTTGGGCTTCATGGCAAGCACGATGACCGGAGCTGTGCGCAGGTGTTCTGTTTTTTGTTCAGGATCATTGCAGCCCAGGACGCCATAGCGGCTGCGCAGCTCGGCCAGGCGTTCGCTGCTGCTGCGGTTAAGCATCACGATGTTGCCGGACTCAACTACATTACGGGCAATCATCCCGCGCACAATCGCTTCAGCCATCGAGCCTGCCCCGTAAAAAACAATTTTATGATTGATTAATGGAATTGCTGGTTGCTGACACATGACTGAGATTCCCCCTAATAAATTGACTTACCCCCGAATTTGCCCGGAGCCGTGAATTTTGTATTTGCTTGAAGTAAGTGCAGGCAGACCCATAGGGCCGCGGGCATGGAGCTTCTGGGTGCTGATCCCGATTTCCGCCCCGAATCCGAACTCAAAACCGTCGGTGAACCGTGTCGAGGCGTTATGGTAGACCGCAGCGGCATCTACTTCCTGCAAGAAACGCTCTGCATTTGCGGCATCCCCGGTTACGATACATTCCGAATGCTTGGTGCTGAACTCGGCAATATGCCCCAGCGCTTCATCCAGCCCGCCGACAATTTTGACATTGAGAATATAATCGTTATATTCGGTGGCAAAATCCTCTTTGGTTGCAGGCAGTGCCCAAGGAATCTGGAGTACGGTTTCAGGACAGCCACGCAATTCGACATTTACCTCGCGGAACGCTTCCGCCAGAGACAGCAGGTGCTTATCGGCATAGTCGCGATGCACAAGGAGAGTTTCCATCGAGTTGCACACAGAGGGGCGCTGGGCCTTTGCGTTAAGGCTGATGCGCTGTGCCATATCCGACTCGGCGCTGGCGTCGAGATAAGTATGGCATATGCCTGCCCCCGTTTCAATTACCGGGACGGTGGCATTAAGCACAACGTTCTGGATCAGCGAGCTTCCGCCGCGCGGGATGATTACATCAAGCAGTCCGTTCAGCTTAAGCATCTGATCCACGGAGGAGCGGTTCGGGTCTTCGATCAGCTGCAGCGCATGCTTTGGAATTGCCGTTGCGTCGAGTGCGTTATGCAGCACTTCGACGATTTTGCGGTTGGAAGACAGAGCAGAGGAGCCGCCGCGCAGGACAACGGCATTGCCTGTCTTCAGGCATAGGCCCGCAGCATCCACGGTTACATTGGGACGCGCTTCGTATATAATGCCGATGACCCCAAGCGGGACGCGGATTTTCTCAATATAAAGTCCATTAGGCCGCTCGATCGTTTCCAGATGATCACCAATAGGGTCAGGGAGTTCGGCGATTTGCCTCAGCCCCTCCGCAATGCCTTGTATCCGGCCAACGTCAAGCGCTAGTCGGTCGAGCATGGATTCCGGTGTTCCGCCGAGCCGGCCCCGTTCCAGATCCTCGCTATTAGCGGCAATAATGGCCGGCGCTTCGCGGACCAGGGCATCTGCCATGACAAGCAGGGCTTCATTCTTCTGATCGGTGCTCAGACTTGCCAGCACACCTGTAGTTTCCTTAGCTAACGCTGCCTTGCTTACAACCTCACTCATGGTTAACCCTCCTGAAAGTTTTGTGAGTGTCTGCTCCCTTGGATTTGCTTCGAACAAAACTCGCTTCGAAAGCATTAGCTTAAGTTTTGTGAGCATCCGCTCCTGTGAATTAGCCCCGAACAAAACTACATCGGAAGCATAAACTTAGTTTTGTGATTACCGCAGTGTAATCCATTCATCGCGGTGAATAACCTCCAGCCGGTGGACTTCCCCCAGCACTGGTACAATTTCACGGCTCGGCAGGCCTTGAATGCTGCGGAGCTGGGCATCATCATAATTGACAATCCCCCGGCCAAGCAGCTGGGCATCCGGCCCGAGAACTTCCACAACGTCCCCCGAATGGAAGCTTCCTTCGATCCGCTTAACTCCAACCGGCAGCAGGCTGTGACCGCCATGGAGCAGCGCTTCTACAGCGCCATCATCAACATAGATGGAGCCGAGCGGAGTGGACATGAAGCCAAGCCATTGTTTCTTGACAGGCAAAGAGGATAATGAAGTGGCAAAATAAGTGCCCTTGCCATTTCCCGCCGCCGCCAGTTGTAAATCGCCGGGTTCTGTGGCTCTGCCGATAAAGACAGGCACTCCGCCGCGTGTGGCGATTTTGGCGGCGTCGATTTTGGAACGCATGCCGCCAGTCCCTACACTGGAGCCGGCCCCTCCTGCGATGGCGTAAATCTCAGGAGTAATTTCCTCCACATGCTGGTAGCGGACGGCATCCGGATGCTTGCGGGGATCTCCGCTGTACACTCCGTCCATGTCGGTCAGTACGAGGAGATGTGATGCTTTCAGGAGGTTCGCCACCAGCGCCGACAGCGTATCATTATCGCCGAACTTCAGCTCATCGACCGACACGGTATCATTTTCGTTGAATATGGGCACGGCTCCCTGCCGGAGCAGCTCTTCCACCGTCATTACGGCGTTATTCATCGCCCGTCTGCTGCAGAAATCGGTGCGGGTTAGCAGGATTTGCGCAGTAGGGATGCCATGCCCCGCAAAAGCCTCCTGATAAGCCTGCATCAGCATCACCTGGCCAACCGCAGCGGCGGCCTGCTTCTCATGCAGCAGCTTGGGGCGGGAGGGATAACCTATGCCGCGGAATCCGGCCGCCACCGCACCGGAGGTGACCAGCAGCACTTCACAGCCGTCCTGGCGCAACGCAGCAATTTCGGCGGCGAAGAAAGCAATGGCCTCGCGGTTCAATCCGCCTTCAGGACCGGTGAGCGAGCTGCTGCCGATTTTGACCACAATTCGTGTTGTCATTGTGTTTCACTTCCTTCTTAAATTTAAATCTTCATCAAGCTGAAAACGACAAAAAGCCCCCATCCTTAGACTTAGCAAAGGACGAAAGCTGAATAACTTCCGCGGTACCACCTTCATTGATGAGGGATCATCCGACTTCATTCTCATAACGGGAGTTTCCGTCCTGCAGGCAGCAGGCCGCTCGGGGGTAGGATTCGGAATGGCCAACCGCGGTAAATTCTCTCAGCCTGCCGGAATTTACTCTCTGCTCGCGGATAGAGGCCTGTTCGTACTGGTCCCGTCTGCACGTTTCACTATTTGTCATTTAGAATACCATGCAGAAGTCGGGTTTGCAAAGGGAGAGCGAACTAATATTTTTACCAGAAAAGCTTGGGAGGAAATGATGTTTATCCTTGTGGAGGAACGGGCAAAATACCCGTAATCTGTACCAGGAGGTGGCTATTCTTGAAAACAGGAAAAAATGTCCAGCAGCAGCATGATCAGCATAAGCATTCCAGAGAGGCGGACGAGCTTCAAAACAGCGTGATCCGGGAATTTGTTGAAGACAATACCATTGATTCAAGAAAAGAAGGCAAGGTCGACGAGAGTACAGCAAAAATGCCGGATGAGCAGAACCGTCTGATCACCTACCGCCATCAGCATAATAAATAGGCTACAACCATTAGGCAACGCAGCAGCAAAAATGCCCTTTTGTTTCCAGTGACTGGAGCCGAAAGGGCATTAACTATATCCGAACCTTTCACTGCCGATAATCTGCAGCTACTCTTTTGCCAGATCTGCTACCGTTGTTTTGAAGGTTTTCATAAAAGCCTCCGCAGCCTTGGATAAATAACGGCCGCGGCGGTAAGCCACAACCAGAGTCCGGCTGGGCACCGGCTCCGCGAGCGGAAGATAGACCGGAACAAATTCGCTACGCGGTGCGCGGGCGATGAAGTGGGGAACCAAAGTCACACCCATTCCGGCGGCAACAAGCGATTGGACGGTCTCCATATTGTTGCTTTCGAAGACGATACGCGGCTCGAATCCGGCTTCCCGGCATAGCTCGACTGTCATTTTGCGGAAGCCCTGACCTTCTTTTAGCACAATAAACGGCTCATCCTTCAGTTCTTCCAAGGTGGTACGAATGCCCGCAGCACTCCGCGAAGCCAAGCGATGCTCTGGCGGGACGGCAAGGTCAATCCGCTCCTCGCCAAGTACTTCATAGGCAAGGGTGGGAATCTCCAGGGGCAGGGAGAGCAGACTGAGATCGGTCTGGCCGCTGGCGGTAAGCTTTTCCAGATTCATTGAGGAGTCTTCCAGCAGGGTAATCTCGACTTCGGCATATTTCTGTTTGAATACAGGCAGCACATGCGGCAGCAGATGCGCCCCGGTAATCGGCATGCTTCCTACAACCACCCGTCCGCTGCGAAGCTGGGAGATATCGGACATTTCCTGGCGCAGCAGCTCCACAGCATCAATAATGATCTGCGCCTGCTCCACAAATTTTTCTCCGGCATGGGTCAGCTCCACCGAACTGGTATTACGCTGGAACAGAAGCACGCCAAGCTCCTTCTCCAGCTTCGAGAGCTGCTGGCTGAGCGAAGGCTGGGCGATGTGCAGCTTGTCCGCCGCGCGGGAAAAGTTCCGCTCAGCCGCAATTTGCAATGCATACTGTAATTGTCTAAGTTCCATAAGAGGCTCCTTAAAAGATGTGTTTATAAGTATATCCTATAAGCGGAGTTATTAACATAGGTAGAACTGTTTCGGGAGGGGGTCTTCCAGTTTGAGTCAGCAAGACGAGACTTGCAATGTGAATGTACAAATATTTTTGCTGCTGCTAGACTGAAAGAGTATTAATCAACGGGCTGGCTCGCCGGATATTATAAGGACAGGAAGGATCAAATGTGACTACATACCAGGGAACAAATGTATATCTCAGATTTTTTATGCCGGAGGACGCAGAGGCTTTGCTGGATTTGGAGCTGCGCAACCGGAGAGTTTTTGAACAGTTTTCTGCTGTTGAACGGGATGATGCCTTTTATACATTGGAGAACCAGAGCGGACGGATTGCCGGATGGGGGATAGCTCGAGAGGAGAAGCGGAGTTATTCTTTCGGGATCTTTTTACATGAAAATGACCGGTTGATCGGCGATATTTCTCTTGTGCATATCGTGCTGGATTCACAGCAGAAATGGATCTTGGGCTATTTACTGGATCAGGGCCATCAGGGCAAGGGGTATATGAGCGAGGCGGTACCTTTGGTGCTGGAGTATGCTTTTAAGGAAGCCGGACTGCAGCTGATAGAGGCCGGTGCGAAGCCGACAAATGCCGGTTCGATCAAGGTGCTGAAGAAAGCGGGCTTTCAGGAGCAGGGACTGGTGCACAATCTTGTGAAAATCAACGGAAAGTTTGAAGAACATAAGATGTTTTATATAAATGGCCCTGAGTAAGCAGCAACACCTTGGTTGTTGCACTTAGTATGCTTATAGGTCAAACCTATTGGTTTTATAGAAATCATATCTTGGAATTATAACCACCCCGATGTTATATTTAGAGCATTCAAGAGAGACTCCACTTTCTCTTCAAATGAACGATTCTACTTTTATGAGGTGAAAATATGGGCAACAAGACAATGTTTGAAAAGATTTGGGACAATCACGTAATCCATCATGAGGAAGGCAAGCCAAGCATCATTTACATTGATCTGCATCTGGTGCATGAGGTAACTTCTCCGCAGGCTTTTGAAGGTCTCCGCCTCAGCGGCCGAAAGGTGCGCCGTCCGGGCCTCACTTTTGCAACAATGGACCATAACGTGCCTACCAAAGACCGTTACAATATCACCGACCCGATCTCCAAGCAGCAGATTGATACGCTGACACAGAACTGCCGTGATTTTGGTGTAAGACTGTTTGACCTGAATGATATCGACCAAGGCGTAGTACACGTTATGGGTCCGGAAATCGGCTTGACGCATCCCGGCAAAACGATTGTCTGCGGCGACAGCCACACTTCCACACACGGCGCTTTCGGAGCACTGGCTTTCGGTATCGGCACCAGTGAGGTTGAGCACGTGCTGGCTACCCAGTGTCTTCAGCAGTCCAAGGCCAAAACGATGGAAGTCCGTTTCACAGGCAAACGCAATCCAGGCGTAACCGCCAAGGATATGATTCTCGGCGTTATCGCCAAATACGGCACAGACTTCGCAACCGGTTATGTTATTGAATATACAGGCGAAGCGATCCGCGAGCTGTCGATGGAAGAACGTATGACCGTCTGCAATATGTCTATTGAAGGCGGAGCGAGAGCTGGATTGATTGCGCCGGATGAAACCACCTTCAACTATCTGCGCGGACGCCAATATGTGCCGCAAGGTGAAGCGTATGATGCTTACGTTGAGAGCTGGAAGGGGCTTGTCAGCGACGAAGGCGCCCAGTACGATACGGTTGTTGAATTTGACGTGGAAACCTTGATTCCGCAAGTGACCTGGGGAACCAGCCCGGGCATGGGCACGGATATTACATCAAATGTGCCGAATCCGGCTGACTTCACGACTGAGAATGAACGCAAGGCTGCTGAAAAAGCGCTCGAATATATGGATTTGAAGCCGGGTACACCAATGTCCGAAATCGGCATTGATTATGTGTTCATTGGTTCTTGCACGAATGGACGCATTGAGGATTTGCGCGCCGCTGCCGAGGTTGCCAAAGGCCACAAGGTATCCGACAAGGTTACAGCAATCGTTGTTCCGGGTTCAGGACGTGTGAAGCTGCAGGCTGAGAAGGAAGGTCTGGACAAAGTATTTACAGAAGCGGGCTTTGAATGGCGTGAAGCGGGCTGCAGCATGTGCCTCGCTATGAACCCGGATGTCCTGCAGCCTGGACAACGCTGCGCATCGACTTCGAACCGTAACTTTGAAGGACGCCAGGGACGCGGCGGACGTACGCATCTGGTATCCCCTGCAATGGCGGCTGCGGCTGCGATCAAGGGACGTTTTACCGACGTCCGTGACTGGAACTACAAGACGGAAGCCGTCAACTCATAGAATTTGAGAGAGAGCAGGAGGATAAAATCATGGAAGAATTCAAAAAATTAACCGGAATCGTTGCCCCGGTGGACCGGGTAAATGTGGATACGGATGCCATCATCCCCAAACAGTTTTTGAAGCGGATTGAACGTACGGGATTCGGTCAATTCCTGTTCTTCGAATGGCGCTTTGATGAAGCAGGCAATGACAATGCAGCTTTTGAAATGAACAAACCACGCTACAAAGGGGCATCCGTGCTGATCTCGCGGGCCAACTTCGGCTGCGGCTCCTCGCGTGAGCACGCTCCTTGGGCGATTATGGATTACGGCTTTAGAGTGGTGATTGCACCTTCCTATGCCGATATCTTCTACAACAACTGCTTCAAAAACGGCATTCTGCCGATCAAGCTCTCGGAAGCCCAAGTGGATGATCTCTTCAACCGGACGGCTGAGCATGAAGGCTACAAGCTTTCTGTGGATCTTGAGAATAAACAGCTCAGCGATGAATACGGACTCAGCATCAGCTTTGAGCTGGATGAGCACCGCCGCCAGTTCCTGCTGCAGGGACTCGATGATATCGGACTGACGCTCCAGCATGCGGATGAAATCGCAGCCTACGAAGAGCGCCATGCCGCGAAGCTGTTAGTTTAATACGAAAACTTTACATGTTTTACACAAAACTTCTATTTCCGGGTGTCGGAAATAGAAGTTTTTTTGCTATAATCGATATATTCGTTGCCGGTGGAGGCAACTTTTGGGGATTTCTGTCGTCTTAATCTTATCAAAGTAAATTTCTATCATTTGCCAGAAGGAGAGGGAAGGATGAAAAGAGCCGGACAAAGAGTGCTTTTTCTACTGCTATTGCCACTGTTGCTGCTATCATTCGCCGGCCATGAAGCCGCTGCTGCAGGGGGCAGCACCGGAAGAATCATTATGGACAACAAGGAGCTTGCGCTCCCCAAGGGAATCACCCTGGAGAATGTAAATGGAAGCGTTATGATTCCCATCCGTGTGGTCGTGGAGAACCTGGGGTTTGACGTGAAGTGGGAGCAGAAATCGCGTAAAGTAACCGTTCAGCAGGACGGTAAAAGTGTTCAACTGGCCGTAGGCAGTACAACTGCGGAAGCGGATGGAGTCACGCTCGCGCTGAATGCGGCGCCCAAGCAGAGCGGCGGAACGGTGCTGGTGCCGATCCGGTTTGTAAGCGAGCAATTCGGGCTGAAGGTCGGCTGGGACAACACCGACAAGACCGTATATTTGAGTGGAGGGCTTCCAAGCGGGACTGGTACCTCGGTAAATCCTCTGCCGTCGCCTACTTCGGTACCGTCAACTACACCTGCACCTGCGCCTACACCGGTGCCAACCTCTGTACCGGCAGACAGCTCAGGAACAGACGGAGATGTTGTGATCGGGATCGGGGTGCCTACCCCAACGCCTATTCCTGGCAGTGCGGGAACGGTTGTAAGCTCTCCACAGGTAATGGGAGCCGTATTTAGTGAGAACAGGCTGATTATCGCGACAGCGGGTGGCGTCAAGCCTACCGTTACGAAGATGACCCAACCGGATCGCATCGTCATTGATTTTCCGGGGGCAGCTTTTGCTTCTGATTTTGCCGGCAGCTTTCCGGGGGTTTCCACAAGCGGCAGCCCGCAAGGCAAGCTGGATGTCACCGGGTATCCGCAAATCTCTGAATTGCGCTATGCACTCTTCAGTGTAAGTCCGCCCACCGTCAGGTTTGTAATACAGACCGTAGGCGTCCAGCCTTATCAGGTGAGCACCGATCCCGCCACAGGGCTTGTAACTGTTGATCTGAATGTCGTGAATACCACACCTAATACGGGCGGCACTGGAGCGACCGGAAAGCCTATTGTGGTCCTTGACGCCGGGCATGGCGGTACACAGTCTGGAGCCGTCAGCTTAACAAAGAGACTGGAAAAAGACTTCAATCTTGCAGTAATCCGCAAAGTTGGAGCACTGCTCATGCAGGATGGACTGGTTGAAGTTGTATATACCCGCACTGAGGATAAAACTCTGGGCTTGCAGGCACGGGTGGATATCGCTGAAGCTGCAAAAGCCAATCTGTTTCTTTCAGTGCATGGAAATTCATTGCCTGCTGAATATCCGAACAGGGATAAAGTCAATGGCAGCGAGACCTATTATTCACGGACTGAGAGTCTGCCGCTGGCCCAGATCATGCACAAGCATCTGATAGCCGGGAGTGGATTCAAGGATAACGGAGTCCGAACCAAAAGCCTTCATGTCACCAGAGAAACGAGTATGCCTGCAGTGCTGCTGGAGGTAGGTTATCTTACAAATCCAGGAAATGAAGCGAGTATGTATGACGAGCAGTTTCAAGACAGCTTAGCCCGGGAGATCGCCGCCGGAATCAAGGAATACCTGGGATTATAGATTGCGAACTTGGCATATATTCGCAACTTTTATATGAGGGCGGCGTCTATACAATGTCGAAGGTTGTCAGCCTTGCTGTCATCATGAACGCCACTATAGGCGGAATACTAGATTCTTAGAGGTGAAGGATGAAAAAATTTGTTTTTATGCTGTTGCTGCTGCTCTTTGTAGTTGTTTTGCCGGGACATGGACATGCCGCTGCCGGCACTAACAAGATTTTTCTTGATGACAAGGAGCTGACCGCAGGACAGGACGTACCTGTTGAAAATGTGAACAGCTCAGTCATGGTACCGCTAAGAATGATCGCTGAGAACCTTGGATATAAGGTGGATTGGGATCAGAAAAGCAAGACAATCACCATTGAGCAACAAGGGAAAACGATCAAGCTGTTTGTGGATCAGACTACGGCCTCCGTTGATGACAAAACCGTGACCCTTACGGCCGCCCCGCTCTTGCGGACGGATACAACCCTGGTGCCGATCCGGTTCATTGGTGAGCAGTTTGGTCTTACGGTCAAATGGGACAATACTGCAAAGGTTGTAAACCTTATTACCCCAGAAGTACCTGATGCTAACGCCGGTACAGGCGGAAATTCCGGCGGTGACGGAACAAACGGGACTGTGCCTCCGGCGGATACTACGGCTAATTTGACCATGGTCAATGGGATCAGCTTCAGTGAGAATAAGCTGACCATTGCAATGGACGGAAGTTCACAGCCGAAGGTGTCCAAGATGACGGGGCCCGAGCGGATTGTGATAGATTTGCCTAATGCAAATTTCTCTGATTTATTCAGGACAGGACAGGAATTGGACTCCAGTCTGAACGGCAAGCTTACCGTAACGGATTATCCTGATATTTCCGGTGTGCGTTATTCACTGTTTAGTACTGCCCCTTATACAGTCCGTTTTGTTATTGATTTGAATCAAGCCAAAAATTATAGCGTCGACGTAACGGGAGATGTCTCCAAGCTTGTTATCATTGATCTGAATGCGGTAAGTACGGATACTCCGGTAACTCCGCCTGTAAATAACGGACGGAAGCTTATAGTGCTTGATGCCGGGCATGGAGCCAAGGATTCCGGTGCCGTTGGAGCTACAGGCAAATATGAGAAAAATTTCAATTTGGCAGTTGTGCTGAAAGCAGCAGCGCTGCTCAAAAAAGAAAGCAATATTGATGTAGTGCTCACCCGCAGTGATGATACCTTCCTGGAGCTGAAAGACAGGGCGGGAATGGCGAACAATCTTAAGGCCGATCTGTTTATTTCTGTACATGCCAACAGCGGTTCCCCGGCAGCGACCGGAACAGAGACCTATTATCAGCGGGATGCCAGCAAGGCGCTTGCGAATGTGATGCATAAGTATCTTGTCCAGGCGACCGGACTTAGTGATCGGGGCGTACGTTATGGGAATTTCCATGTTATCCGTGAAACCACCATGCCGGCTGTTCTGCTTGAGGTAGGGTATCTTAGCAATAAAGGAGATGAGGCATTGCTGTTCTCCGAAGCTTTGCAGAATAAGGTTGCTGCTGGTATTGTCAGCGGAATTAAGGAATATCTCGGACTATAGCAGCGGCCATACGGCTATGTCTGCCAATATTCATCCAGAGGGGGTAAATGTTGATGAATAACAAATTAACATATGCTGGAATTTCAGCACTGCTTCTGCTTGTGATCGCCGGCTGCGGTGAGAAGCCTGCAGCGGCGCCGGCAAATGAAGGCGTGCAAGCTTCACCTGCAGTTGTGAATGGAGCTGGAGGCAATACCGGAAATAACAACACCGGAGGACAAGATGCACCCGCCACAGCTACAGCCACGGCAACGCCACAGCCGACAGCCGAGAGTACGGCTCCTGCTGCTACAAAGCATCCGGATGCGCCGGAGAAAAAGAGTGAGAGCATATCTGTATACTATACGGACCCGCAGCAGATGGAGCTGGTTCCGGCCAAAGCTACAATAAGCTTTGCAGATGATGTAGAGAAATACAGCGAAGCCTACAAAGCGCTGCAAAGCAGTGATAAAGCGGACCAGATTCCTTTATGGGGAAAAATCGAGCTTAAATCGCTTAAATTTGTTGACGGGCAGATTCAGATGGACATTCATAAGCCGGACGAAGCGCAGCTTGGTGCTGGCGGCGAAGCTTTTGCCATTAGCGCGTTGACCCAAACGTTCTTCCAATTCAAAGAAGTGAAGAGTATCGAGGTTCTGGTGGATGGACAACAAGTGGAGAGCTTGATGGGCCATGTTGATTTGCTGCATCCTATGACCAGAGATAATAGCGGCGTTTAAAAGATTATGCAGGAATTGAATGGCAGACTGACGAAATGATGTATGTAACATTCAAATGAATCATGGAGAGGGGAATAATCTATTGTCCGGGCAAAAAAGGTCAAAACGTTCTATTCAATCGTATTCTACTCAAGCGGTATCTGCCTTGCTGGCCGGCGCGATGGTGCTTGGCGGAGCGGGAGCCGCTTTTGCCGATAATGCTACAACAGCAGCACCAACCTCATCTAACGTATCCGCTCAAGCGGCGGCAACAGGAATTTTCACCGATGTGAAAGCAGGCTTTTGGGCTGAAAAGCATGTTTACAAGCTGGCCTCCCAAGGGATTGTTGTGGGAAATAACGGCTTATTCCGTCCGGGTGATTCCGTTACCCAGCAGGAGGCGGTGCTGATGGCACTGCGCTTCATGAAGCTGCAAGGCAATGTAAATACCAGCACTGATGTTGTGCTGCCAACGGACTTCCAGGTTACGAACTACTATAAGCCTTATGTCGTGCTGGCGTTCCAGCAGGGCTTGCTGGATAAGACGGTTGAGATGGCTGCTGACAATCTGAAGACCTCCTGGGGAGAACGGAAAGCCAGCCGCGAGTGGGTTGCTGAATTATTGATCCGGGCGCTTGGTAAAAGTGCAGAGGCTGCCTCTGCATCCACAAAGCCTACCAGCTTCGCCGATGATGCCAAGGTGACTCCAAACAAACGGGGCTACATAAACACAGCGGTGAGCTTGGGGCTTGCCAACGGATTGGACGGAAACCGCTTTGATCCCCAGGGCGCTGTTACCCGTGCGCAACTGGCAACCTTCTTCAGCCGGGCCGAAGCTCACAATACGCTGGAGTATGACAACACTGTCAAAGGAAGCATAAGTGCACTCAAAGACGGCAAGCTGACCCTGTTCAGCAATGGGGCTACCTCTGTCTTCAACCTGACTTACGGCACTGCCTACTTCAACAGCACTTCCGATACAAGAATTAATCTTAGCGACATTAAGCCCTATACGAAAGTAACCGTCATCGGTGCTACTTATAATGCTGCTTACGTAGAGGTAACTGATCCTACACCACAGGTGCAGACGATTGAAGGGACCTTTGCTAAAAGCACTCCGGCAACGCTCTGGCTGGATTCTCCTGCCGGATATGATCAATACAGCTATGATGCGAACACCTCCTTTGTGGATGTGAACGGAGCTGTAATTACACCAAGCTCGATCGCTGCGGCAAGCAAGGTTACCCTGCTTCGTGAAACCTTCAGCGGAGCAAATAAGATCGTCAAGGTTCAGGTGACATCAGGATTTGTTAACAAGACGGCAACAGGCACCATTCAGAGTGTCGACACAGCCAATAAGAGCATCACATTCAAAGCTGCTAATGGGACTGCAGAAACCTTCAAATGGGAGGATGGCACTTCTCTATTCAGCTCGCAAAACGCTGTGCTGCTGCCGGCCGATCTGAAGGTGGGTGCTTCGGTCAAATATACGATTAAGGATAATGTTATCCGGACGGTAGAAGTGACTTCAGGGGTAGAACGCACCGTGCAGGGGTCGATTACTGAACTGACCAGCTCCTCTATTGTATACAAAAAGTCCGATGGAACTCGTGAAGTGAAGCTGCTGGGAACCACACCGGCAATCGTCATACCGAACGTTACTTCTCCTGTAATTGGCGACCTTATTGCCGATGCAGTGGCAGGAGACAACGTTCAAATCACGCTTAACAGCAGTGATCAGGTAACCAAGATTGAAGTGCTGAGCCGGCAGATTGACCAGTTTACCGGGGCTTCAGTGGTTGACTACAGTGCGAAGACACAGCTTTTGACGGTTATGGATACCAATAATAAAGCTCATTTGGTGCAACTGGATGCAAAGACAAAGCTAGCCTATGATGGGATAGCTACCACATCACTGACCAATATGGGATATAATCTGACCGAAGGCCGCAAGGTGGATGTAGTGGCTGCCGGACAACGTGCAATTTCTGTAGAGACAAGCACCAAATATACAGGCGTGTTGACAGGAGTGAATACTACTACCAGAATCATGACCCTGAAGCTCGCTAACGGTCAGACCTTGAATCTGTCATATCCGCAGTCTGTTGACTTCTTCGGGCGGACTTCGCTTGCGGTTACGGATGTTCCTCTGAACAGCTCAGTGACTGCCGTTCTGGCCGGGAATCAGGATATTGTGTCGATTCTTCGTGTAAATTCCGATGTACAGCTTGAGATTACTTCAGTCAATGCGGCTGCCAATAAGCTGGGAGTTAAGTGGTCCGGAGGAACATCAGAGATTTATACCGTATCAGCAGCCTTGACCAACGAATCCGCACAGAACATCAAGATCAGCGATCTGAAGGTTGGGGATTTCATTAATGTCTCATTTAATGGCAGCACCCCGGTGACCATTCAGACTGTTAAGCTTACTACTGGTCAGGTGTCAGCAGTGGATGCCGCTGCAGGCACGTTGACCGTGAAGGATTATACTGGTGCTTCACAGAGCTTGAAGGTTACCGGAGGGGTGAAAATTATCCGGGATGGCGTTACAACGACAACACTCGGCACACTCACTACGGCAGACCGCGTGGAAGTTCGCAAGGATGCTGACGGCGCACTCATCATTCGCGTCTTCACACAGTCGAAACGGGTCTTCTCAAGTTACGAGAGCGCAAGCGGAGAGCTTATTGCCAAACGGGTTACTCTGAATGATACTTACCGCTTCCTTCTTCCTTCAAATGTATATATTCATCAAGGAGACACGACATTATCCGTGCAATCTCTCAAAGAAAATGATAATATTATAATGTATTTCAATAATGACGTTGTTGTTGAAATCGCGAAACAATAAGGGCTTGGTGATTTTCCGTGTGAAGCACCGTCTTGATACAGGCGTTTTGCCTGCATCAAGACGTTTTTTTTGAAATGTAAGAAAGTATAAGTTTCACCCTATACTTTATCCTTACATTTCTCGCTGAAACGGATACCGTCCTTTTAAGGACGGCGAAGTCGTTTCCACTTGAAAGATATGAATTTATGTTTGTACACATAAATGTTTCTTATCTTTCTGCAGCAACGGTGCCGTCCCGCTTAAGGACAGTGAAGCCGTTCCAACTTGAAATTTGGGAGGTTGTGCCCGCCAGGCTTGCCCGGGCGGCAACACTTCGTGGAGGGGACGCTATGAAAGCTGCAGAGGTCCGCCACATTCTGGATACCATTGGAGACCTGTTCCCTGATGCACATTGCGAGCTGAACCACAGCAATGCTTTTGAATTAACGATAGCAGTGCTGCTCTCAGCCCAATGTACGGATGCAACAGTGAACAAAGTAACCGAGGACCTGTTCCAAAAGTACAAGTCCCCGCTCGACTATGTTTCCGTACCGATTGAGGAACTGGAGGCGGATATCCGGCGAATCGGGTTATACCGCAACAAAGCCAAGCATATTCAAAGCCTTTGCGCGATCCTGATTGAGCAGTACGGCGGAGAAGTGCCGCAGAGCCATGAGCTGCTGGTTACTCTGCCGGGTGTCGGGCGCAAGACCGCTAATGTTGTAGTGTCCAATGCGTTTGGAGTGCCGGCTATTGCCGTGGATACACATGTGGAAAGAGTGGCTAAAAGGCTTGCGCTAGCGGGCTGGAAGGACTCTGTGCTGGAAGTGGAGAAGAAGCTGATGAAGGCGGTGCCGCGGGACGAATGGACACTGACCCATCACCGGCTGATCTTTTTCGGACGATATCATTGCAAAGCACAGAATCCTAAGTGTCAGGTTTGCCCGCTGCTGGATGTTTGCCGGGAGGGCAAAAAACGTATGAAACCGGCTGTAACGAGAAAAGCTAACAATCATACGGCAAAAACAAGCTAAGAGTTAGAGATGAAGAAGAGGATGGGATTGAGATGAAGTGCATTTCTGTATATACCGATAATTTTGAAGCTTTTTCCGATATTTTTGAACGGGTGGTAGAAAGCCCGCTTGAGGAAAATGAAGAGCAGGAAGTGGAAGGCATTACAATCAGCCATTCCGGCGATGTGCCTGAGCATTACCTGGAACGTATGTCCCAGAAACCGGAAGTTGTTGTGATGAAGGACAAATCCCGCGGTTTGACCATTCTGCAGCACGGCAAGGTATTCGAAATCCTGCTGCCAGTACTGGAAACTGCCTAAGTTGTCACCTAAGGTAACAATAACTATCACCAATAAGTAGAAATGTAAGGATGATGGATGGTGTGGAACCTCTATTTCCTTATATATAACAAAAGGAGTCGGCCCTCGGGCCGGCTCTTTTTGTTATAAGATAAGAATCTGTCTGGGGAAATACATGCGGCCTCTTCTTACTCTGAGAGATCATTCTCAACGAAGGTTTTCAGCAGAGACAGCTTGTCATCCCAGTAGATATCAAAGAAGGAAAGCCAGTCTCTCAGCTCAGCCAGCGGCTCAGGTTCTAGCCTGTACCGCGTCTCCCTCCCCACCCGCTGACGGCTTACCAGACCCGCATCCGTCAAAATATGCAGATGTTTGTTAACGGCCGTGCGCGAAAGGGGAAAGTTCTCGGAGATCGCGACAATAGGCATATCTTTGCCAGCAAGCAGCTTCAGTACGCTCCGGCGGGTGGGATCGGCGATGGCATGAAATACATCATGCTGCGCTGCAGGAACTGACACGGTCAGGCCTCTGCGTAGGCAACGAGTTTTTCCTTGACGATGCTCTCCCAGCCGCCATTCATAATGCCGCGAATGATCGTATGAGGTTGTCCAAACTCGGTGACCTTTGCTTCATCCCAGCCTGAATGAATAAGTGTAAATTCTGTCTGCCTGTTCTCCAGCTCTTTCAACTCAAACGCGAGATGCCAGTCTTTCCCCCAATCGAAGCCAAGCCGGTAAGGCGGCTCAATGTTGGTGACTTTGCAAGGAGAATCGCCAAATTGGCCGGACCGGAGAATAAACTCATGGCCCAGAGCCGGCTCAAATGTATTGTCCATCCACCAGGCTGCCATTCCCTCCGAAGTGGCAACAGCCTTCCATACTTTTTCAATGGGTGCATTCAGAACTACAGTTTTACGAATTTCGGGCAATGTCTTATCCATGTGTGCAGATTCCCTCCTGATTTGTATAGCAACTTTGTAACTTCGCTCTGATAATAACACCTTTAGGTGTTACTTTGCAATCTTTCGTGAAGGATAATAGGGGATTTTGTAAATAGTTATCATTTGAATTGTGGCAATTCGGTGATAAAATGTAATTATTCTATTGTGAAATAACGATGTCCGAGCAGAGGGAATTGTTATGAAGCCTCGAATTTTGACGAAGCCAAACTGGGGGCCCTTCTACGAAGTATCATGGTCTGAAGTGCCGCGAAGGAGCGGTATGAATGTCTATTGTGAGCATACGATTCAAGATATAGAAGGTGGGAATTAAAGTGGGAGCGGAAAGGGCCAAGATGGTGAAGGAAATCCGGGAAGAGTCGCCTTTTACACTGTTAAGAGAGCTTATGGAACGTTGGGAAGATCCGGCTGCGGAACGAATTTTTGCTGATCTGCAGGCGAAAGCTGCTGCGGGTGAGCTGACCCTGGCCTTTTGCGGGCATTTCTCGGCGGGAAAATCGAGCATGATCAATCAGCTATGCGGCAGTTCTGTGCTGCCCTCCGGGCCGGTTCCTACCAGTGCCAATATCGTATCTATCCGTAACGGAGCACCGCGTGTTCTGCTCTATCCTATGGCAATCGAGCCGGGAAAAGAGCCTTCTGCATGGGAGACTACTCCCGATCAGCTACAGGATTATTGCCGCAGGGGCGGCGACTACTCAGCCATTGATGTCTGGGAGAATGTGCCGCTGCTGGGGGCGCACGGGGTATTGATGGACACTCCGGGGGTAGATTCCACCGATAACGGACATCAGGCAGCTACGCATTCAGCGCTTCATCTGGCCGATGTCGTGTTCTATGTGATGGATTACAATCATGTGCAGTCCGAGAATAATCTGGCGTTTGCCAAAGCTCTTAGCGATTGGGGAAAACCTCTGTATCTTATCGTCAATCAAATTGACAAGCACCGTGAACGGGAAATAACGATTGAGGTGTACCGGGAGCAATTGGAAAGCGCTTTCGGGCAGTGGGGCATTCAATCGGCCGGAATACTCTTCACTTCGCTAAAAGCGGGGGATCATCCGCTTAATCAGTGGGATGACTTGCTCACCGTGATTGCCTCCTTGCTGGAACAAAGGGAAGAGCTGCTGCAGTTTAGCTTGTCACGCTCTCTGCATCATACTGCAGACGCTGCGCTGGAGGCTTACCGGCAGGAGCAGCGGGAAGAACGGGAGCAGCTTCAGGAAGAGGCGGGCACTGCGGATAAGGATACCGTGGAGCGCGGGCTTATTGAATGCGCGGAAGAGCGCGAGGTGATCAGCGGGCTTGCGGAGCAGTCGCGGCTGAATCTGCGCGCTGGCCTGGATGCGCTGCTGGGCAACAGTAGCCTGATGCCGGCAGAGGTCAGATCGGCGGCGGGGGCCTATGCGGAAAGCGTCAGTCCCGGCTTCCGGCGGGGGCTGCTGTTCACCGCAGCGAAGCGGGAGAAGGAGCAGCAGAAACGTCTGGAAGCCTGGCATACGCTGCAGAGCCGTGAGGTTACCGCCCAGCTTGAGTGGCATTTGCTCCAGCTCGTGCGGGAATGGGGAGAAGGCCTCGGACTCTGGGACGAGGCGGCGGACACGGCACTTAAGCAAGGGCTCCCGGCGGTGAGCCAGGATATGCTGGCGGCTGCAGTTAAGCCGGGAACCGGGTTCTCCGGCGAGGCGCTGCTTAATCTCTGCCGCGCTCTCGCGGCTGAGATTAAGGCAGGCTTCCGCCGCGCCGCCCTGGCCTTCGGCGATGAGCTGCTGGCGAAGCTGCCGCCTATGCTGGACGAGCGGCGCGCGCAGCTTGCGCGCCGCGAGGCGGCCCTGCAGCGGCAGGCGCGCGCCCTTGACGCGCTGGCCGCGCTTACCCGCGCGGCGGACGCCCGCGCGGCCGAGCTTGCGGCGCTGCTGCCGCCGCGCCGCACCCTCACCCCCGGCACCCTGCCGGTGCCGGAGGTGAGGGTTACCCCGCGGGCGGGCGCGCTTAGCGCCGCGCCGCGCGAGACCCAGCCGCCGCACAGCGCAGCGGCTGGAAGCCCCGCCGCAGCTGGCTTTGCGGCGGGGGCGGCTTCGCCGGCGGGCGGGCGCCGCCGGCTCGGGAAGGCCGCAGCGGCGCTGGACGCTGCGGCAGAGCTGCTGCGCGGCGAGCCGGCGATGGCCTCGGCTGCGCGCAGCCTGGCGGCACGGGCGGCGGATCTCGCCGGCGGCCGCTTCACCCTGGCGCTGTTCGGAGCGTTCAGCGCCGGCAAATCCTCCTTCGCCAATGCGCTGCTTGGCGAAGAGGTGCTGCCCGTGTCTCCGCATCCCGCCACGGCGGCGGTTAACCGCATATTGGCGCCGGAAGGGGACTTCCGTCACGCCAGCGCGGTGGTCGCCATGAAGACGGCGGAGGATTTCTGGGAGGACATCCTCCATTCCTTCAGCGTGCTGCAGCTGGCTGCGCCGCAGCGGCACTCATGGACGGCTGCGGCCGCGAATGTCCAGGTCAGCGGGCTTCATCCTTCAGCGCTGCCGCATGCCGGATTTCTGCGGGCGGCAGCAGCGGGCTGGAAGGAGGCGGAGCCTCTCTTGGGAACGGTGCGTACCGTTGATCTGCAGGAATACCGCCTGCTTGTTGCCGAGGAGACACGTGCCTGCTACGTTCAGGGGATTGACCTGTATTATGACTGCCCTTTGACGGCAAGCGGCATTGTGCTGGTCGATACCCCCGGCGCGGATTCCCTGCATGCGCGTCATACCGGAGTAACCTTTGGTTACATGAAGAATGCGGACGCGATATGTTTTGTGACCTATTATAACCACGCCTTCTCCAAGGCGGACCGGGGATTGCTCGCCCAGCTTGGGCGGATTAAAGACAGCTTTGCGCTGGATAAAATGTTCTTTATCATCAACGCCTCCGATTTGGCTTCGGATGAAGCGGAGCTGGAGGAGGTCCGGCAGCATGTCGCGCAGAATCTGCGTGCCGGAGGCTTGAACGCGCCCAGGATGTATGCCTTGTCCAGCCTGCTTGCGCTGGAGGGAAAGACCGCAAACCGCCAGGATGTGTATGAGGCGTCCCGGTTCGCCGGCTTCGAGCAGGCGCTTGCGGATTTCGCGGGCGGAGAGCTGCCCCGATTGTCGCTTGCGTCAGCTAAAGAGAGCCTGGTCTCGGTGCGCCGCCGTGCCGGGGAATGGCTGGAGACGGCCAAGCTTGCTGCGGACCAGCGTGAAGCGGGCATGCGCAAGCTGCAGGAGCAGCGCCGGAAGGCTGAGCAGCGGCTGGCAGCACTGGAAGCCGAAGAGCGTCCGCGCCGCGATCTGCGCCGGGAAGGCGAGGAGCTGATCTATCATGTCCGCCAGCGGCTTGCCTTTTCCTTTGGCCGTTTCTTTCAGGAGTCGTTCCATCCATCCCTGCTTCGGGAGGATGGCGGTAACCTGAAAGAAATCTTCACAGCCTGTGGAAGAGAACTTGAACGCACGGTTCAGCGTGAGCTGGAACAGGAATTATGGGCGACTACACTGCGGCTGGAAGCAGCAGGAATCAGACTTGTGCATACAGCGGCGGTATCGGCAGCCGAAGAGCTGTTCATACCGGCAGAGGAGCTTCGGTACTTAGAAAATGGTAATGAACGCTGGAATTCTCCAGCCAAGCTGGAAGCCGAGCTTGCGCCGCTGGATTGGCCGGCACTGTGGAACCGGTTCAAATCGCCGCGCCATTTCTTCGAAGGTCCGGGACGGAACGAGGTAAGAGCCGCTGCGGAGCCTTGGCTTAAGGATGCCGTAGCCGGGGCGTCTTCAGGGCTTGAAAGCTACCTGCTGGACTTCTACACAGATGCTTTGGGGGCGGCCTTGTCCCGTGCGGCGCATGCACTGCGCGAGAGTCTTGCTGAACGGGAGGCAGCCATGACAGAGCTGCTGAAAGGGGGTGATTCGGCAGAGCATTGGAGTCATCTAAGCACAGAATTACTGCGGCTGGAAGCTGCTTTTGGCAATATCATGGACAGCGATCTGTGAAGATTGTAGGAAAATGTCGATGAAGACTTGCATTCTGACGGATGATGGAAGAAAATAAAGAAGCCTGAAAATTTACAATTGAAACTGCATCGTTTACAGAAAACTAGAACGCAGCAGTTAAATTGCCGAAAGAGGTTGGAATCGACAATGTGGGGAGCTCCTTTTTCAGCCCAGAGCCGTAAGCTGTTGCTCTTGGGCAGCGGGGAATTGGGCAAGGAAGTCATTATCGAAGCTCAGCGCCTTGGCGTAGAGACCGTAGCTGTGGATCGTTATGAAGCTGCACCGGCGATGGGAGTGGCCCATCGTTCCCATGTTATTGATATGCTTGACGCGGAAGCGCTGAAGAAGCTCATTCGTGCCGAGAAGCCGGATCTGATTGTGCCGGAGATTGAAGCGATTGCTACCCATGCACTGCTGGAGCTGGAGGAAGAAGGCTTTTTCGTAGTTCCTACTGCACGTGCGGCCCGGCTGACTATGGACCGGGAAGGCATCCGCCGGCTTGCTGCTGAAGAGCTTGGCCTGCCGACTGCAGCCTACCGTTTCGCTGACGGTCTGGACGAGCTGCGTCAGGCGGTGGAAGAACTTGGCACTCCTTGCGTGATTAAGCCGATTATGAGCTCTTCCGGCAAAGGACAGAGCATCTGCAAGCGGCCGGAGGATGCAGAGAACTGCTGGAATATCGCGCTTGAAGGCGCACGCGCCAAAGGCACCCGTGTTATTGTAGAGGGGTTCGTTACCTTTGAGAGTGAGATTACACTCTTGACTGTGCGTTCTGTAAGCGGGACTGTATTTTGTCCTCCCATCGGCCATATACAGAAGGACGGCGACTATGTGGAGTCCTGGCAGCCGCATCACATGAGTGAGTCCCAGCTTGCCGAGGCCCAGGCTATCGCCAAGGCGGTAACCGATCAGCTTGGCGGATATGGAATTTTTGGTGTGGAGCTGTTTTTAACGGATCAGGGGGTACTCTTCAGTGAAGTTTCGCCAAGGCCCCATGACACCGGAATGGTTACAATGATTACACAGGATTTATCGGAATTTGCTCTGCATGTCAGAGCCATTCTTGGATTTCCGCTGGACTCGGTGCACTTGCTGACACCGGGCGCATCAGCTACCCTGAAGGCAGAAACAGCCGGACAAGCTTTTAGAGTAACCGGAATCGGTGAAGCACTCGCGCTTCCTCGTACTCAGGTTAGAGTGTTCGGCAAACCGGAGGTCCGTCCTGGACGACGGATGGCCGTAGCGTTAAGTGCGGCGGAAGATGTGGAAATCGCGCGGACAGCAGCCAAGCAGGCGGCGTCTATGCTAAAAGTGGAGGGAATTGAGGATGAACAGTAGTACTCAGGAGCAGGTACTGCAAATTCGCAAATGCGGCATGAATGATCTGGAGAGAGTGACAGCCCTTCTGCGGGAATTCGGCTATCCGACAACGCTTAGCGTGATGAAAGAAAGAATGGAAGACATGGAGAATGATCCGTTCCATTGCACACTGGTTGCAGAGCTTGATAACGAAGTTGTGGGAATGGTTGGACTCCGGCAGGTGAAATCCTATTACAAGCATGCGGATTGTATTATGGAGATTACCGCGCTGATCGTATCAGAGGAGCATAGAGGAAACGGCCTTGGCAAAAGACTGGTCGCTGCAGCCGAAGAACGGGCCCGCCAGCAGGGCTGCTGCCAGTTGTTCCTGAGAAGCGGCAACCGTGTGGAGCGCGCACCGGCGCATGCATTCTACCGCCACATCGGATTCGAAAAAATCGCCGGCTACCGCTTTAACAAAACCTTGCTATAATCCTATACGTTACCGATCATCCCCATCCCGGTTCAAGCGGGATGGTTTTTTTTTGCGAAAAATTCGGTATTATCTTACAATAAGCATAATATTTAACTTATCTTAGATTAAGACGGCAAATCCTCTACTCGCCTGCAACCTTATATTGTGGATTGACAGCGGCGCTATTGTCGTATGATAATGTACAACACACTTTTAGTGCTGAACGCTTGTTATATCAGTTGAACTAAAAAAATATAAGGGCAGAAGTGACGGAGGGGAAGTTTGGATACTTACGGAGCGAATGCGTCCGCCTTTGTATTCAGATGTTATCCGCTAAGCGATATAATAAAAAAACATCTGAATTGGGCAGCGGCCGGAAGTCCAAACATTCCCCGCAGTTACGACCAGCCCCCAATATGAAACTCTAAAGTTCAACTTTTATAAAATCGTTCATTATGACCTAAACCTGATCCAAAGAGGGATGAACGTGTATAAATTGATTCTTGCTGAAGATGAAGAAGACGTAAGGGAAGGGATCATCGCACAGATCGATTGGGAAAGCTACGGCTTTGAGGTTGTAGATCAGGCCGAGAATGGCCGGGAAGCTGCGGATGCCATCGACCGGCTGCTCCCGGACGTGGTTGTTACCGATATCCAGATGCCCTTTATGAACGGGCTGCAGCTTGCCGAGTGGATTCGCAGCCGCCACCCCAATACCAAGATTATTATTTTGACCGGCTATGACGAATTTGAATACGCCCAGAAAGCGATTAAGCTGCAAATTGACGAGTATATTTTGAAACCGTTTTCCTCGCAAGAGCTGATTGATATTCTGCTCAAGGTCAGAGGGACGATTGAGGCAGAAATTGCCGAGAAGGAGAACGTGTATGAGCTCACCGAGCACTACCGCAAGAGCCTTCCGGTGCTGCGTGAGCAATTTCTCTCTTCGCTGGTCTCCCGCAGGCTGCGTGCAGCAGAAATTGCCGAGAAAAGCGCCGAATACGGCATCAACCTCTCCGGTAATCTCTTTCAGTCCTCAGTGATCAGCATAGATTATATTCGCGAGGGAAGCGGACAAGCCGCAGCCGAAGGCAGGCCCGTCTCCCTTAGAGACACCGGGGACCGCAATCTGCAGTTGTTCGCTGTGCTGAATATCGCAGAGGAGATATGCCATAAGATCAGCTTTGGCAAAGTATTCATTCACCGGGATGATGTGGTCCTGCTCTCTGTAAGTGCCGGGAGGGATGAGACGGAGATTACGGCCAAGACCTTTGCCATCCTGGAGGAGATCCGCCAAAATGTACAGCGCTTTCTTAAACTGACGGTGACGGCGGGAGCCGGTACGGTATGCGGCTCGCCGTCACTCTTGTCCGATTCCTTCGGAGATGCGCTGCAGGCGCTGGATTACCGGCTTATTCTTGGTAACAATAGAGTCATCTGGATTGAAGATGTGGAATCGAGAGTAGGCCGGATGCTGGCTTATGATGAATTAACCCGGCAGTCGCTGATCCGCACGGTCAAGCTGGGCACTGTTCAGGAGCTTAAGGAGGTTGTGAACGAGCTGTTCAGCGGCCTTGATGCCGAGCAGGTATCCACGCAGGACTATCAGATTTTCCTGCTGGAGATCATCACCTCAATTCTGCGGGTGGCGAAGGAGTCGGGCAGCGAGGCGAACGATTTCATCGGCTCGGGGATTTCTTCGCTGAGCGAGCTCCATAAATTCAACAATATGGGTGAAGCCAAGGAATGGATTATTCAAGTGTGTACCCGGCTGATGGATTCCATTGCCTCCGGGCGGCAGTCGAGCTACAAGCAGCTCATTGACCAGGCCATTGAATATATCCGCAGCCATTATGAGGAGTCCGACATTTCCATCGGCAAAGTATGCCAGCACCTGCATATCAGCACAGGTTATTTCAGCAGCATTTTTAAGAAAGAAATGAAAATGACCTTTGTCAGCTATCTGCTGCAGATCCGTCTGGAGGCTGCCAAGGAGCTGCTGCGCTCCACGGAGCTGAAGGCTTTCGAAATCGCTGAACGCATCGGGTTTGCCGACCCGAATTATTTCAGCTTTTGCTTCCGCAAGAAATACGGACAATCACCCAAAGAGTACAAAAACAGCGCCCGGGGAGGATAAGCCATGAACAAACCGAAGGCTTATTTTTTTCCGCTGCGCCCGCAGCGGCGCGGCGGAGGCAAGATCAGATGGTCTTCCAAGCTGCGGAGTATCCAGCTTATCATTACCTTAACCTTTACGGCGGTCACTGTGCTCGTTGCAGTGATCGTCAGTTTTATGCTGTACAACAAGTTTGCAAGCACGGCCGAAGAGAACGCCAACATGAATATGCAGCAGATCATCGAGCAGGTGAATTACAACCTTGGGCTGTACGTCAAAGGGATGGGGAGTATTTTCAAAACTGCGGAGAAGCAGATCACAGCCAGTCCTTCCATTGACTCACCGCTGCTCAATGAAAGAATGGATACGCTGATGAGCAGCCGTGAGGATCTGGTCTCTGTGGCCCTGTTCACACCGCAAGGGAAGTATGTCATGGGTACGCCAGGCCAGAAAATGAGGCTTAATACACAGCTGCAAAGTCAAAGCTGGTTCACCTCGGCTATACGAAGCTCCGAAATTTCCTATTCCGCACCGCATATCCAGAATCTTTTCAAGGGACGTTACACCTGGGTTGTGTCCATCAGCAAAATGATTCAGTACAAAGAAAACGGAGCGACCAAAAACGGCATCCTGCTGATTGACTTCAACTTCCGCACCATTGATGAGCTTAGCAGGCAGGTTAAGCTTGGCAAAAGAGGATACGCTTACATTTTGGATTCACTGGGTAATATCGTCTACCATCCACAGCAGCAATTGATTTATGCCGGACTGAAGTATGAGAACGTGGAGCCGGTGCTTGAATACGCATACCGCAGCTACCTGGATGAATCGACGGGAGAGAAACGTTTTATTACGGTACGTACATTGGCTCAGACCGGCTGGAAAATCGTCGGCGTCGCTTATTACGATGAGATTGTGACGACCAAACGCGACTTGAACCAGTTTTTGGCCTGGTTTCTGGGCGCTGTCATTCTGTGTGTTATTGCATTATCCGTCTATCTGTCCTGGCTGATCGCAAGCCCAATCCGCAAGCTGGAGCGGACCGTCAAGCAGGTTGGGGATGGGGATCTCAATACCCCGATCCATGTCAGCGGCGCCTATGAGGTCGAGCAACTGTCGCGGCGGTTCAATCTGATGCTGCAACGGATTCGCCAGTTGATGGACCAGATTATTTATGAGCAGGAGTCGAAACGCAAGGGTGAGCTTGAGGTGCTGCAGTCCCAGATTAACCCGCATTTTCTGTACAATACGCTGAACTCTGTGATCCGGCTGGCGGAACGCGGCAAAACGGATGAGGTGGTGACCATGATCCAGTCGCTCTCGAAGTTTTTCCGGATCAGCCTCAGCAAAGGGAACAATATTATAACCATGCAGGAAGAGCTGGATCATGTCCGGCATTATCTGGTGATTCAGAGCTTCCGCTTCAAAAATAAATTCCGCTATGAGATTAAAGCCCAGGATGAGGTGCTTCAGTACCAGACGATCAAGCTTATCCTGCAGCCTATTGCCGAGAATGCGCTCTACCACGGTATTGAAATGCTGCCGGATGAGGGGCTAATTTCCATCAACGCGGAGCTGCAGGAGGGGCTTATTGTCATTCGCATCAGCGACAACGGCCTTGGTATGACCCGGGAAACGCTGAACACGATTCTTAGCGGAGGGGGCAAATCCGTCGGCAACGGCTCAGGTGTAGGTGTACGAAATGTGAATGAGCGGATTGGCCTCTATTACGGGCGTGAATATGGTCTTTCCTTTGAGAGTGAGCTTGAAGAGGGCACGACGGTTACAATTATTTTTCCGGCTATTAGTGCTGTGGAGGATCTTAATGGACAGAAGGAGGAGGAATCATCCCAATGAGAACAATACGGTTGTGTATGACTTTGCTGCTGTGTGCAGTATTGGGGGTCACGCTTACCTCCTGCCTGGGCCCGTCTAAAACGTACATCAGCACTAGCAAAACACGGAACGTCCACCTGATTGTGAAGATGAGCAGCGGCGATTACTGGAATACGGTGAAGCTCGGAGCGGAGGCGGCCGCCAAGGAGTTTAATGTGAAGCTGACGTTCAAGGCGCCGGCCTCGGAGAGCGACATAGATGAGCAGATTTCGATGGTGGAGGATTCCATTAAGCAAAAGGCGGATGTGATCATCCTCGCTGCCAGCAGCTATATGGGGCTTGCCCAGGTTGTGGACCGGGCGGCTTATTACAAAATTCCCGTGATCTCCCTAGATGCCGAAGTCGGGTCCGCCAAAGTAAGAGCCTACGTGGGATCGAACGGCTATGAGGCCGGGCAAAAGTCTGCGGAAAGGCTCATTCAGCTTTTGCATGGCTATGGAGAGGTTGGGATCATCAATTTTACCAATTCCTCAAGCGGGCAGGAAGGATCTACCGGGACAATTGATTATGGAGCCAGAGATGCGGACGAACGGGAGCGGGGTTTTTTGAATTATGCCGCCCGTTATCCTCATGTTGAGGTTGTGCAGATTTCCTACACCTCATCGAGCACTGCCACTGCGGAGCAGCTGACCCGGGATATGCTGGAGAAGCACCCCAATCTGCGGGGGATCGCCACGCTGAATGAAACGGCATCGCAGGGGGCTGGCAAAGTCATACAATCTCTAAATAAGGGCAATTTAAAAATGGTTGCGTTTGACAGTTCTCCATCCATGATGGAAATGCTCCAGGACGGCACAGTGCAGGCTACAGTTATCCAGAACCCCTTCAGCAACGGCTATTTGGCTGTGAAATATGCGGTAGAAGTCACCGAAGGCCTGGATGTGCCTGAGCGTGTTGATACCGGAACGAAGCTGATAGATCTGGAGAATATGTTGTGGCCGGAGAATCAAAAGCTGCTGTTTCCGTTCGTGAGATAGAAATCTTATATCATTAGAATTTTTATAAAAATGAGTAGGATTTTATATTCGCAACCGTTTTCACGTCGGGCATAATAAGGATGTACCCGGATCGCTACGGGAAAATTTAAAAAAAGATACCCTCAGGAGGTCAATTATTATGAAAAAAATCACTTCCGTTTTACTCGCTAGTGCATTGCTGGGTGCTGCTCTGGCAGGTTGCGGCGGCAATAACAAAGCTGCAAATACAGCAAATACAGGCACCGCCACAAATTCGGCTAACACCAGTAATTCAACAGAAACTCCGAAAGTCGGGGTAGCCATTTACAAATTCGACGATACCTTCATGACCGGTGTCCGCAACGCGATTGATGCAGCCGCCAAAGGCATCGCCACAGTAGATATCGTAGACAGCCAAAACTCGCAGCCTACACAAAATGACAAGGTTGACCTGTTCATCACGAAGAAATACAACGGCATGCTGATCAACCCGGTTGACCGCACAGCAGCAGGCGTAATTATCGACAAAGCCAAAGCGGCCAATATTCCGGTAGTTTTCCTAAACCGCGAACCGCTTCCGGAAGATATGAAGAAATGGGATAAGGTTTACTATGTAGGCGCTAAAGCGGAAGAGTCCGGCACAATGTCCGGCCAACTGATTGCCGACTACTGGAAATCCCATCCAGAAGCAGACAAGAATAAAGACGGTGTGCTCCAGTACGTAATGCTTAAGGGTGAACCGGGACACCAGGATGCAGAGCTTCGTACCAAATTCTCTGTTAAGGCCATTGAGGATGCAGGCATCAAGGTTGAGAAGCTGGCTGAAGATACAGCAATGTGGGACCGTGTAAAAGGCCAGGAGAAAATGGCAGCCTTCCTCGGCTCGCATGGCGACAAGATCGAAGCTGTGCTTGCCAACAACGATGACATGGCTCTCGGTGCGATCGAAGCTCTGAAAGCTGCGGGATACTTCACTGGCGGCAAATATATGCCGGTAGTAGGCGTTGACGCAACGGCTCCGGCAGTTCAGGCATTGCAGGATGGCACAATGCTCGGAACTGTGCTCAATGATGCCAACAACCAAGGTAAAGCAGCTATTACGCTGGCCGCTCTGCTGGCTAAGGGTGAAACACCAACCAAAGAAAATATCGGGTTCGACATCACCGACAACCAATATGTCTGGATCTCCTACAAAAAGATCACCAAAGACAACGTAGCTGACGCTAAGTAAATCTCCATAAAAATAATGCCGGGGAGCGGATGATCTGCTCCCTGGAATTCCTTAAGGGTAGGGAACAGGATGGAACCGCTGTGCCTCTCATGGAAAAAGAAAAAAGCGTAGGGGGCGTAACAACATGGCAAAATCAGAATTTTTGCTGGAAATGAACAACATCACCAAAGAATTTCCCGGCGTGAAGGCGCTGGACGGCGTAAGCCTCAAGGTTAGACCGGGCTCGGTCCATGCACTGATGGGCGAAAATGGTGCAGGCAAGTCCACGCTCATGAAATGTCTGTTTGGGATTTATTCACCGGATGCCGGTGAGATCTTTTTGGATGGCGAGAAGGCCAGTATTTCGAACTCCAACGATGCTTTGAAGCATGGCATTTCCATGATCCATCAGGAGCTGCATCCTGTGCCGTTCCGCAATGTGATGGAGAACATCTGGCTGGGGCGTTTCCCGACCAAGGGGATCGGACCCATTCAATTTATTGACCATAAGAAGATGTATACCGACACGGAAAATTTGTTCAAGGATCTGGATATCGACCTGAATCCCGAGACCTTGGTGGGTAAGCTGTCCGTATCCAAAATCCAATCTATCGAAATCGCGAAAGCTGTCTCTTTTCATTCCCGCGTGATTGTAATGGATGAGCCGACCTCTTCCCTTACGAGTGTGGAAGTTGAGCATTTGTTCCGGATTATCCGCGACTTGCAAAAAAGAGGGGTAGCCATTATTTATATATCCCACAAGATGGAGGAAATTCTCGAAATTTCCGACGAAGTCACGATCATGCGTGACGGTAAAAAAATCGGCACCTGGCCGTCGGCGGAGCTTACGACCGATCTGATCATCTCCAGAATGGTCGGCCGCGACCTTGAGAGCCGTTTCCCTGAACGTACTAATGTTCCTGGTGAAGTCTTCATGAAGGTGGAAGGCTTGACCTCGCCCGAACTGAGATCCTTCAAGGATGTGTCCTTCGAGCTCAGACGCGGTGAAATTCTTGGCGTCGGCGGTCTGGTCGGCGCACAGCGGACAGAGGTTATCGAAGCGCTGTTCGGTCTTCGCGCCATTAAGTCGGGAACCATCTCCATTGCGGGCAAGAAGGTAGTCATTAATTCGCCTCAGGATGCCAAGAGGCACGGTCTGGCTCTGTTAACCGAAGAGCGGCGTGTAACCGGTATCTTCCCGGTGTTGTCCGTCCATGAGAATGGTGCCATCGCCAACCTTGACCGTTACAAGACCCCTTACTTCCTGCTCGACGGCAGGAAGAAAAAGGAGGAGGTCGATAAAATGATCGAAAAGCTTCGCACGAAGACGCCTACAACCAAAACCCAGATCATGAATCTTTCTGGCGGCAACCAGCAAAAGGTGCTGCTTGCAAGATGGCTGCTTACAGAACCGGAAGTTCTTCTGCTGGATGAACCGACACGCGGGATTGACGTTGGCGCCAAGTTCGAGATTTATTCGATCATTGCCGATCTGGCGAAGCAGGGCAAGAGCATTATTATGATTTCTTCCGAAATGCCGGAGCTGCTCGGGATGTCCGACCGGGTCATGGTGATGTCGGAAGGCCGGCTAACAGGAATACTAGAAGGCGAGCAGGCTACGGAAACCGAAGTTATGCGTCTCGCTGCACAGCACTAAGGGGGATCACTACTAATGAACGTTAAAAAAGCTCAATCTTTTGTCACTCAGAATGCTATCTATATCGTGTTGGTACTGCTCATTCTAGGAATTATCATATACGATCCAACCTTTATGTCGGTCAACACCTTGCGTGACGTGCTGATTCAATCGTCCACACGGGTAATCATCGCACTGGGGGTTGCCTTCATCCTTATTACAGCCGGTACGGACTTGTCCGCAGGCCGGGTTGTAGGCTTCACGGCGGTTATTTCCGCCTCCATGCTGCAAATACCGGATTATTCACGCCGCTTCTTCCCGGATCTGCCTCAAGTGCAGGTATGGCTTCCAATCCTTATTGCCATTGCTGCCGGTCTGATCTGCGGTCTCGCCAATGGTATTATCGTCTCCAAGCTTAATGTTCCGCCATTCATCGCTACACTGGGTACTATGCTTATTGTATATGGTCTGAACTCGCTGTATTTCGATATGGACCCGAACCAATCGCAGCCAATCGGTGGCCTGCGTCCCGATTTCACCAAGATCGGCTCCGGCTTCATAGGCAGCGGACAATATTCGATACCTTACATCGTTATCATAGCCTTGGTGGTCGCAGCCATTGTCTGGGTGCTGTTCAACAAAACCAAGCTGGGCAAAAACATGTACGCCATCGGCGGCAACATGCAGGCAGCCAAGGTTTCCGGGATCAACGTTTCCAAGAACCTGATCTATATCTATGCCATTGCCGGCGCTCTTTACGGTCTGGCCGGTGTGCTTGAAGCTGCCAGAACAGGCGGCGCAACGAACAACTACGGTAACATGTACGAGCTTGACGCCATCGCGGCTTGCGTAGTCGGCGGCGTATCCACCACAGGCGGTATCGGTACGGTGCCGGGCGTTCTGGTCGGCGTTATCATCTTTACCTTGATCAACTATGGTCTGACCTTTATCGGCATCAGCCCTTACTATCAGTTGATTATCAAAGGTCTGATTATTATTGCTGCTGTGTCGTTTGATATGCGGAAATATTCGTCGAAGAAGTAGGCGAAGTGGTGGGGAAGAGGAAGGAGGAAAAGCGGTTGAGGTGATTGGGCGTGGCTGCGGGGAATGTTTGGGCTTCCGGCCGCTGTTAGGTTTGGATTTCCTGATTTAAACTGCTGGCCGCAGTAGAAATCCAAACCTAAAGGCGGACGCTGCCGCTCCTCCAGCTCCAAACTTCCCCTCCGCCACTTCCATCACCTCGAGTGTATTCCCTCCCCGCTTCGCGGGGGGAGGGGCAGTAAAAAGCGTTAAGCGTTTGCCGGTATCAGGCAAACGCTTTTTTGGCTTGAACGTCGTAGCGCTAACTGTATTATGTACAACTAAAAAATCAAATGTGGGCGCTGAGACGAAGGTAATTGCATTTCGTGCAGTTAAATTTGCGATATTTTGCTAAAAGACGGTTTTTCCCGATTTTTAACTGTAAGGAATACAATTATTTCTATAAATTCCGTTTTGAGCATCCTTATAGATGTAGTAAATACACTTATATGCTAAGACAAAAAAGAACTGTCTAAAGAGCCACAGCAATGGCTTAGGGACTGTTCTTTTTAACATGGATAAATTGGCTAAGTGTCTGCGCCTGCAAGCCAGATGCTAATTTACGGTCCCAATATGCGAATAGGAGGCGAAGTCGAACAATCACCGGTCGGTCAGCTTCAGCTCAGGGTTACCGGCAGCGCCAGGAAGGATAGCGCGAGAAAAGGATTGAAGTGTTCCGGTGCGCCAATCTCGCGCAAGGCTGCGTAGAGCTGCTTCATTTCGGCATACACCTGCTCGTAGCTCTGCTCGGACAACAGTCCGGCGACTGGGAGCGGCAGGGAGGTGTGAACGGAATCGCCGGATACAACGGTTAAGCCGCCGTTCATCGCGGCAATATGGCGGATCGCGGTGAACAGCTCCTGATCGGACACACTGGCTCGAGCTTTTGGGCTTTTCGTACATAAATGAGAGCTAAATAGCTGAATTCTTTTTTTGATGTCGTTTTTATGCAATACGGCTAACGGGATTCTTGGTATGATCCTGTAATCACTAATGCACAGGGAGGTTGTAAAGCATGAAGAAATTAAAGACAACCGAATTTCAGGAAATCAGGCAATGGATGTATCGAAATGCGCGGCCTATTGATTTGGCAATATGGCAATATCATTTTGAAAGCGGGAGCAAAGAGGCGGTCCTTCTAGCTCTATCAGCCTATCAAAATAGCGACAAAGGTTTTGGCCTTGCTCTGGAGGCTGATAATTGGAACCCTAATTCCTCTCCATATGCAACAGGAAAAGCCATTGCCATACTGGATGAAATCGGGATTTCTGATCTGGAGCATTCCTATGTGGAAGGGATACTGGAGTATCTTGATAATTGCGAGTATTTTTCTGAAACAGGGTGGCCGTTTACGATTCCTTCCAACAACGATTTCCCCCATGCACCTTGGTGGACGTACAGTGAACAAAACAATGCAGACAATGGTTTCCACGCAACCGCAGGTCTAGTTGGTTTTATCTTCCAGGCTGCCGATCGGTCTTCCGGATTGTATAAGAAAGCCTTAACGCTTGGCGACAAAATGATGGATAAGATCAGACAGTCCGGACAAATTGAAGTCCATGAGCTTGGCGGTTATTGCACCTTTCTTCGAGGTGTAGAGCGGGCAAAGTTAACCGACAGATATGATTGCGTTTTTCTCGCAGATAGACTGGAAAAGTTGGTGGATGAAGCCATTGAGCGAGATCCCGGCAAATGGCCGGTGTACTCGATGAGGCCGTCCATGTATATTTCATCACCGGCAAGTATTTTTTACAAAGGGAACGAAGAGGTAGTGGGAAAAGAGCTTGAATACATTCTTGAATCTCGAAATGACGAGGGTGTATGGGAAATAACGTGGAAGTGGGCGGATTACCCAAAAGAGTTTGTGGTAGCAGAAAATTGGTGGAAGGCACATTGGGCCATTCATAACGTACTGCTGTTAAGGAATTTTGACCGAATCGGTTAGTTAAAGCTATAAGCATAATAACTTTCGAAAGTATCCATGATGATGGAATCACTGGATGTGGTCCATAATGTAAATTCAGTAGATGTATTAAAACCTCAAAAACAAAGAACTGTCCCAAGCCGCAACCGTGGCTCTTTGGACAGTTCTTTTTGACGCGCTTATATCTAATTAGTGCATTGACCTGCAAGCCAAATGCTAATTTGCGGCCTCAATTCCAATATGCGAATAAGAGGCGAAGTCGAACAATCCCCGGTCGGTCAGCTTCAGCTCGGGGATTACCGGCAGCGCCAGGAAGGACAGCGTCAGAAAAGGATTGAAGTGGTCCGGTGCACCAATCTCGCGCAGGGCAGCATAGAACTGCTTCATTTCGGCATACACCTGCTCATAACTCTGCTCGGACAACAGTCCGGCGACCGGAAGCGGCAGGGAGGCGAGAACGGAATCGCCGGATACAACGGTTAAGCCGCCGTTCATTGCGGCAATATGGCGGATTGCGGTGAACAGCTCCTGATCGGACACACCGGCGGCGATGATGTTATGTGAATCATGGGCAACGCTTGAGGCGATGGCTCCTTTGGCGAACCCGAAGCCTTTGACAATGCCAAGGCCAACGTTGCCCGTACCCTTGTGCCTCTCGGCGACAGCCAGCTTCAACTGATCATGCAGGACCGAAGAGGCAAAGCATCCGTTCTCCACCTGCACCTTCTCCTTCAAGCGACGGGTGACGATGGAATTCGGAATGATCTCAATGACGTTGCAGGTATCCGAGCCAAGCGGGAGAGCCAAATCCCCAATTTGAAAATCAGTCAGGCGGCAGCTCTCGACAATGGTCTTTGGTGTCTCTGCCGCTGTATTTTCCGGGAAAGCTTCTGCCACCAGCGCCCCTTGTTTAACGACACATTCCCCATGCTTGTAAACCTCTGCAATGGAGAGTGTATTCAGATCGTCCAGCAGCACAAGGTCGGCCCGGTAACCCGGACCGATGGCCCCTCTGTCCTGAAGGCCGAAGCACTCGGCGGCATTTAAGGTTGCCATTTGAATGGCTGTAATGGGATTTAGGCCTTTGCTGATGGCAAGCCGGATGTTGTGGTCCACGCTGCCTTCCTCCAGCAGATCGTCGATTAATTTGTCGTCGGTGACGAACAGGCATCTTCTGGCGTTCTGTGCTGTGACAGCCGGCAGCAGGGCTTCGAGATCTTTGGCGGCAGTTCCCTCGCGTATCATCAGGTACATTCCTAGATCGAGGCGCTGGTTTGCTTCTTCCGCATTTACGCATTCATGATCGGTCCGAATGCCTGCTGCCCGGAAAATGTTCAGGTCCTCCCTTGCGATTCCGGCGGCATGTCCGTCGATCAGCTTCCCGTGGTTCAGCGCACCGGATATTTTGTCCAGCATTTCGGAATCCGGTCCGGCCAGCGCAGGGAAATCCATTACCTCTGCAAGCCCCAGCACCTTGGGGTTGGCATAGAGGGGATTCAGGTCAGCGGCCTTCAGCCCGGCTGCACAGGTTTCGAACGTTGTCGCAGGCACACAGGAGGGAAGCATAACGAAAATATCCACTGGCAGGTCATTAGAGCGCTCCAGCATATATTCAATGCCCTCCACTCCAGCCACGCTGCCAATTTCATGCGGATCGGTGACAACCGCCGTTACTCCGTGCTGCAGCACCACTTTGGCGAATTCCTGTGGGGTCAGCATGGAGCTTTCAATATGCACATGCCCGTCAATCAGGCCGGGAATAATCCATTTGCCGGCGGCGTCTGCCGTCCGCTTGCCTTCATAGGAGCCGATACCGGCAATGTAGCCGTCAACGATGGCAATATCGCCTTCCATAAGCCCGCCTGTAAATACATTGACAATCGTTCCGCCTTTGATCACGAGATCTGCCGGGATTTGCTTGCCGGCCACCTGAATCCGTCTTGCAAGCAGATTTTGATTGCTGGTCATAGAGTCCACATCCTTTGTTGTTATACTGCACCTATTTAAGTTGAACTTTAGACTTTCTTAATGGGTCTGATCGTAACTGCGGGGAATGTTTGGACTCCGGCCGCTGCCCGTCTACAGATTTCTTGATTTATACCGCTTGTAGCGGATGAAATCCGTAGACGGCTTATGCTTACGATGCCAGCTTTCCTACGGAAAGCTCTGAGGCGGACGCATTCGCTCCTACAGTTCCAAACTTCCCCTCCGCACTCCCCCTGTTAATGTTATCTTTGGTTCAACTTATCTAGCCGGATACGCCAAAAATCCTGATTACAAAAAAACGCCAGAGCGGCATTTTTTTGTAATCAGGATTTTACGGTTCCTGGTAGAGACCCTCGGCCCATATCGCCGAAGTTATACAAAATGATATGTCTAATAGTATGCGAGGACGCCGAAATTATCAAGATTACAGCACATGTTAGGCAGCAGCCTTGAAGATTAGGCACATAACTCCGCTCCCGCCCATATTCTGTAGGCATAAGGCTATGGTGAAGGGGAGCGACTGGATGCTGAGGATAAGGCTGAATGAGCTGGGAAAAGGAATGGATAACGGCCTCCTGCAGGCCGAGGTGTGGCGGTGGGATGGGATCGGCTGGAATGAAGCTATCGTACAGCAGGAGGAGGATTTTATCCGCGCGGATGACGATTTGTTCGTAACCATCCCCGCAGAGCCGGGGTTATACCGTGTGGATTACTCCAAAAAACCTTTGGAGCCGCTGTTCATTTTGTCTGAGCTGGGGGAGGCCGAGCTGCGGGCGGAAGTGCTGCATCCGGCACCTTTTAAGCTGAAAGAGGGCACGCTGTGGGGGTATATCAACAATGAAGGCCGGACAGTCATTGAGCCGCGATACGAATATGCCGAAGAATTTCAGGCGAACGGGCTGGCAATTGTGCAGCGCAAGGACAAGAGCGGGCTGATCGACAGTACCGGCAGGGAAAAGGTGAAGCCAATCTATTCCTTTATTGCCCCTTTTTCCGAGGGCCGGGCCGTTGTCTCCGATGCAAAAGGGTATACGCTCATTGATGAAAAAGGCAAAGAGGTCACTTCGGCGCGTTATGATTATTTGAATTCGCTTCATGAGGGGCGGGCGCTTTTCTCCAAGCAGAATCCTTCGGACGGTTCCCGCTACGGCTATTTGGATGCACAAGGCAAAGAAGTGCTGCCTGCTGTCTACGAGGATGGCGGAGATTTCAAGGACGGTATGGCGCTGGTCAAAATCAAAGCAGGGGAGTTCGCGCTGATTGATCCGCAGGGAGTTGTGCAGCACACGTACAATTATCCTTTTGTAGGCAACCTGGGTGAAGGTCTGCTAGCTTTTCAGGCTGAGGAGAACGGCAAATACGGCTATCTCCGCACGGACGGCACGATTGCCATACAGCCGCAATTTACGTCCGCGCTGCCTTTTTCCGAGGGCCGGGCAGTGATTAATACCGCGCCGGACTTCGGCAATGCCTACGGGCTTATTGATATGCAGGGCAAGCAGATTATTCCGGCCACCTATGATGTTGTGCTGCAGCTTGGAGAAGACAGGGTTGCACTGGGAACACCGCTTGTTGCGGACCAGCCCTACCGGGGTGCCAGCTATGTTATCTCCGATGCGGTAACGGGAAGAATTCTGAACAATCATCCCTTGCTGGGTGTGAACAATTACCAGAACGGGCTTGCGTCCGTATATGATGCGAAGGATACCTACTTTATTGATAAAACCGGCAACAAATCTGCCCAGCCCCCCGTTGTTCCAGGCTCCGGCACATTGTCATTCAGCGGCAGTCTGATCAGGGCGGATGTAGACCTGCGCACAGCCTATTATGACCGCAAGGGGAAGCTTGTATGGCGGCAAAATAATGTCATTCCTCTAAGACCACCGTATTCTGTCCTGGAGAAAAAATATCATCCAAACAGAGATTACCTGGTGTATTACCCGGTTGTAGAAGGCATCGCCATCACAGATGTGTCCAGAGAAGTGAACGACAAGCTGCGTAGCCTTTCACTTGCCGAGGGGGCAGGAACAGCTAAGGATTTCAGCTACACAGGCGACTTTGCTGTATCCTTCTTCCGTAAAATTCTCCTGGTGCTGGAGCTGAACGGCTATCGTTATCCGTTCGGAGCCGCGCACGGCATGCCGACCAAAATCTATACACACATCAATTTGAAGAATGGGAAATTTTACAGGCTCGGCGATCTGTTCAAGCCAGGCAGCAAGTATGTACAGAAGCTCAGCGAAATTGTCGGCAAACAGATTGCGACCGATCCCCAGTACTCTTACGTCTTCCCTGACAGCTATAAGGGAATTACGGCCGATCAGCCCTTTTTTGTGGATGGGGAGGCGCTTTATCTGTATTTTGCCCCATATGAAATCGCCCCTTATGCAGCCGGGTTCCCAACCTTCCGTATCCCTTATGCGGAGATTATGGGCCTGATTTCGACTGAAGGCGAATTTTGGCAGTCTTTTCATTAATAAAAGCTTGTATCTATAAGAAACGGCAGCCGTTCCTGCAGGGGGCCGTTTCTTTTTGGTTTTTGGGAGCAGAATGCCTTCGCAGGCAGCTTGGACAAGCTGATCTGCAATCTATTAAATGTAAAAAATTAGAAGAGCACACCAGAGAGATTTATGTTACAATAACCAAGGAACAGATTACAACTTTGTAATATTTGGTCCCGGAACCTTGGCAGCTTAGAAAATACAACAAGAACAAGGAGATGACAGAATGAAGAGCAAAACTCTAAGAGCAGTGATAGGTGGAAGTGTAGCGGCTGTTCTGGCATTAAGCATTTCGCTTCCATTACAAGCAAAGGCAGCGGCAGCACCTCAGGCGGTGACTGTCAGCACTCCCGGCTTTGCACAATTCATGCAATATTTGCACCAATATAGCATTAAGGGTATTACTTTTGACGGAGCAACCTTTACGTTCCAGCCGATTGTGATTTCTAAGCCGGTTACGGTGGTTCCAGCACCAACGGAAGCACCGGCAGCAACTCCAGTGCCAACAGCTAAACCAGTAGCGACACCAGCGCCAACAGTTAAGCCTGTAGCAACGCCAGTGCCAACGGTTAAGCCTGTTGCAACACCAGCACCAACAGCGAAGCCTGTGGCAACAGCTGCACCGGCCGTCTCGGTGGCAAACGGCACATTTACGCAGCAGGTCGTGACGCTGGTCAATAAGGAGCGTGCCGCAGCCGGATTGGCCCCTGTAGCCGCACTCGACAGCTTGAACAAAGTGGCGGCAGCGAAGGCAACCGATATGCGTGCGAATAATTACTTTTCGCATACTTCCCCTACGTACGGTTCACCGTTTGATATGATGTCCGCCTTCGGCGTCACTTATCAATATGCCGGTGAGAATATCGCTATGGGGCAGAAGACACCGCAGGAAGTAATGACAGCCTGGATGAATAGTGCAGGACACCGCGCCAACATTTTGAGCCCGAATTTCAATTATATCGGCGTAGGCTTCGACAACAATTATTGGGTTCAGGAATTTATCGGTAAATAATACAGCTTTAAGAATTGATGGAAACCGTTCTCCGGCTTGGCTGGAGGGCGGTTTTTTTGCCGCTTCCATTTGCAGTAAGATTAGGAGCCGCGCTTTGCATTTTTTACATGTTAAGGATTTGCAAATTACGCATAGAAGAATTATGTTTATCTACATAGTTAAGAACTTTGTAAAATGTGGAACAATACAGAATAGAACGGCATACGGAGGGATAGCTTTGAAGGATTCCAAATGGACCTGGCGCAGTGTCAGCCTGATTTCCATAGTGGCAACCGTACTTTTGCTGGTCGGGTTTGTGTACGCGGTGAATGATATTTTATTCCCGAAGGGAGAGGCGTTCTTCTCCTCGCTGCCGAAGCAGACAACAGCCCCCGCAGTATCGGTGAGCAAGGAGGTCAGGATTATGGCGCTTGGCGACTCCCTGGCCAAAGGTACAGGCGATAACGAGGGCAGCGGATTTGTCAAAAGAACGGTTGATGGTCTGACGGCAAAAGGCAATAAGGCGGAGCTTCTCGGAAATATGGGCATCAACGGTTTAACCACGGCAGGCCTGCAGAGCAAGCTGCAGGATGAAGGCGTGAAATACGCCCTGCGGCAGGCCAACGTCATTCTGCTCTCTATCGGCGGTAATGATCTTTTCAGAGGTGCTGACCTCCTGGGGAACGGCAGTGAAGGCCAGCAAATCGCATCGCCGGATACGGGAAGCACTGAGAGCGGATCGAAGGATTCTAACGGGACAAGCTCCAAAACGTCAACAGGCCGGGAAGTCGGTGCAGGGAATGCTGCCAAAAAAGCGGGTTCCTCCGGCAGCACTACAGCAGCCAATGGAAGTGAAGAAATAACGCCGGAATCGCTGCTGTCTGCTCTGCCTGAAGCCGCGAAACGGCTGGGCGTTATTCTTGACCGGATCGCGGAGATCAATCCAAAAGCACAAATTTATTATCTGGGACTATATAATCCCTTCGGAGATGTTCCCGAGCTGCTCGTTCCCGGCAATCAGGCGGTAACGGCCTGGAACAATGCAGCAATGGATATTATTAATAAACGGAGCAATATGACGCTCGTTCCGACCTTTGATTTATTCAACCGCCACTGGCAGAGCTATCTGTCAAGCGACCATTTCCATCCGAACGGCGATGGTTACCAGCGGATCAGCGAACGGGTCGTACAAGCTGTGCGTTAAGCTCCACCTGCATCGCAGATATCTGAAATGAACACAACGGGGAGCTGTGAGGAAGATGACAAATGAAAAGAGCGGCGGCTCCGGGGCAATAGTGCTCTCCGTCGAGAATGTCCGTAAAAAAATAGGCCGCAAATGGATTATTAATGATGTTACCTTTGATGTTCGGGAAGGCGAGGTTTTTGGTTTCCTTGGCCCGAATGGAGCCGGCAAAACAACAACCATCCGCATGCTGGTCGATCTGATCCGGCCAAGCGAAGGCAAGATTACCGTCTGCGGCTACAATGTGAACCGTGATCCTGAAAAAGCGCTGCAATATGTCGGCTCCATTGTGGAGAATCCCGAGGTATACACCTATCTGACCGGCTGGGAGAACCTGCAGCATTTTGCCCGCATGCAGCCAGGGGTGGATCAGGCCCGAATCGCCGAGGTGGTGGATATTGTCCGGCTGGATCAGCGGATTCATGATAAGGTAAGCACTTATTCGCTGGGTATGCGGCAACGTCTGGGCATAGCCCAGGCGCTGCTGGGACGGCCCCGGCTTCTGATTCTGGATGAGCCTACGAACGGGCTTGATCCCAAGGGGATCAAGGAGCTGAGGGAATTCATCCGCCAGCTTGCGAATGAAGGGCTAGCCGTATTTGTCTCCAGCCATTTGCTGAGTGAAATTCAACTGCTATGCGACCGTGTCGCCATTATCAGCAAGGGGCGCGTGCTGGCTGTGGGCGGGGTGGAAGAACTGGTTACCCGCAACTCCCCTTATGTGCTATGGGAGCTGGAGCCTTTTGACAGGGCGAAGAGGATTTTGGCCGGAAGACCGGATATTTCACTGCTGGAGCTGGATGAGGTTACGCTGGATGATTCCATCACTGCCGGCATGGGACCGAATTCCCTTATTACGGCTATGGATGAGGACCTGATCCCCGAGATTGTAGCTATATTGGTTACCGACGAAGTGGAAGTAAGGGCTGTGCATAAAATCAACCCCACACTGGAACAGCTATTCTTGAAGCTAACGGAGGGTGAATCCATTGATTAATCTGTTGCCGCTCATCCGTAATGAGTGCCTGAAGATCATTAAGAAGAAACGCTTTTATGTGATACTGCTGATTCTGCTCGTGCTCGTGCCTATGTTCACTTACGCTCAGATGCGGGTAGCCGAGCGCAGCCGGGACAAATTCAATTCGGACTGGAGGCTGGAAATCCAGCAGCAGATTACCGACAACCAGAACTCCCTCGGCAGCGACCGGATTCCGGAGGAATGGAAATCGTACCGGAAGATTTTTGTCCAGCAGCTGCAGTATTATCTCGATCATGATGTCAATCCAAATGAGCCTAGTGGTGTAACCTTCACCCGTGAGTTTCTGGACAATTCGGTGTCGTTATTTATTCCGCTGCTGATCATGGCTGTGGCCTCCGATCTGGTCTCCGGGGAGCGTACAACTGGAACGATCAAGATGCTGCTGACCCGGCCGGTCAAACGCTGGAAGGTGCTGTTCAGCAAAATGGCGGCACTGCTGATGTTCGTCTCGCTGATTGTACTTTCGGTCTTCATTATCAGCTATCTTATTTCCGGTCTTGCTTTTGGATATAAGGGCTTTAACGTTCCAGTCTTTACGGGCTTCCAGCTCAGCGGAGATACCGTTAATATGTCTACTGTGCACGCGGTGCCGCAGTGGAAGTACCTGCTCATGCAGGGCGGGCTGATCTGGTTCGTCAGCATTGTTGTTGCGCTTCTGGCCTTCATGGTGTCGGTACTGGTACGCAGCACGGCTGCAAGTATCGTGGTGATGATGGCGGCGCTGATTGCCGGCACGATTCTGACCAATATGGCCTCGGCCTGGAGCACGGCGAAATATTTATTTATGGTCAACCTGGGGCTGACCGGATATTTGGCGGGAACGCCCGCGCCGATTGAGGGAATGACATTATCTTTTTCCATGGCTGTATTGGCCGTTTGGGGAGCCGTTTCGGTGATCATTTCCTTCGCCGTCTTTACGAAACGGGATATTTTGAATTAGAATGTACAAAGTGAACGAAACGTTTGTTTGCATTTCGTAGGGTAGAGAGAAAAAGAAGGAGGAGCATGAATGCTCGAACAGATCGACATGTTTGCAAAAGTCTCCAAGAACGGCGAAGACGCCCGGACTGGATACGATGCTGACGACATTCAAGTGCTCGAAGGTCTGGTTGCGGTACGCAAACGGCCCGGCATGTATATCGGCAGTACGAGTTCCTCGGGACTGCACCATCTTGTATGGGAAATAGTGGATAATGCGGTAGATGAACATTTGGCTAAGTTTTGCTCAAAGATTGATATTACACTGCGCAAGGACGGCTCAGTAACCGTTCTGGACAACGGGCGCGGGATTCCGACCGGAATGCACAAGACAGGAGTGCCAACGCCGCAGGTGGTATTTACCATTCTGCATGCGGGCGGTAAGTTTGGCGGTTCCGGCTACAAGAAATCGGGGGGACTGCATGGCGTAGGCGCTTCCGTGACCAATGCGCTGTCCGAATGGCTGGAGGTCGAGATTTACCGGGAAGGCAAAATCCATCGCCAGCGCTTCGAATATTGGGTGGACAGCAATGGAAAAGAACATGTCGGTGAGCCTGTGACCGGCCTTGAAATTCTGGGAAATACGAATAAGACCGGTTCGAAGATCACCTTCAAGCCGGATATTCGCGTCTTTGCAAACGGCATAGCCTTGAACTACGATACGCTGGCGGAGCGGGTGCAGGAAATTGCCTTTCTGAACTCCGGTCTGCGCATTAACCTTAGTGATGAGCGGAGCGGCCGCCAGGATGAGTACTTTTATGAAGGCGGGGCCAGCCAGTTCGTTCAGTTCCTTAATGAAGGCAAGGACGTGCTGCATGATGTGATTCATTTCAGCGCGGAGAAGGACGATATCGAGGTTGAGGTGGCGCTGCAGTATAATGCCGGTTATACCGAGACCCTGGCTTCGTTCGTCAATTCTATTCCGACCCGAAGCGGCGGTACACATGAGACGGGCTTCAAGACAGCCTACACCCGGGTGCTGAACGATTATGCCCGCCGGACACAACTGCTCAAGGAGAAGGACAAGAACCTGGAAGGCAATGATCTGCGCGAAGGCATGATGGCGGTCATCAGCGTCAAGATGGCCGAGGTGGAATTTGTCGGACAGACCAAGGATCAGCTCGGCAGCGCTTCTGCCCGCAGCGCCGTGGATTATATCGTATCCGAGAATATGGCGCGTTTCCTGGAAGAGAATCCTCAGGTGGCGCAAAGCCTGCTGAAGAAGTCGATTCAGGCCTCCAAGGCCCGGGAAGCGGCGCGTAAAGCCCGCGATGAGATCCGCAGCGGCAAAAAACGCAGCGAGAGCTCGAACCTTGGCGGCAAGCTGTCACCTGCGCAGTCCAAGGATGTGACGCGTACGGAGCTGTTCATTGTCGAAGGTGATTCCGCCGGAGGCTCGGCCAAGCAGGGGCGTGATTCCAAGATTCAGGCGATTCTGCCGCTGAAGGGAAAGCCGATGAATCCCGAGAAGGCCAAGCTGCTGGATATCCTTAAGAACGATGAATACAAGGCTATTATTTCCTCCATCGGTGCGGGGATCGGGCCGGATTTTGCCGTAGAAGACAGCAATTATTCCAAGATCATCATTATGACCGACGCCGATACCGACGGAGCGCATATTCAGGTGCTGCTGCTGACATTTTTCTACCGTTATATGAAGCCGCTGATAGATGCGGGCAAGGTATACATCGCCCAGCCGCCGCTGTACAAGCTGACGCGCAAATCGGGCAAGCTGGAGACGGTGCGTTATGCCTGGAGCGACGAGGAGCTCGCGAACTATCTGAAGGAATTCGGCAAGAATTTTGAGCTGCAGCGTTACAAAGGACTCGGTGAAATGAATCCCGAGCAGCTGTGGGAGACCACGATGAATCCGGACTCGCGCAGCCTGCTGCAGGTGCAGATCGAGGACGCCGCCAAGGCGGAGCGTCGCGTATCCACACTGATGGGCGATAAGGTCGACCCGCGTAAACGCTGGATTGTCGAGAATGTCGATTTCACGGAGATCGTGGAGTAAATCGTCATTTGTCTGAAGGGGTTTTGGGCAGTGACGATTACTTCCGCTGTTTTTAATTTTTTGGTGATTCCTTCTAGCGAAGCAAAGGGAATATTCTCTGGGGTTTGCTTTTGCCAGGTTCTGAAGAATAAAGCGAAGCTGATTGGTGGGAAGTAATGGAGGGGAAGTTTGGAACTGGAGGAGCGGTAGCGTCCGCCTGAGAGCTTTCCGTAGGAAAGCTGGCATCGTAAGCATAGGCTATGTTTGGATTTCTACCGCGAACAGCGGTTTAAATCAGGAAATCCAAACATAACAGCGGCCGGAAGTCCAAACATTCCCCGGAGTTACGCTGGACACCAATCTACTCAGCTTGTTCTTTTGAACGGCAATATACCCCAGAATGATATTCCGTCAGTGGAGCGTTAGATTCACCAAGGTTTAAAAATGTTGGACAGATTGAGGAACAGAAGGTGAGCGAATGAGCAGTTTATCAGAACAATTTTCGCCGGCTTTTCTGGAAGAGGTCGTCGGTGACCGCTTTGGCCGGTATTCCAAATATATAATTCAGGACCGGGCGATTCCGGATGTCCGCGACGGGCTGAAGCCCGTACAGCGCCGGATTCTGTATGCCATGTACGACTCGGGCAATACCCCGGACAAGCCCTACCGCAAGTCCGCTAAGACGGTCGGGGATGTAATGGGGAATTATCATCCACACGGGGACTCCTCCATTTACGAAGGCATGGTGCGGATGGCACAGCCCTGGAAGATGGGCCATGTGCTTGTAGACGGACACGGGAACTGGGGCTCGATGGACGATGATCCGGCGGCAGCGATGCGTTACACAGAGGCGCGGCTGTCCCCAATCGCCATGGAAATGATGCGCGACATCGAGAAGCGCACCGTGCTGTTCAAGGACAACTTTGACAATACCGCTAAGGAGCCGGTAGTGGTTCCCTCGCGTTTTCCGAATCTGCTGGTCAACGGGACCAGCGGAATCTCCGCCGGATTTGCTACGGAAATTCCGCCGCATAACCTACGCGAGGTAATCGACGCCTGTATCGCAGTTATGCAGAAGCCGGATATTGCGCTTGAAGACATCATGACCTTCATCAAAGGTCCTGACTTCCCGACAGGCGGTACAATTATGGGCGGCGAAGGCATCATGGACGCTTACCGCACCGGCAAAGGGCGCATCTATCTGCGCTCCAAGACCGAGATCGAGAACCTGCGCGGCGGCAAGCAGCAGATTGTCATCACTGAGGTGCCGTTCCAGATCGTCAAATCACGGCTGGTTACCTCGATGGAGAATATCCGTCTGGAGAAAAAAATCGAAGGCATCGCCGAGGTCCGTGACGAGAGCGGCCGCGACGGCCTGCGAATTGTAGTCGAGCTTAAGAAGGAAGCCGATGCCCAAGGGGTTCTGGCCTACCTGCTCAAAAAAACCGATCTGCAAGTCACCTATAACTTCAACATGGTGGCGATTGTCAACAAAGCTCCACAGCAGCTTGGCCTCAAAGCGATTCTGGAGGCCTACATTGCCCATCAGCGCGAGGTGGTAACCCATCGCACCCGGTTCGATCTGGAGAGAGCGGAGGACCGCGCTCACGTCCTGGAGGGACTGGTTAAGGCGCTGAACATTCTGGATGAGGTCATTGCCGCGATCAAGGCGTCGAAGAACCGCCAGGATGCTCAGAACAATCTGGTCTGGATGTTCGGCTTCAGCGAACGCCAGGCTGATTCCATCCTTACCTTGCAGCTCTACAGACTGACCAATCTGGAGATTCACTCGCTCCAGAAGGAACTGGATGAAACGCAAGCGCGGATTGCCGCACTGCAGGCCATTCTGGACAGCGACAAGAAGCTGATCGCCGTCATCCGTAAAGAGCTGATTGAAATCCGCGACAAATACGGTATTGACCGCCGCTCGCTCATTCAGGGTGAAGTGGAAGAACTGAAGGTGAGCCTTGAAGTACTGGTGAACGCCGAGGATGTTCTCGTCGCTCTTTCAGCCGACGGGTACATCAAACGGACCGGCATGCTGTCCTTCACCCGTTCGGGGGGCGAACGCCATGCCTCAGGGGTCAAGGAAGGAGATCATATAGTCAAGCTGCTGGATCTGAACACACGTGACAGCCTGCTGGTATTTACCCGCAAGGGGCAATACTTCCTGCTTCCTGTACACCAGATTCCAGAGTTCAAATGGAAAGATCCGGGCACGGCGATTGTGAACGTAATCAGCCTCGCCAAAGGTGACGGAATCGTCAGCATCCTGCCGGTAGGCAATCTGGAAGATCCGCAGGCCAGCCTGGTCTTCGTCACCAGCAAGGGCCAGGTAAAGCGTACGGAGCTCAAGGAGTACTCTACGAGCCGTTCCGGTGCTGTTGCCGCCTGCAAGGTGGCTGAAGGTGATGAGATCATTACAGTGGCCCTGAGCAGCGGGGACAAGGAGCTTGTGCTGGTGACCCGCGAGGGCATGTGCATCCGTTTCAAGGAAAATGAAGTTAATCCTATGGGCCGGGTGGCCAGCGGGGTAAGAGGCATTCAACTGCGGGAAGGCGATGAAGTCGTTTCCTGCTTCTGGGTAAGTGAAGATGAGGGCGAAATCCTGGTTGTATCCGAGCTTGGCTATGCCAAACGCACACTGCTGCTGGATTATCCTTCACAGAGCCGCGGCGGCAAAGGCATGCCAACCTTCGAATTCAAGGAGGGCAAACGCATCAAGCCAAACGGCAGCAGATTGTCCGGCGCATTCTATTGCCGCGAACCGCTGGAGCTTACGGCGATTACCCGTGATGGAGCAGTACATAGCTTCTCCTCCGAATCGGCACCGCTTGGCGAACGGCGCTCAATTGGCAAGCAATTGGTGGCCGTAGAGAAAAAGGACGAGATTATCAGCCTGTTCCCGGCGGTTTTATAAGCGGGTTAACCACTTTTTATAGCATAAATAAACGGCACCTGACTGCTCTTTAAGGAGAAGCCGGGCGCCGTTTATGGTTTAATTAAAAATTATGCCGGCGAATTATTTTTTTCTTTTGCAGGAAATGGAATTTTTCTCGCGAAAATGTAGATATACCGGATAGAGGTCCGCAAGAAAGGAAGGAATACGTGTGCACGCCACTGAATTCAGTAAGATCTGGCATAAGATATTAAAGGACTATAAGCTACACATGGACAGCAACCTTGCCCCTACACTTACAGATGCCCAACTTACCGTACTGGAGCTGCTGCAGGAGCGTAACGCGATGAAGCCTTCCGATCTGGCTCCGCATCTGGCGACCAGCCCGGCGGCAGTAACAATGCTGCTGGACCGGATGGAGAAGCATGGTCTGATTGTCCGTGAACGTGATGCGGCTGACCGGCGAATTGTGTGGGTAAGCATCACGGAGACTGGCAAAATAGAGACGGAGCGCGGCCTCCAGATCCGCAGTGATTTTTTTGCTGAGGTGCTGGACCCCATCTCCTCCCATAACCAGCAGCTTCTGATCTACTTAATGGGGAAGCTCGCGGTGGCTCAGGCCCCGGAGGGGTCTGCATCCTAAGATATCAGCACGCATAATAAGCAGGCCTCCTAACGGATGGCCTGCTTTTGCATAAATATAAGAAAGTATAAGTTTCACGTTATACTTTATCCTTCTATTTCTCGCTGAAACGGATACCGTCCTTTTATGGACGGCACAGCCGTTTCTACTTGATGCTGCGGCCACAAGCTCCACGGATGGGTCTGCGGCGGCAGCGAGATCAGCTTTATTTCTTCCTTGGTTACGGGATGCGGGAAGCCCACAAGCGCAGACCATAAAGCGATCTGCTGCCCCGGCTTGTTCACTGCGGCTCCGTATTTCTGGTCGCCGTAGAGCGGACAGCGGATGCCGCTGAGCTGGACGCGGATCTGATGGGAACGTCCGGTGAGCAGGTCTATCTTCAGCAGGCTGTAGCCTTCGGCGCTGCCAAGCACCGTATAATCGAGAATGGCTTCCTTGCCGCCGGGCGTTCCGGGGCGGACAATGGTTACCGTATTGGTCTTGGCATCCTTGAGCAATGTGTTGACCAGACGGCCCTGTGCAGCCGGAGGCTTGCCGTGAACTACGGTCAGGTATACTTTGCTCAGGTTGTGGGAGCGGACGCTCTCCGACAGCCGTGAAGCAGCCTTGGAGGTCTTCGCGAAGATCATCGCGCCTCCGACAGGGCGGTCCAAACGGTGTACCAGGCCCATGTATACATTGCCCGGTTTGTTGAAGCGTTCCTTCACATCTTCTTTGAGCAGGCTGAGCAGGTCCGGGTCTCCTGTGGCATCCTCCTGCACGGGAATATTCACGGGCTTCACAATGCCAAGCAGATGGTTGTCTTCGTACAGGATTTCGAAGCGGGAGCTCCCGCCGCCGGACTCGGGTACTATCGGTGTCATGGCTTACGCCTCCCAGCGGCCCAGAATTCCGCAAGGCAGGTTCATTCCGGAGGCTGTAATCGGCAGGCCGATTTCGCCGGAGGTCAGCTTGCCGCCGTAACGTTTGCCCATTGTCATCGAGAGCATGTTGCGCAAAACGGTCGGTGAAATACCAGTCGTGTAGGAATTGATCAGCATGAAGAGCGGTCTGTCGCTCATAATTTCCATGCAGCTCTCAAGGAAGGGATACAGGCTCGCTTCCAGCTTCCACATTTCGCCGCCCGGACCTCTGCCGTAGGATGGAGGGTCCATAATGATCGCGTCGTATTTGCTGCCGCGGCGCTGCTCACGCTGCACGAATTTGAATACGTCGTCGGTGATGAAGCGGACCGGCCGTTCGGCGAGGCCGGAGAGCTGAATATTTTCCTTAGCCCATTGGACCATGCCTTTGGCTGCATCCACGTGCACCACAGAAGCTCCTGCGCTGGCCGCAGCCACGGTTGCACCGCCGGTGTAAGCGAACAGGTTAAGCACCGATATCGGACGGCCCGCCTCGGCAATCTTGTCCATCATCCAGCGCCAGTTGGCGGCCTGCTCGGGGAATAGACCCGTGTGCTTGAAATTGGTTGGGCGAAGATGGAATTTCAGTTTGCCGTAGCTGATTTTCCAATCGCTTGGAATGGCTTTCTTCATTTCCCATTGCCCGCCGCCGGCTGAGCTGCGGTGATAGTGTCCGTGCACTTCGCGCCATTTGGCCGTCTCGCCCGCAAGCGGCCAGATGATCTGCGGGTCCGGTCTGCGCAGCACGACATCTCCCCAGCGTTCCAGCTTTTCTCCGCCTCCGGTGTCGAGCACTTCATAGTCTTTCCAGTCACTTGCTATATACATGATTATCCATCCTTCAAAAAGTCATTTAGCCTTTATTGTACATCATTTAGCCTTGCTGCTACAAACAAAATGGTTGCAAAGCTGCGACTATTCGTATTTTGCCCCAAAGAGGGTCCGGGTATAGTAGTTTCGAGTGAATTCCGGGACATTGCAGCGGTCTATGCATGGCTATGTTCTGGCGCTTCTCTCAGTGATTGTGTATGATCAGAAGAAAGTGCGTTTATCTCTATGGATACCCTGGAAGATTGGAGGCGGAAGCTGATGTTTGACCTTTCGGAGCTGTATTATCCGATTACTTCAAATCCGGCTGCGGCCGGCGAGTACCTGCCCTGCAAAGCCTTGCGGCCGTATATCCGCTGTTTCTGGGGAAGCGCGTCCCGGAAGCAAGCCCATGCACCTCTGCCACAGACACCGCTGGACGGAGCAGCCCTCCAGTCTGCGGGGCCGGAGACGATTATTCCGGATACTTGTATGGATATTATATGGGAATGGGATGCTGCAACAGGTGAGGCCGGCGGAATCTTTTGCGGAATTAATGACACTCCGTTTGAAGCCGGAGGAGCTGCGCAGTCTAACGGCAAGCTGATCTTTGCCATTCGTTTTCATTTCTGGGCGGTACATTTGTTTGCGGACGAGCATCTCCGGGATGTTCTGAATGTTCATGTTCCTGCCGAGCAGTATTTCGTTTCCTTCCGCGAAGAATTGGGACAAAGGCTGCACGCTTTACATACCTTCTCTGAGCGGGCCGCTGCTGCGGAAGCATATTTGCTAAGACGCTTGGACAATTCCTGGCGCAGCAATAACAGCCTGATGAACGCCGTTTATAGCATTCTGAAGCAGAAGGGCGTGGTTACCGCCGGAGAGCTTGAGAATAATGCAGGGATAAGCAGCCGCCAGCTTGAGAGGCTTTTTCGCGAATATATCGGTCTTTCCCCCAAAAAGACAGCAGACCTTGTGCGCTTTCAGAATGTATGGCTTGATCTGTATCAAGCCTCCCCGCACAAAATGGTTATGCAGGATGTGGTATACAACTACCGCTACAGCCATCAGTCGCATTTGATCAACAGCTTTAAGAAATTTGCGGGGAGAACACCGCTGGAAGCCTTGGCTCATGCGCGGAGGTGAATGTCGTTTTTTTGCAATACAAGATGAGCGGCAGCTGTTAAGCTGTATTCAGCGGGCGAACGCGCAGCTAAGAATATGATCGCGAAGGAGAGAGAATAGATGATTTCAGCTTTTGAAGGCACAAATTTGTATACTAAGGACCCGGCTGCTTTGGTAGCTTTTTACACGGAGGTGCTGGGGATTCCTGTGCCTTTTGAGGGTTATGGCAATTCCGACGGGGCGAAGCTTGGCTTTGACAAGGGACAGCCTGGGCTGATCATCTGGGATGAGAACAAATGGGGCAAGCATACTACAGGAGTGGTAAATCTGGTATTCTCCTGCAGCAGTCTGAATGAGACCTATGAGCAGCTCAAGGCGAGAGGACTGGATTGTCAGCCGCCGGCGACGATGGAATACGGAGGTCAGGAAATGAATTTCCGCGACCCGGACGGCAACGGCATTACGCTGCTGGAAGGGGCATATTAGAAGAGTAGCTCTACCAACAAAAAAATGAATAGGTCAACAGTGAACGCGAGGCTCTTGTCTGGTTTTGAGGACAGGGGTTCGCGTTTTCTTGTTATTGTCTGTTGACAATGAGAATCATTATCAAATAAAATAATAAAGAAGTTGTTCAAACTTGGTTTAAATTTAATGTTTACTTGGGAGGAACCGATCATGGCTAAGGTGCTTGTGGTCTATGCCAGCTTGACTGGCAATACGGAAGAGATCGCTGAACTGATTGTGGAGGGAATACGCCAAGCGGGTGGTGAGGCTGTAATGAAATCGGTCACTGACTGCAACGCGGATGAGATAAAAGCATATGAGGGCGTGCTGCTGGGCGCTTATACCTGGGGCGACGGAGAGCTGCCCGATGAATTCCTGGACTTCTACGAAGAGCTGGATGAGCTGGATCTGACAGCCTGCAAGGCAGCCGCCTTCGGAAGCGGAGATACCGGATATGAAATATACTGCGGTGCCGTGGATCAGATCGAGGCGAAGCTGAAGGAGCGCGGCGCGGAGCTTCTGCAGGACAGCCTGAAGATTGAGTATGGTCCTAACGCAACAGAAAAAGAAACCTGCCGCACCTTCGGCCGCCAATTTATCGAAGCCTGCGCGGCGGTTTCTTAAGGATGGGCGGCGCAGCGGGTAGCTGGGCGGCAGGCAACCGGGAGGGGGCGGCTGTACGATACATCCGGCTTAATGATTTCCGCATGGAGCATATTATGCTGGGCGGAGCGGAGAATACCGGCAGCGGAGCAGCGGCCACCGGTCTTCCGCGCTGGAGGCAGCAGGTCCAGTATGCGGTTGGGCATACGCTGAATGACTTTTACAGCCTGCAGCCTGAGGTGCGCCAGGAAACGCCGATCCAGTTTCTATTGGAGCGCCGCTGGCCTCCCAGAGGAGATGCTTTTCCTTCCCTGATGCACTACTGGGACGTGAAGACAGGAATCGCCGATGAACTGATGCGGATCGTATCCGGCAATCATCTGCAGGAGGTTCCCGTGCTGCTGTATGAGCAGTGGCATGTGCCGGTGCCGGAGCTGGATATTGAGCTGGCGATGATTTTTCAACTAGGCTGGAACGCGGCGGTTCCCGGGCGTTGCCTGAGCATTCAGAAGTTTATGGTGAACGGGAATGAGGAGGTTATTACCGGTTTTCTGCATATGGCCAACGTGTTTTGCCATAAGGCCTACGGCCAACCGGCTGAAACGGTGGAGGTCTATTCTCTGCTGGACGGACGCAAATCTATCTTCGATGGCGTGGGAATTCCGCTACAGGAATCGTTGGATTATGTGCGGCTGTTGTCTGTGTTTTTGCTGCGGGAAGAGTCGGCGGAACGTATGCAGAAATATGGGGAACGCCGAAATGAGAAGGATGAGCAAGTAATCCGGGGGTATGGCGTGATGTAACCGGAGCGGTTCTCACTAAAAAAAGTACCCTTCCTCCGGGCCGTTCGCCAAGAGAAAGAGTGCTCTCCGTGGGGGAGCTGCATCTCAGCAGCTTCACCAATCTACGGCAGGTCAGCCGATATAACGGTAATAATCCTGCTTGTTCAGAATGACAAAGCCGCAGCTTTCATATAACTTCAGCGCGCCTGGATTGTGGAGGGCAACCTCCAGATTCACGCCGTTATAATTCCGCCGCTCACGTTCAATCGTCTGCAGAAGCGTACTTCGGCCGATGCCGAGTCCCCGCAGCTTCTTGGCTACTGTGAGCCCGTAGATCCAGGTTTCGTTATCCTCTGTATACAGCCGCATCTTGCCGGCGGGTTGTCCGTTCATTTCGATTATGATCTGCTCCTGCTGATTGTCCTGCAGAGGGTGCTCGTACATTACTGCGGCATCCTCCTTGGACATGTCGAACCCTTCGCAGTCCAACTCGATAAGAATAGGAGTTTCGTCCTCGCGCGCGGGCCGCAGCACTACGGTCCCCGCAGCCGAGCTCGGCTCCATGGAGCCCTGTGGTGCTGAAGCGCCATCCCATTTCATCTGGTATTCAGCATGGCTAAATTCCAGCGGCAGCGTCTTCAGGTAGGCTGAAGCCGAAGCCGAGGAGGCTGGAGCATTCAGCAGCAGTGTAGTGACATTGTTCTGCTTGATGATGCTCTGCGCCCGCTGCCACAGGGAAGTGAATATGCCCCGGCGCCGGTATCCCGGCCGCACCATCCCGCAGATTTCCATTTCGCTGGCGAACCCGTACAGGCCTATGAATCCTACCAGCTTATCATCCTCGTAAGTCACCAGCCACTCGGCTCCACCGGCTGCCGGCGGCTGCCGCAGCATTTCCCAATTGAGCTTCAGGGTAATTCCTTCATATTGCTCGCAGCGCTGCTGCAATTCCTCTATATCTTTTAATGTTTCTGTTGTAGTCAAGCGCATATCCTCCTGAATGTGTGCCCAAGCATCAGCTTGGCACAGCCTGTGTATTAGGGCCTATCCCCATTCTCGCTCAGCACGTCCCCATACTCTGCATGCTTTTTGAATTGATGAACCGCATAGGGGCATACTGGCACAATCTTAACCTGCTCTGCGCGCGCTTTATCCACAACCGCCCGCACGAGCTTCTCTCCGGCACCTTGGCCGCGCAGATCTTCCGAGACAAAGGTATGGTCGATCACCAAATTCCCCGTTGTCTTATCCGTCTTGTATGTGATCTGGGCAAGGTCCTTACCGTCACCAGCAATATAAAAACGTCCTTCTCCCTGTTTGATTTGTCCCATCTTATCCTTCACTCCAATCGAATAATGTGCCTTTATTTTACTCTCCTAGCCACGAAAAAGCGAGATGCAGAGTGGTAGGCTTATGGGCCGGGAGAACTTGTGCGCTTGCGTATACGCCGTGAAATACCATAATATTAAGACACTAACGCTGTAGTGAAAAGAAGTTGCATCAGGAGGAATGACCGTGGAGTACGAGGTTAGGGTTGAATTTGAGCCGGTGTATGAATTAGTGAGCAGCATACATACATTTATATGCAAGAAATCGAATAAAAAGATTGATCTGGGCACGTCATGGTCCTCTGAGGTGTCGCGCCGCCTTAGCCCGGAGCTGTTATCCACGCTTGCGGAGACGGAGCTGGACAATGAGTGGAAGCTGCTGAATCTGCTGATCTATCAGTGTCCAGCCAAAGGAAGTGTGGACAATGTGCTGGGCTGGCTGGAAGGCTTGACGGTAGGAGAAATGTACGAGACCCTTGCCGAATATGTCAGCGTATTTCCGGGACAAATGGAACAATTCCGCAGCAGGATGCATTTTCTGCTATCAGAGTGGAACCGGCAATATTTCCACGGCAGCAATGACGCTGTGATCAGCAGCCTGCGGCAGCACACGGAGGAGCGTCAGCAGGAGCTGAGCGTGAACCCTACTGCCGATTTTATTAATAAGACGACGAACGGGTTTTATTTCCTGCCGGCGGACCGGCTGAAGAAGCTGGTGCTGATTCCGCAATATCATTTTCAGCCAGTCAACATTATTTACAGCTTCGGGCCGCTCACGATTTGCCATTACGCGGCAAGAATCTCTATAGCGGATGAAGAAATATCGCCTTATATGTACAGGACCATCCGCAGTCTGGGTGAAAAAAGCCGCCTGAAGATTCTGCATTCGCTCGGCGGCGAGCGCAAAACCTTTACAGAGATCGTGAAGCAAGCCGGTATCTCCAAAGGGATCGTCCATGACCATATCTTCAGTCTCCGCTGCGCCGGTCTGCTTCATGCTTACATCGAAGGGGAGAACGTCACCGCCTACAGCCTGCGCCTGGAGGGAATTCACCGGATGAACGAGCAGTTGTTTGAATATTTGAAATAAGAGCCCACAGCCATTTGGCCAGGATTAAAGCCAGGGAATTCTCTGCAACAGAGGATTTTCGGGCTTATTTTTTTGCATAAAATTGTTTGTAATTCTGTTAATAAAGAATTTTTTATAAGTTCTCTCTTTACAGAACAGAGAATACTTTCTATAATGTGAACTATCGGTCTTTAATCATACTTAGCGGGTAGGAATTATTGTATTACACAAATGGAGAGAAGAGAGATGATTTTATGAGAAAAAGCATGTTTTTATTGTCCTCCTTACTGATTGCGGGTTCACTTGCGCTCTCGGCCTGCTCGGACAACGGCAATTCCAACGCTGCAACCGGGAATAACACGGCGGCGGCAACGGCATCGGCTGATGCGGGAGCAACGGCGGGCACAGAAGCTTCGGCATCCCCGGCAGCTGTTCCGGCGGGCGCGCTGAGCGAGCCTTTTACCGCCACTGATTTGGCGAAGCTCCCGGAAGTTGCCAAGAACCGAACAGATACGATCATTGTCGGCCTTACAGATCCGAGCGGGGCGTTTACACCTTATTTTCAGGAGAGCGGCTATGACGGCAACGTGTCTTCCCTGCTGTATGCTTCACTCGTAACGGTAGATGACAAAGGTGTTCCTACGCCGGAGCTTGCCGAGAGCTGGGATGTATCGGAGGATCAGCTTACATATACCTTTCATTTGAGAAAAGACCTGAAATTCAGCGACGGCTCGCCGCTCACTGCGGATGATGTTGCTTTTACCTGGACCCTTCAATATGACAAAGCCTATGACGGCGGCTCTTCACTGCCCTCACTGAATGTTAAAGGCGGCAAAGCCTATAAAGAAGGCACAGCCAAAACCGTCGATGGCATCAAGGTCATTGATCCGCAGACCATTTCAGTGACACTGGAGAAACCAAATGCTACGGCACTTGTAACACTTGGCTCCAATGTGCTCTCGAAAGCTTATTACGGCAAGGACTACAACTTCGGCCATTTGGAATATATCAAGAAGCTGCATGAGAAGCCGCTCGGCGACGGGCCTTATAAGCTGGAGAAATTCCTGCCCGGACAGGAAGTGCGTCTCATAGCCAATGAGAATTATTTCAAGGGCAAACCGAAGACAGAGCATTTCATCTATAAAACCTCTGAAGGCGATGTGTGGCAGTTCCTGGAGACAGGAGAGGTTGACTATGCCTCCTTTAGTGCAACGGACGAGAATATCGAGAAGCTGAAGGCGCTCGGCTTTGTGAATATCATTCCTTACACACCAAGCACCTACGGCTATATGCAGGTCAATTTGAAGCATGAGCAGCTTAAGGATAAGCAAGTCAGACAAGCGATTATGTATGGTCTTGACCGTCAGAGCATTTATGTGGATGCGCAGCAGGGAGCCGGCTCCATTGCCAACATTCCGGCATCGCCGATCTCCTGGGCTTATACAGAAGAAGGCATCAACCCTTACAAATATGATCCGGAAAAAGCCAAAGGGCTGCTGGATCAGGCGGGCTGGACAGTTGGCGCGAATGGCATCCGTGAGAAGGACGGCAAACCGCTGTCGATCCATTATCTCGGCTCCAAGAGCAAGAACACCGATATTTTCATTGCTGTAGCCAAGGAGAACTTCGCTGCGCTCGGCATCGAATTCCAGCCGGAAGTATTTGCTGACTTTAACTCGCTGGTGTCGAAGGTGGAAGGCGGAGACTACGATCTGGTATCTTTCTCGACCAGTATGCTGACTGATCCGGCTGACGGGTTCATGCAGTTCTTTGACGGGGAAATCACCGACTATGACAATCCGAAATTCCTTGAGCTGTACAACAAGGCACTTGCAACTACCGATATTGAGCAGCGCAAGGCTGTCTACAAAGAGCTGTACCAGCTCTTCAATGACGAACTGCCGATCCTGTTCACCAGCTACAAAAAAACAGTCTACGCCTACAATGGGCGCATTCAGAATCTGACGGTCAGCCCGTTCATCGGACTTGCCGGAAGCCTGCCGCAGTGGACTCTGAAATAATTCGCTGAAATAACAACACATTCGTCCCCTGCTGTAATGGTAGGGGATGATCCATAAGGAGCGGGTCATGAGTACCTATTTGACGAAAAGACTGCTGTATATGCTCATTATTCTGTTCGCGGCCTCACTGCTCATATTCTGCCTGTATGCCTCGACGCCAGGTGATTTTATTACAGGAAATATCAAGCTGACGGCAGAGCGGAAGGCAGAGCTGCGGGAAATCTACGGCCTTAACAAACCGGTGCTTGAGCGTTATGGCATCTGGATGAACAATGCGTTTCACGGGGATTTCGGATATTCGCTTGCCCAGCAGAAGCCGGTGCTTCAGTTGTTTGGCGATTATATCTGGAATTCTTTTTTGCTGGCTGCCGTGTCCACCTTTCTTACCTGGGTGATTGCGGTAATTGTCGGCGTGATCTCTGCTTATAAGCAGTATTCCTGGTTCGACACACTGGTCATGGTGGCTATCTTTGCCGCGATGTCGCTGCCGTCCTTTTTCATAGGCCTGTTCCTGATCAAGATTCTGGCGGTAGATCTGAAGTGGCTTCCTCCGGGCGGGATGATTACTACCGGGAGCAATGCTACAGGGATAGCGTATGTAAAGGAAGTTGTTCGGCATATGACTCTTCCGGTTGTGGTGATGACCCTGCTCGGCCTCGGCTCATTAACCCGTTATTTCCGCAGCAATATGATTGATGTGCTGAAGCAGGACTATATCCGCACGGCCCGGGCCAAGGGGCTGAAGGAGAAGAAGGTGCTGTTCACCCATGCGCTCCGCAATGCGCTGCTGCCGGCAATCACCCTGGTAGGCTTCGAGCTGCCGGCATTGTTCGGCGGATCGCTGATTATTGAGCAAATCTTCAACTGGCCAGGCATCGGCCAATTGTATATGAAATCCTTCGGACTGCGGGATTATCCGTTGCTTATGGGCTTTACAATGTTTATTGCTATTCTGACCGTCATCGGAACGCTGCTCTCGGATATTCTATACCGGGTTGCCGATCCGCGCGTCCGGTTATAGGGAGGAGGATGCCGTTTTGGCAGCTAACAGCAAGTTAACTGAGCTTCGTAAGCCGCGGGTACAGCCGCTGAAGTCTTCTTCACTGTTCAGACAGTCGATGAGAAGACTAATGAAAAACAAGCTGGCAGTCGCAGGCTTTGGGGTTGTGTTGTTTATGTTTGCACTGTGTTTTATCGGGCCGATCTTCTCGCCTTATACCGATAATAAAATCAATATGGCGCTAATGAACAAAGCGCCTAATTTGCACCACTTGCTGGGAACGGATGCGCTCGGCCGGGATATTCTGACCCGGGTGATGCAGGCGGGACGGATCTCGCTGACTGTCGGACTTGCGTCGATGGTGCTGTCTGTTTTCATTGGCGCTTTGCTGGGCGCAATTGCCGGATATTACCGTGGCATCGCGGATCAGATCATTATGCGGATCGCCGATCTGCTAATGACGATTCCCAGCCTGCCCCTGCTGTTCATCTTCGGGGCGCTGCTCTCGGAATGGAAGGTTCCGACGGATTACCGGATGTACATCGTCATGCTGATGCTGAGCATTGTGAATTGGCCGGGACTCGCCCGGATGGTGAGAGGACAGATGCTCAGTCTGCGGGAGCGCGAATTTATGCAGGCGGCCACTGTGCTGGGTCTGCGCGACCGGCGGAAGCTGTTCAACCATCTGCTGCCGAATGTGGTCCCGCTACTGATCGTCATGGCTACTCTCAATATTGGCGGGGCGATTCTGAGTGAGTCGGTGCTGAGCTTTTTCGGCCTGGGGGTAATGCCACCTACGCCGACGTGGGGCAATATGATTGATGCAGCGAACAATATGATAGATTTCCAGGATCATCCTTGGCTATGGATTCCGCCGGGCTTGTCGATTTTTGCCACGGTTATTGCCATAAATATATTTGGTGACGGCCTCAGAGACGTGCTTGATCCGAAACAGAAGAGGTAGGTGGCCAGCAGCAGATGAAGCATTTAATGAATATAGAAGGTCTCAGTACCATGTTCTATACGGAAGAAGGAAAGGTGACCGCCGTTGATAACGTGAGCTTTCGGGTCCGCGAAGGAGAGACGGTCTGTATTGTCGGAGAATCCGGCTGCGGAAAAAGCGTAACCGCCATGTCCATTATGGGCCTCGTTGAGGAGCCTGGGGGGAAGGTGACCGGCGGAAAGATCGAGCTTGCGGGAGAAGATCTGCTGAAGCTGGATAGGAATACGCTGAGAACGATCCGCGGCAATGATATCGCCATGATCTTCCAGGAGCCGATGTCCTCACTCAATCCGGTGATGAAGATCGCTGAGCAGATTATGGAGCCGCTGATGGTGCATTTGAAAATGAAAAAGAAAGCAGCACGTCTACGGGCGATAGAGCTGATTAAGCAGGTCGGCATCTCGCGGCCTGAGCAGATCGCTGACAGCTATCCCCATGAATTAAGCGGGGGTATGCTGCAACGGATTATGATTGCCGTCGCCGTCTCTTGTAATCCAAAGCTGCTCATTGCCGATGAGCCGACCACGGCGCTTGACGTGACCATTCAGGCGCAGATCCTCGATATGCTGCGGGAATTTAAAGAAAGCTCAGGGATGTCCATTCTGCTGATCACCCATGATCTCGGTGTAGTTGCCGAAATGGCCGATTACGTTATAGTGATGTATTCCGGCAAAATTGTCGAGGAAGGGGAGGTTGTGGAGCTGTTCAAGAATCCCAAGCATCCTTATACAAGGGGGCTGCTGAAATCGAAGCCGGTGGTGGGCCAGCGTCTGGAAGAGCTGTATTCCATACCGGGCCAGGTGCCGAGTCCGCTTGAGCTTGAAGCTTCATGTTATTTCCACGACCGCTGCGGAGACTGCATGCCGGTCTGCCGCAGCCGCCAGCCTCAGTTGAAGGAGCTGGACAGCGGACAAAAGGTTGCCTGCTGGCTGTATGAGGAGGTGGAGGCCCATGTCTGAGCCGTTGCTTGAAGTGAATCATCTCAAGAAATATTTCCCTGTCAGACAGGGATTGCTTAACCGCACAGTAGGACATGTAAAAGCCGTGGATGATATCAGCATCACGCTGCAGCCTGGTGAAACCTTTGGTCTAGTCGGAGAATCCGGCAGCGGGAAAAGTACAGTCGGCCGCACGATTCTGCGGCTGACCGAAAAAACGGACGGCGAGGTAAAGTTCAAGGGAGTGGATATCCATAGCCTCTCCCAAGCGGAGCTGCGCCTGCTGCGGCCGAAGATGCAATTGATCTTCCAGGACCCCTACAGTGCGCTGAACCCGCGCGTGCGGGTAGGCGATGCCATCGGAGAAGCCCTGCTGGATCATGGATTATGCTCCAAGGATGAGGTACGGGAGCTGGTGCTGGAATCACTTGCGGCGTGCGGCTTGTCTTCCTACCATATCGACCGCTTCCCGCATGAATTCTCCGGCGGCCAGCGCCAGCGGATCGGGATCGCCCGGGCGCTGATTCTGAACCCGGAGCTGATCATTGCCGACGAGCCGGTGTCGGCGCTGGATGTGTCGATTCAGGCGCAGATTATCAATCTGTTCAGCAAGCTGCAGAGCAGCAAAGGGCTGGCCTATTTATTTATCTCCCATGATCTCAGCGTGGTGGAGCATTTATGCTCCCGGATCGGGGTGATGTATCTCGGCTCTATGGTTGAGACTGCCCCCCGGGACGAGCTGTTCCACAGTCCGCTGCATCCTTACACCAAGGCGCTGCTCTCGGCAGTGCCCGTACCTATCCCTAAGCTGAAGCGGGAGAGGATTGTGCTGAGGGGAGATATCCCAAGCCCGGCCAATCCGCCTTCCGGCTGCAAATTTCATACCCGCTGTCCGTTTACCCTGGAAATCTGTAAGGCGCAAATTCCGGACTTTCGTGACGCTGGCGGCGGACATTTTGTGGCCTGCCATTTAGTTTAAAGAAATCTGGATTAAAATTGAAAATCCCCCTATTTTGACTTGCTATGTCCACAGTGCTATACTTGTCCCACAGTAGGCAAATATGGGTAAAAGGAGACTGATTAGACCTACACATCTAATCGGTCTTTGCTTTTTGTTGGAGGAACTACCGAGTGCAGCTAAGCTGACAAAACTAAGCCTACGCTTCCTAAGCCCGTTCTGTTCGATGACCATTATGTAGCCATGCTCCAAGCTTCCGAAGCTAGTTTTGTTCGAAGATCATTCTATGCAGCTAAGCTGACAAGACTAAGCGTATGCTCCCGAAGCCAGTTTTGTAAGATGCTGACCGGGTGCGTATGCTAACAAAACTTTTAGGAGGAATTATCATGAATACCACAGTACGTTTGACAAAAAGATCCGGATCGTCGTCTTCACAGCGGAGCAAAGGCTTTGTACCGGTTGTCGTCTACGGTGCAGGTTCAGATAGCCAGTCCTTTGCAGCCGAAGCCAAAACATTGAACGAGATTCTGGGCAAAAACCCGCATGCTATCCTTACGGTAGAATTACCGGACTCCGGCTCGAAAAATGTGATGATTCAGGAAGTACAGCGTCAGCCGTTGTCCCGCAAGCTGATCCATGTGGATCTTCACCAGATTGACATGAAGGCTGAACTCCACACCAAGGTTCCTTTCCATTTCAGCGGAGAGCCTGCCGGCGTGAAGAACGGCGGCGTTCAGCAGGTCGAACTGCATGAGCTGGATATCCGCACCTTGCCGGATAAGCTGACTGCCACTTTTGATGTGGATATCAGCGGCCTGGAGATTGGCGATCAATTGCTCGTGTCCGATCTTCCTAAGCACGAAGGCTGGGAAATCCTCACCCCTGAAGATACGCTGATTGTACGGATTGCACCGCCTGCCGCTGCGGAAGAGTCTGACGATACGGCGAACGAACCGGTAGCAGCAGCTTCCAGTGTGGACAAGCCAGCGGAGTAAGCCTTGTGAATATTAGATAAGCAGCAGATAATGAGAGCAGACAGTTCCTTGAGAGGACTTGTCTGCTCTTTTTCGAATTGTCAAAAATTACAGTGAATCTCCCTGATCGCATAACCCCGCAGGCACCTCAGTTGCTTGAAGCAAATCCAGAAATTCAACAATAATTGCAGAAATAGCGTCTTCTTTGGGCATTTTAATGTACTCACTGATGCGCAAAATATCTTCATTATAAATTTCGATGAGCTTTAGCATCGCAAAAGTATCCTTTTGCTTGGCTGCCTGCAGCAATTCTAGCAATTCGAAATCTGAGATAATTGGTGGATCATTTTGCGTTTCCATTTGTTCACCGCCTGTTGGCTGATATTTAGCTGCTTGGCCACTTCCGCTTCGGTAAGGCCCTTCAGATATATTTTTTCGATGATCACTTTTCCTTGAGGGGGTAAATCCTGCATAAGCTGCTCTACCCATATTTTTTGTTCGGAAATGGCGGCAAAATTGATATTCGAAGGCTCGTAATCATACAGAGGGCATTCTCTGGTTCTGACCTTCTTCGCCTGGTATTGGACCCTCCACCCTATGCGATAGATCTCTCTTCTATAGAAGTCATAAATGTGAGTTGCTTCACTCATGTTCTTTCTCCTCTCTCCTCCGATTGTATATATAGGGTAATAAAAGGAATGTTTTTACAACCGAAATAAGAACATTTGTTCTTATCAATCATATCATACTTGTTTTGAGGTTGTTAAGAGGAGTAGATTAAGTTGAACTTTAGATTTTCATAATGGGTCTGGTCGTAGCTACAGGGAATGTTTGGACTTCCGGCCGCTGTTATGGTTGGATTTCCTGATTTAAACCGCTGTTCGCGGTAGAAATCCAACCATAAAGGCGGACGCGTTCGCTCCTCCAGTTCCAAACTTCCCCTCCGCCACTTCTGCCCTTTTTATTTTTTTCAAGTTAATCTTAATCAGAAATGAGGAATAGCGTTCTCGTCCGCTCCCTTTGTTAAGCTGGCTTTGGAGATGGCGCAGCAATAATTTGGGGGCCGGAACAAAAGAAATAAGCAGCAAATACGTTCGCCGACCGAACTGAAATCATCCTTCAGGCGGAGGTCCGCTCTTTTGACATGGAATACAATCTTAATTGCGGAATAGGAGACGAACGCAGTAGTTTGTAAAATCGGGGAGGATGCAGGTTATGGACAAAGGAAATGTGCCGGATTTAAAGTTTGCGGGACTTGGCGGTGCGGCTGGAGGGCTGTACAACAATGTCATTCTGGATGGGGTAGGCCGGATTAATGGACCGGTGACAGCGAGAACTTTTAAAGGCAACGGTCTAATCAAGCTCGGCGGAAGTCTGGCGGTGGAGGAAATGGAGGTGAGCGGGAACCTGAAAATACAAGGCGGCCTGCAGGCAGATACCATAAAGAACGACGGGATGCTAACGGTTGAAGGTGGTCTGCAGGGCGGGAGCTGCTGTCTGAATGGGGTCATCAATGTCAAGGGCGACTGCGAACTGGAGGATTTCACCGGCGACGGAGTGATTACGATTGACGGCTTGCTCAGCGCGGGACGTGTGAATCTCAAGCTGCAGGGGCAAGCCAAGATGAAGGGGATACATGTGGAGAGCCTGGTTGTTCGTCAAGGGAGCCCATGGGGCTTGAACAAGCTGGCGGGCAGCCTCATTCCAAAACTCAGACCGGAATTGAATGTACGGTATATTGAGGGCGATTTTATTGATGTGGAGAACACCACAGCCGAGGTTATAAGAGGCAACATAGTGATTATCGGGCAAGGGAGCAGCATCGGGCGGGTGGAATACCGTACCGGACTGACCGTGCATCCCGGAGCAGTAGTAGGACAGGAGGTGAAGATCGGTGAATGAGACAGCAGCGCGCAGAAATCTGAAGGTTCTGGGTAATTCTACTATGAGTGGCGGAAGCTTTTTGGATGTGAAGGTGATGGGAGAATGCAGGTTTAATGGTAATGTGGACTGTCAAAAGCTGAAGCTGATGGGAGAAACCTCGGTTCATGGCAATTTGCGGATGGAGCAGATGAAGCTGACCGGAGAATGCATTGTGAAGGGAAGAATTGACGGTGAATCCTTGAGTGGACAAGGAGAGATTCGGGCAGGCAGCGATCTTCGTATTGAAGAGATCAAATTAACCGGAAGCTTGTCCGTAGCGGGGGACTGCGAGGCCGAGGAAATCCGTTTGACGGGTGCACTTCAGGTAGATGGGGTGCTGAATGCGGAGAGTGTGGAGCTGTCGCTGTTCGGTCCCAGCCGTGCCGCTGAAGCCAGAGCGGGGAGCATTACAATCAAACGAAAAATTGGCGGATCGCTGATGCATCCGGGCCGGTTCAGCTTCTCGGCTGGGCTAATTGAAGGTGACGAGGTGGAACTTCAGGGAACGCAAGCGGGAATTGTCAGAGGAAACCGGGTCATCATCGGCACGGACTGTGATATTGATGTGGTGGAATACCGTCAATCACTGGAGATTCATGAGAACGCCAATGTAAACTACCGGATAAAGCTGTGAAAAGTAACTAACTAATGAGAAAAAAGATATAAAGGAGTGGAGTCTGTGAGCTCAGCCCAAAAAACGCCCAATCTGGGCGTCGTGATTGCCGGTCTTTTGCTGGGGATTCTTATGGCCTCCATGGACAGCACTATCGTCGCTACGGCGATGGGCAATATTGTCGGTGAACTCGGCGGGATGGACAAATTCGTCTGGGTTACCTCTGCGTACCTTGTAGCTGAGATGGCGGGAATGCCGATCTTTGGCAAGCTTTCGGATATGTACGGCCGCAAAAGGTTTTTTATCTTCGGGATTATTGTGTTCATGGGCGGCTCGGCGCTGTGCGGTACGGCGGATACCATTACCCAACTGGCCATTTACCGGGCCATTCAGGGTATTGGAGGCGGCGCGCTGGTGCCGATTGCTTTTGCGATCATGTTCGACGCCGTTCCGCTGGAGACACGCGGCAAGCTTGGCGGAGCTTTTGGCGCGGTCTTCGGGCTGTCCAGCATCTTTGGACCGTTGCTTGGCGCGTACATTACTGACCATATCGCCTGGCAGTGGGTATTCTACATCAATTTGCCGCTCGGGCTAATAGCTTTGGTAATGGTCGTCAGCTTCTACCGGGAGTCGGTGGAGCACTCCAAGCATCCGATTGACTGGCTGGGTGCGGGAACACTTCTTGGCGCGGTGATCAGCCTGATGTTCGCACTGGAGCTTGGCGGCAAAGAGTACGCCTGGAGCTCTGCGCTCATACTGGGCTTGTTCGCAGCTTTTGCCATCCTGACGGTACTGTTTCTATTCGCGGAGACCAAGGCAAAGGAGCCGATTATTTCGTTTGCCCTGTTCAGAAAAAGATTGTATGCCACCAGCATCCTGTGTGCTTTATTCAGCGGTGCGGCATTTATTGCTGCTTCAGTGTATATCCCTATCTTCATTCAGGGCGTGCTTGGCGGCTCGGCCACGAATTCAGGGCTGGTGCTGCTGCCGATGATGGTCGGCTCGGTCGTTACGGCTACGGCAGGAGGATTCCTGATGGCCAAGACCAGCTACCGCCGTCTGCTGGTCCCGACTTTGGCGTTGCTGGTAGTGGGGACGGGCCTTGTGGCAACACTGTCCCCGGAATCCTCGCGTCTGCTCGTCACACTGTACATGATCTTCATCGGACTTGGTATCGGCGCATCGTTCTCTGTACTCAGCACGGCGGCGATTCATGGCTTGACGCCACAGCAGCGCGGCTCGGCCAGTGCAACGCTGAATTTCCTCCGTTCACTGGGCATGACAATCGGGATTACAACCTTCGGCATCATTCAGAGCCATTATCTCAGCTCCAGGCTGGCAGAGGTATTCTCTTCAAATAACGGCGATGCTGCTGGCATGGCAATGAATTTCAAAGATCCGCATGCGCTGCTGTCCCCGGAGACACGGGCTCAGATTCCGCCTGAAATTCTGAACAAGATTACTAGCGGGCTGTCTTACTCTATCACTAGCACCTTTCTCTGGGCTATTGTTCCGGCCTTGCTGGCGCTAGTAGCCGCTTGCTTCATGGGCCGCCAAAAGATGGATGCCTCGGCGGAGGGCAGCATGCCAGCCGGGCACTAGAGCTGGCTGGGGTCGAGAGCTTGCAATAATAATCTGCTAACTCTCCCGGGATACCTGGAAGCGCAGCACAGTTTTCATCTTCTGCGGCTGCGTCTTGCGGGCGTCCGTGATGTAGATTTCCCTGTGGGCATGGGAGATCCGCCGCAGCCCTTGATCTATGCAGTATTGTTCCATCCTCTCAAAGCTGTGCGGCTCCTCATCGAAAGGACCGACATGCAGCATTTGTACACTTAAGCCGTCTTCGGAGCTGCCGAAGGCGGCTGTATTTAAGAGCGGGTGCGGCTTGCTGATTTTCACCTTCCCGATAATTTCAGCGGCAAGTCCGGGGGTGACAAAATCCGGCTGCCGGATCATCAGCGTGTATACCAGCTCGTCCTTGTTGAGGACGGCTTCTTTGCGTCCTTTTTCACTTAAATCCCAGATACCTTCCAGCGGGAAAATGCTGTAATCATAGTAGCCTTCCGGTGCCGGACCTTTTTTGGGCAGCATCTTGATGGCATAAGAAAGGGAATACAGCACCCCCACTGCTTCGGCAAAGGCTTCGCCATTGGGATTGCCCTCACCCTGGAGCATGAAGTAGTTATGGGCGGGCACGGTAATCAGCGCCGGCTCGGCAGCGGGGAGATAGAACGTTTTGTCTTGCTTTTTCCATTCGTATTTCATAGGACACCTCTTCTGTCAGTTGTTGCCTTCAGCATATCATGCCAAACTGGACAACCGTCTGTCATATTGGCAGGACAATCGCTTACGGTTTTTTTTGAATTCCTGCATTCAAAGATTAAGTAATAAATGATTTCGTAAGTATTTACGGCACTTCTACCGCTATTTCAGTTCGTCCGGCCCAATCTCACTCCAACAACGGCACTTCTGCCGTTATTTCAGCTCGTCCGGCCCAATCTCACTCCAACAACGGCACTTCTGCCGTTATTTCAGCTCGTCCGGCCCAATCTCACTCCAACAACCGCATTTCTGCCGTTATTTCAGCTCATCCGGCCCAATCTCACTCCAACAACGGCACTTCTGCCGTTATTTCAGCTCACCTCGCCTAATCTCGCGGTTCCGCTCGTTTTCCTTGGTCATATTGGATGATAGTAGATAATTAATTCCCACGCAGGTAGAATGAAAGGGAAGTGTCATATTCTGGAGTGTATTAGGAGGATTTTCATTGATCGAGATAGAGCAGGCTGAACTGGTGCTTGACGCAAAGGCAGTGCTTGGCGAAGGCGCCCATTGGGACCCGGAGGCGGACAGACTACATTGGGTCAATATTGAGGGCAAGGAGCTGCGGACTTATGATGTGAAGACGCGCGGCGAGAGGATCTATGCCTTCGACCAAATGGTCAGCGCAGCCGTTCCGGCCACTGGCGGAGGCTGGGTATTGGCGCTGCAGGACGGGATTTACCGGTACAAGGAGGATCAGCCGCTGGAATTGCTGTCGGCGGTAGAGACCGGCCTTCCCGGCAACCGGCTGAATGACGCCAAATGCGACAGCAGAGGCAGATTGTGGTTCGGCACGATGAGCATGGAAGGCAAAAAGGATGCGGGAAGCCTGTATGTGATGGAGCCTGAAGGAGAAGTGCGGCAGGTGCTATCCGGCATAGGCATCTCCAACGGGATGGCCTGGGATGACAGCCGTGGATTGATGTACTACATAGATACGCTGACCCGGCGTGTGGATGTGCTGGATTATGATCTCCATAACGGCACGGTAAGCGGACGCCGGGCAGCCGTTCATTTCCCGCAAGGGGCAGGCGGACCGGACGGAATGACCATTGACAGCGAAGGCATGATCTGGGTGGCTCACTGGAATGGCGGCTGTGTCTCGCGCTGGAATCCGCATACCGGAGAGCAAATCGGAAAGATCAAGGTTCCGGCAAATCTTGTAACCTCCTGCGCCTTCGGCGGCCACAATCTGGATGAGCTGTACATTACCACGGCACGCAGCGGCATGAGCCAGGAGGAGCTGCAGCGCTGGCCGCTGGCAGGCGGACTGTTCAAGGCTAACCCGGGAATCAAGGGAGTAAGGGCTAATCTGTTCGCGGGCTGAGACTAATAGCGGAGAGGGGAAGTGCGGAATGCGTCTTTTGAACTTTTGGGAATCAGGAGAATTGCGGTTAGGCGTAAAAAGAGACGAGGGCATATTGGATGTGGCAGCAGCGGTAAGCGCCATGACGGCAGAAGCGGCAGCGGCTCCGCCCGTAACGCTGAGAGAAGTGCTGGATGGAGGGGAAGAGGCGCTGTGCCGCCTGCGTGATTTCGTGGACCGCCTGCCCCTGAGCGGGGAGGGGGCGATGTCCTTTTACAGAAAAGAAAAGCTGCTGGAATTCGCTCCTTGCGTGGCCGATCCCGGCAAAATCATCTGCATCGGGCTGAATTACCGCAGGCATGCTGAAGAGACGGGAATGCCGCTGCCGGAATACCCGATTCTGTTCAGCAAGTTCGCGAACGCTCTGGCAGGTCACGGAGCCGAAGTGCCGCTTCCGCGCTCCACACAGAAGGTGGATTATGAAGCGGAGCTGGGCATTGTCATTGGCCGGACAGTCAAGAACGTCAGTGAGGAAGAGGCGCTGGATGCGGTGTTCGGCTATTTTGCCGCCAATGATCTGTCCGCCAGGGATCTGCAGACGCGCACCAGCCAGTGGCTTGCAGGCAAATCCTGCGACCGGTTTGCGCCGATTGGTCCTTATGTGGTGTCCAAGGATGAGGTGGGCGATCCCGGCCTGCTGAATATCCAGTGTTCGGTGAACGGGGAAGTGCGGCAGCAATCCAATACCGCGGATATGATTTTTGACTGCAGGCAGATTGTCAGCTACATCTCCCATTGCATGACGCTGTCGCCGGGCGACATTATCCTTACCGGGACTCCCGAGGGTGTTGTAATGGGGTATCCGCCGGAGAAGCAGATTTATCTGCAGCCCGGTGACGAGGTTACTGTGGAGATCGAGAAGCTGGGATGTTTAACGAATAAGATGGCTGCTGAGTAAGCGAAAAAAAGAAGGAGCTGTTCATTTGCAGAAATCTGCGGATGAGCGGCTCCTTTTCTTTTTTCGAACGCGAAAATGGTCCGCTGGCCTGTGAAAATGGTCCGAAGCTGTCTTACGACTCTCACAGAAGGGCAATCTGTCCTCCCTCCCGCCGGCAGAGCTTTTTCCCTTAGAATGAAAGCGCAAACGAAAATCTGGATAGAGGAGATTTTATATGGGGGTACCTTCTGGCGAGCTGCTTCGCGGTGTGGAACCGGTCCGTCCATCCCGCAGGAAGCTGCAGAACAAACATAAGCTGTTTCTCATGGCGCTTCCGTTCCTTGTTGTGACCTTTATTTTCTACTATTTGCCGATCAGCGGGTGGATTTATGCCTTCTATGATTTCATCCCGGGCATTCCGCTGTCGGAGACGCCGTATGTCGGGCTGAAGTGGTTCAAGACCATTGTCGCCAATCCGACGCAGACTGAGGAAGTATTGCGGGTGTTGAAAAATACAGTGGCGATGAGCTCGCTTGGGCTGATTACCTCAATCTTCCCCGTGATTTTCGCGATATTGCTGACAGAAATCCGGGCAGGCTGGTACCGCAAAATGGTGCAGACGCTGACGACGATTCCGAATTTTATCAGCTGGATTCTGGTGTATGCGCTGGCATTTTCGCTGTTCTCCGTAGACAACGGGGTAGTGAGCAATTTTTTGGTGCAGCTGGGCATTGTGGATGAAGGCTTCAATTTCCTCGCCTCCAGCTCGCATATCTGGATAACGATGATTGCCTGGTATTGGTGGAAGTCGCTGGGCTGGGGAGCGATTCTCTATCTGGCGGCGATTGCGGGGATTGATCAGGAGCTGTACGAAGCGGCAGAGGTGGACGGGGCGAGCCGGTTCCGCAAAATCTGGCATATCACCGTTCCGGGCATCATCCCGACCTTCTTCGTCCTTCTGCTGCTCTCCATCGGCAACTTTGTCAATAACGGCATGGAGCAGTACTTTGCCTTCCAGAACGCAATGAACAAGGATGCGATTGAGGTGCTGGATTTATATGTGTACAATATCGCATTTGCCAACAATTTTCCGTTCGCCACGGCGGTCAGCATGCTGAAGTCGGTCGTTAGTGTCCTTCTGCTGTTCGGGGCCAACACGCTGTCCAAGGTTGTGCGCGATGAGTCTATCATTTAAAGGCGGTGATTCCAGTTGCGTAAAAAGCTAAAAACCCGCGATGTCCTATTCCAGGGAATCATCTATGTGCTCTTTGGGATATTTACCTTAAGCTGTATCTACCCATTCTATTATCTGTTCATCAATACAATCAGCTCGAACGATCTCAGTGCGGCGGGGTATATCAAGTTCTATCCGCAGCAGATTCACTTTGACAACTATTCCAAGGTGCTGCGGATCAGCGGGCTTAGCCACGCGGCGCTGGTGTCGGTCTACCGGACTGTGGTCGGCACACTCCTGACGGTTGGCGCATCCGCATTTCTTGGCTATCTGTTCACCAAAAAAGAGATGTGGGGCCGGCAGATCTGGTACCGCAGCATTGTGGTTACGATGTATTTCAGCGCGGGGCTGATTCCCTGGTACATTACGATGCACAACCTGCATCTGACCAACAACTATCTGGCGTATATTTTGCCGACGATTATTACTCCATTCAATATCATTCTGGTCAAAACCTTCGTTGAGGCCATTCCGCCCTCACTGGAGGAATCGGCGGCGATCGACGGGGCGGGTTATTTGCGGTCATTCTGGAGCATCATCGTGCCGCTTACAACTCCGATCCTGGCGACGATTACGATTTTCTCGGCAGTCAATCAGTGGAACTCGTTCGTGGATACGGCGTTCCTGATGACAGACACCAAATATTTTACGCTGCAATTCCTGCTCTGGCGGTATTTGAACGAGTCCAGCTCGCTGGCGGCACTTATCCGCAGTTCCCCGGACATGGCGGCCAGCGTGCAGAACATGCAGACGCCGACTTCAGTTCGTATGACGGTGACGATGATCGTCGTGCTGCCGATTCTGATTGTGTATCCGTTTTTCCAGCGTTTTTTTGTCAAGGGTATTATGATCGGTGCAGTCAAAGGCTGACCGGTCCGTAACGCAGATGCTTACCAAAACTTAAGCATATGCTTTCGAAGCGAGTTTTGCGAAGTGATTCAAGGAGATTAAGCTTAACAAAACTTAAGCGTATGCTTTCGAAGAGAGTTTTGTACGAAGTGAATTCAGGAAGCAGATGCTTACAAAACTTTTAGGGGGTATGAAGCAATGAGGTTCAGACAAATGTCGCTCATTCTGCTAACGGCAATCATGGTGTTTGTGCTGGCAGCGTGCGGCGGAGGGAACGGAAATTCAGGCAAAGCAAATACGGCGGAGAGCACGGATAAGCCTGCGGCTGAGGCAACAAATAAAGCGGCTGAGACCACGGCGCCAAGCGATGGGGCGCTCGACCATTCCAAACCGCTGAAGCTGACGGTATTCTCAACCACGGCCAACTACGCAGGTCCGCAAACCGGCTGGTTCGCCAAGATCATCAAAGACAAGTTCAACATTGAGCTGGATATCGTCGCCTCCAACCTGACCGGTGGTGACACGAAAATTTCGGCAATGATGGCCTCCGGCGACCTCGGCGATATTATCGTCTTCGGCGATGATAAGAACCACTATCCGAATGCGATCAAGGGCAACCTGCTGCTGGACTGGACCAAGGATGGCCTATTGGATAAATACGGCACTGATATTACGAAGCAGTTCCCGAAAGCAATAGAGAAGGCAAAGGTTGCTTTTGGCGGCGGCAGTGCGATATATGGCATCGGAAACAGCGTGGCTACTAACCCGTCCGGACCGTCCGAAGGCAAGGATATGACTTGGGGACCGGACCTGCGCTGGGACTTGTACCAGCAAATTGGAGCGCCGGAAATCAGCAAGATCGAGGAATATCTGCCGGTGCTGAAGAAGATGCAGGAGCTGGAGCCGAAAAATGAGCAGGGCAAGAAAACCTATGCCTTCTCGCTCTGGTCCGACTGGGACGGCAACTATAAAATGACGCTGGCGAAGCAGTTCGCCAACATGATGGGCTATGACGAAATTCCCGACACTGCGCTGTACGTCAAAGCAGATGAAGAGAAATACTATGACTTCCTCTCCGAGGATAGCTGGTATATGAAATCGCTGAAGCTGTACTTTGAGGCCAATCAAATGGGCCTGCTTGATCCCGACTCGCTGACACAGAAGTTCGACGATGTGGTCGCCAAATACAAGGATGGCCGGCTGCTCTTCTCCTGGTTCCCGTGGCTGGGCGCTGCCAACTACAACACACCGGAAAGAACGGCCGCAGGTAAAGGTTTTGCACTTGTGCCATTCAAGGATGAGCTGATGTACTCCACAGGCTTCAATGTCTACGGCGGTAACGGTATTATCGCTATCGGCGCGAAGGCCAAGGACCCGGCGCGGATTATGGAGTTCATCAACTGGATGTACACCCCGGAAGGCGCGATGATCTCGGCGGGCAGCGGAACGGCGGTTCCGAACGGACCGAAGGGGCTGACCTGGGATATTGACAGCAGTGGCAAGCCGGTGGTGACTGATTTTGGCTGGAAAGCGTATGCTGATCAGCAGAACACCAAGATTCCTGACGAATACGGCGGCGGCGATTACTACTACGGCTCGAATCAGATGAACTTCTCCTTTGTTGTTCCGGCGATGGTGAATCCGCAGACGAATGAACCGTTTGACCACAATTTGTGGAAAACCTCACTGGAACGCAACCCGTCGAAGCTCGACAGCGACTGGAGAGCAAAGATGGGCGTGCTGACTCCGAAGGAATATTTTGAGAAAAATAATCTGCTCGCCGTTGCACCTCAGGGCTTTACAGGCAAAGAGCCGCTGACGATGGACAAAACACTGGAGCAAAAAAATAAACAAATCGGTACGGTCATCCAGCAGATTTCATGGAAAATGGTCTTTGCCAAAGATCAGACTGAATTCGATAAGCTGAACAAAGAAATGCATGACAAGGTGAACGGCCTCGGCTATGGCGAAGTGATGGACTTCTCGGTCAAGAAAGCGGAAGAGCTGTTTGAAGCCCGCAAAAGTGTGAAATAAGCGGGTCTGAGGGACAGGAGCAAGGCAGGGCGGTGGATTATGCTGCTCTGCCTTATTCTGTTCGTTTAAGGTCAAATCTGGTATTCTAGGATCAGTGAATGAAACGCTTTCAATAGAAGAGAAGAGGGAGCTGCGGATGTTGAGAAGGAAGGCGGGAAGGCATGCTCCGGCAGTCAAATCGCTGCGGACAACTCTGGTGATGTACCTGCTGGTCGGTACAATGCTGCCGCTGCTAATTGTCGGCATTGTATCCTATACCTCGATTTATTCCGTGCTTTCCGGCAAAATCGGAAGCGGCATCAGCGCGAGCCTGCGGCAGGAGGCGCTCAGCCTGGAGAACGCTATCGACAACCTTGATTTCGCTTCCAAGCAGTTCGCGCTGGATGGTCAGATCGTGCAGGAAATGTCCTCCTTTCTGGAGGAGAAGCAAATCTACCGTAAATCGCAGATCATGAATTCGATTAACCAGAAGATCAATCTGGTCAATTTCACCAACCCCTACATTGGCTTGACCGCCTATATCATGCCGGGCAGTGATGATCCGGTGCTGTTCACCAATATGAGCACACGGCGGGGTTTTGAAATCAGCAAGCTCCCTTCCTTCATGCATTATAACGGGGCTGATTACTACGGGCCGCACCAAACGATGTACGCGGTCGGCGATAATGTTGTCTTCTCCGAGCAGCGGATTGTCCGGGTGAACGGCCAGCATAAGCTATACATTTATCTGGAGACGAACTATAGTCTGCTGCGCAAAATTTTTAACCAGCAGGCCTACGGGATGCAGGTGAATCATCTGCTGGTCAATCAGAGCGGCAGCCTGACCCAGACGATTGACGGTGAATTGCCTCAGCGCATTATTGCGGCGGCCGGCAAGAACCTGGGTACGGCGCATGAGGAGCTTGACGGCTACCATCTGTTCCGTTACGAAAGCCCGCAGGGCTGGAAGCTGGTCGCCGTGGTTAAGAAATCGGTATTCAACAGCGAGATCTATACCTGGTTCTACAAAATGATCCTGCTCGCCCTCGCCACGCTGCTCTTTGCCGGATTTCTGGCCTGGCTGATCTGGAAGCGGATCTACGGCCCGCTGCGCAAGGTGAATCTGGAGATTATCCGCATGGCGGAGAATGTAACGGTTCCCGTGACATACACCAATGTGGAGGAGTTCGACTTTGTACTGAGCAACTTCCAGCAGATGAAGGATCAGGTCAATGAGCTGCTTCTGGCCGTAGCCCGCAATGAGAAGCAGAAAAGCCAGTTCGAGATCGAAAAGCTGCTCAGCCAGATCAATCCCCATTTTCTGCATAACACGCTGAATACGGTGCAGTGGCTTGCCCGGCTCAACGGGCAGAAGGAAATCGACAAGCTGGTCACACTGCTGGTGAAGGTGCTGCACTACAATCTCGGCAAGATGAGCATTATTGTCACCATTGGCGAGGAGATTGAAGCGATCCGCAATTACATGGAGCTGCAGCGCATCCGATATGACTACGAGTTCGAGTTCAATGTACAGGCGGATGAGACAGTGCTGAGCGCTGCGGTTCCCCGTTTTTTGCTGCAGCCGCTGGTGGAGAATTCAATTTATCACGGCCTTAGCGACAACGGAAAAGTGGATGTCATTATTACGGCCCATAGCCCGGGAGAAGTACGGCTGTGCGTGAGGGACAACGGTACTGGCATGAATGAGGCCCAGATGGAGGAGCTTCTCGCGGATGGAGTAGTGGGCAAGCGGGGGCTGGGGATCGGCTTCTCCTACGTAAAGCGTATGCTGAGAACTTATTTCGGAGAGCAAATGTCGCTGCAAATTATGAGCGGAACAGATGAGGGAACAAGCGTAATCATAATCATACCCATCAAAAGCAAGGAGGACTTCGATGATTAGAGCTGTTGTGGTCGATGACGAACGCCTGGTGCGCAAAGGCTTCATCTCGCTAATTGATTGGGCGTCCTTCGGGGTGGTGATCGTTGGTGAAGCCGGGGACGGCAATGCCGCGCTGGCCCTGCTCCGCGAGCAGGAGGCTGATCTGCTGTTTGTGGATATTACAATGCCCGGCATGACCGGCTTTGAGCTGATCCGTCAGGTGCGCAGGCGTTTTCCCGCGATCCGCTGTGTCGTGCTGACCTGCCATCATGAATTTGATTACGTGCAGGAGGCGCTGCGGCTCGGGGCGGTTGATTATATTGTCAAAACGCTGCTGGAGGTTGAGAACGCAGACGAAACGATCCGCCGTCTGGTCGAACGGGTGAAGTGGGAGGACCGTGCCCGTGAATCGCTCGCGCGCGGAGAGGGTAAGGCGGTGGCTGCGGACAATGGATTGCTCTATCTTCCACTGGGGCATCATGGCAATGAAGAGGAGCTGTTCCGGCTTTCTATCGTGAAGAATAATCCACTGCTTGCGCTGAAGAACATGTGGCTCACCCCGCTGCCTGGGCGTTTTACGGAGGAAGAGGGCGGCCGGGAGCTCAAAAGCGTTCTTGGCGGACGCTGGACGGCGGCGCTGGTAAGCGGACTTAAGGACCGGCAGCTTCAGGAGGTAGAGGAGGTGCTTGGCAAAGCAGCGCACCATGCGCTCTTTTATTATGAGGGGACCGGGGAGCCGGCCAGGCTGGACTATGCTGAGCTCAAAAGGATAGCGGCAGAGGAGATTCTGCCCATAACCGGAGAAGATGCACTGGAGCATGCGCTGAATCTCCGGTGGGCGCTCGACCGGGAGGCTTGGGAGACCTTCATCGCTCATGTGCATCGGCAGCAGCCCGGGCATGAGAGGATTGCAGCATTTGGTTATGCGCTTTTGCACGGCTGGAACGGGCTGATTCTGAAGGCTGAAGAAACGGCGCAGCTGGAAGATTTGGCTGCAGGCAACCTGAGCTGGTCTCACTGGAAAAACTGGCTGCGGCAGTTCTCCGGTTGTGCGCAGCGGCGGATGCTTGAGCTGGGACTGAGCAAAGAGGTGATGTTCTGCCTGATCCGTGCGGTCCGCTATATGAGGAGCCATGCCGGAGACAAGATCAATCAGGGAGATGTAGCTGCCGAGATCAACATGAGCAGAGGGTATTTCAGCCAGTGTTTTGCCCGTTTTGCCGGTGAGACCTTTGGCGAGAGTCTGCGGGGCATGCGGCTGGAGTTGGCTAAATCGCTGCTGCTGGAGACCCATTATCCGGTATGCGAAATTGCCGGCAGATCCGGCTTTGAGGATGACCGTTATTTCAGCAGGCTGTTCCGGGAACGTGTAGGCAAGCTGCCGAGCGAATATCGTGCGGAGGGGATAGAGCGGTGAACAGAACGGTTAAATATGTTCTCCTCGCTGTGGCGCTCTTGTCTCTATCGGCCTGCCGCGGGGGCAGAGTGCCGGATGCGAAGGCAACGGGCGGGACAATTTCGGCGAATAGTGCAGACTCAGCCGCCTACGGCAAATATGACGAGTCGGTTGTGATGCGGATTGGCTTCAAGGTGCCGGATTCCCGCCTGAATACAGGAGACAGCAACGACAACAATCCGATCTCCCGTTATTTGGAGAGTCTGACGAATATCAAGGTTATTCATTCTTGGGAAGCGAAGGGCGAAGAGCCGTACACGCAAAAAGCACAGCTCGCGATTGACAGCAATGATCTGCCCGATGCGATGGTCGTTGACAGGGATCAATTAGCGAAGCTGATTGACAGCGATATGATTGCGGATCTGACCGAGACATACAAGCAGTACGGGTCCGAATTGATCAAGGATATGTATGATTCCACCCAAGGCGAAGCGCTGGGCGACGCAACCCGGAACGGCAAGCTGTACGGCCTGCCGAATGTGGCGATCAATGCGGATTCGCCTTCGCTGCTGTGGGTCCGGCAGGATTGGCTGGACCGGCTGGAGCTTCCGGCTCCGCATACCTTTGAGGATATTGAGCGGATCGCCAAGGCTTTCATTGAACGTGACCCGGACGGCAACGGCAAGCGTGATACGATTGGCCTCAGCGCGTACAAAAATATCGTGTACGGCACGAAACCCCATGTCAACGGACTGGATTCCGTGTTCAGCGCTTTTCATGCGTTTCCGACCAATTGGATCAAGGACAGCCAGGGCAATATTGTCTATGGCTCGATTACCCCGGAGACGAAGATGGCCTTGGCTAAGCTGGCCGATTGGTACAAGCGGGGGCTGATCGACCCGGATTTTGCCCTTTACAAAGAAACCCAGGAGCCGATTATCTCCGGCAAGTCAGGGATGTTCTTCGGTCCGTGGTGGATGCCCTTCTATCCGCTGTCGGAGGCGGTGGCTCTCGATACCAAGGCAGAATGGCGGGCATATGCCGCACCGCTTGATGCAGCGGGCAATTTTATAACACACATGGCTCCGGTCACGGACCGCTATCTGGTCGTGCGCAAAGGCTATGAGCATCCCGAAGCTGTGGTGAAGCTGCTGAATGTTTTTACCCGGCTGGAACGGAGAAGGGACCCTAATCAGGAGGCGGTCAAGCAGCTTGATGATTTCTCTGCGCAGACTGGCATTCAGCCCCGGGCCTATTACCCGTTCGACCTGCTGATTGATTATTCCGGCGCCATCGAGAAGCATTATTCGGATATGCAGCAGGCACTGCACGGCAAAATTGATCCGGGTGCTCTGGACCCGGACACAAAGCTGCTCTATAACCACTGGCTTACCGAAGAGGAGCAGCCCAAAAAAAATCTGGAGGGCTGGAAGGCAGCCAACGCCTATAAATACGGAGTCGCCGTGTTGTCTTCGACCGCCATTGAGAAAGTTCGTAGTGTCTTTTACGGGAGCACGCTGCATATGCAGCGGAATTGGTCTGAGCTGCAAACGCTCGAGAGCGAGACCTTCCTGAACATTATTGTCGGCGATTCACCGCTGAGCGATTTCGATCTCTTCGTAGCCAAGTGGAAGAGCATGGGCGGTGACATCATTACCAAGGAAGTTACGCAAATCGTGGAGAGCAAGAATGTGAATAAATAGGAAACAGGCCGGAGTCCCCGTGAATGAGGATTCCGGCCTGCTTTTGTCCATTTTGTTGTTCACAGTGTTGTTCCTTCCTCAAATTCCGGCGTTTCGTCCTCATTCCAGCCCTTGCAGACATCGACCCAGTCCTTGCTCCCCGAATACATTGCCAGCTCATCGCAGGTCAGCTCAATCGCGGAGTTAGTGCTTCCGCAGGCCGGGAAAAGCGTGGTGAACCGTTTCATCGACACATCCAGGTAGACCTCAAGCTCATGAGCCAGTCCAAAGGGGCAGACCCCGCCGATTTCGTGACTGGTCTGTTCCAGCACTTCTTCAGGAGTAAGCATTCTGGCCTTGAAGCCGAAGCGTTCCCTGAATTTCTTATTGTCAATCTTGGCATCCCCCGCGGCTACAACGAGAATGGCCTGTTCGTCCGCTCCCCGGAAGGAGAGGGTTTTGGCAATCCGGGCAGGAATAACACCGATAGTTGCAGCGGCCATCTCAACAGTAGCGCTGGAGGTGGCAAATTCACGCACATCCTGCGCTCTGCCTACACGGCGGAAGTGTTCTTTTACACTTGCAATTGACAAGATCATGACTCCTTTCTGAAAACACCTCATATTGCTTTACATTTTAACCTGTTTTTGAATATTCGGCAAAGAAAACATCCGGTGTAGGCGTCCCCTGAGCCAGCAATATTTAGTGGGAAATTGTTCACTTATTTGCTATCTAATCAGGTGAAATGTGACTTGAAGTGGAATTTCTCCCACTATTTTTACTATTTCTAGCCTTTAGTGGTCCTATTGAAAGATTTAGCGGGAGTTTTTCCATTTATTTCGGATAACAACGCTTGTAGCACGTTAATTAGTGATCCTTTTTCCACCTAATCCCATAGACAGTCTATATTCGCTACATGAAAACATATTTATGATCGATTACAGATTCGCGGAATTCCTGCTGATCTTTTGGAGCAGCATAATGAGAGTGTCCACTTCCTCTGGGGTTAGGCCGCTTGCAAGCTTGCGGTTTAGCTCATTCAGAATCTCTTGAAGGACCGGAGCGAACTCAATCGCTTTGGTTGTCGGATAGAGCAGGGAGGAACGGCGATCCTTGGGATCGGTTCGGCGCTCGACATAGCCCGATTGCTCAAGATGCTTCACGGCGCGGGCGGTAGTGGCCTTATCGAATTTCAACTCGGCTGTCATTTGATCCTGCGTAATGCCGGGCTGGTTCACGATCAGCTTGAGAAAGCTGTGCTGTCCGCCGCTGCCGATCCCGTAATCCATCAGTTCTTTGGTGAGGAATTTCTGGCTCTGCCGGGTTAGCTGGGAAAGCAGCTTGCCGATAGGTTCCTTGTTCGAGTTCAATATGCGCACCTCTTTGATTGATTATTTTCGTTCATTAGCCTTTCACCCAAAATACTACAGTAAAGTAGTTGCGCATGCAACTAGATTGTGATACACTGGGTTTGTTATTTTGTTGCGGGCGCAACTATATTTTTTCGGAAAATTTGATGTCAGAGGTGCTTGCGTATGAGTTCAATCAGTGCAACCTATCAGGAGGATGCGGCGATTCAGAAGAAGCGCTGGATCATTCTGATCGTACTTAATTTGTTCACCTTCATGTCTACGCTGGACGGCAGCATTGTAAATATTGCCCTGCCTGTGCTTGTGAAGGAGCTTCAGTTGCCGATAGCTCAGGTGGAGTGGGTAACGACAGGATACCTGATGGCGATCTGCTCCGTCATACTGTTCTTCGGAAAGCTGGGCGATATCGCCGGCAAGATCAGAATTTTCAAAATCGGCACGGTGATCTTCATCATTGGATCGCTGCTCTGCGGCCTGAGTGCGAATCTGCCATTCCTGATTGCTTCCCGGATCATTCAGGCTATCGGCGCCTCGATGACGATGGCTAACAGCCAGGGCATTGTTACGGATATTTTCCCGTCCACTGAACGGGGCAAGGCGCTTGGATTGATCGGAACCTTCGTATCACTCGGCAGTATTGCGGGGCCAAGCCTGGGCGGAATCATCGTCTCTACCTTGGGCTGGGAGTATATTTTCTGGGTCAATGTTCCAATCGGACTCATTGCCATTGCCCTTGGGTGGAAGGTGCTGCCGAAGGACCTGATCCATGTAAAATCCAAAATTGACGTTCCCGGCAGCCTGCTGTTTGCCGTTTTTATTGTTGCTTTGTTTGCCGGACTGCTGCTCGGACAACAGCTCGGATATGGAGACAGCCGGATTCTCTCGTCGCTGGTTGCTGCTGCCGCAGCTTTTATTGCTTTTATCATAGTGGAACTGCGCCGGACTCATCCGCTGCTCCAGTTGTCCCTGTTCAAGAATCCTTTGTTCTCGCTCAGCATCCTATGTGCATTTCTGGTCTTTGTGGCCAACTTCTGCTTCAATATCATTGCCCCGTTCTATGCGCAGAACATGCTGAATCTGTCGCCATTCTATGCAGGCTTTCTGCTGATGCTGTTCCCGATCTGTATGGTTATCATCGCTCCTCTGAGCGGGGCGTTGTCGGATAAAATCGGTTCCGAATTCCTTACCTTCGCCGGGCTGATCGTAATGGTCATCGCCCAATTCGGTCTGGCCCGCCTGCATGACGGCAGCCCGGTTGTGCTTGCAGGTGTGTGGATTGCCATGCTCGGGACCGGCAGCGGCTTGTTCATGTCGCCCAACAATTCGCTGATTATGTCCACTGTGCCGCGCACACAGCTTGGGTCGGCAGGCAGCGTCAATTCACTGGTCCGCAATGTCGGCATGGTGGTCGGCATCACCATCGCCACCTCAATTCTGTTCAATGTAATGAGCAGCAGGGCGGGCTACCGGGTAACCGGTCTGATCGCGGGCCGTCCGGATATTTTTCTCTCCGGGATGCATGCCGTGTTCCTGACTTCATCGGTTATTTGCCTGGTGTCGGCGCTGCTTACGGGCTGGCGGATGATCACTATTAAGAGAGCCAAAAGAGCAATAAAAGCATAGGGCTGTCACAAATCAGAACGCTATATTGTCTCCAGTATGTACACATATTATGGAGGCGATGAAAATGAGTTTACGGTTTAACTACAGAACGGCTAATGAACCAGCTTTTCGGGCAATGATGACACTAGAGCAGCATGCGGGCGGGCGTATCAAGGATAAGGTATTATATGAATTGGTGAAGATACGGGTCTCCCAGATCAACGGCTGTGCCTTCTGTCTTGATATGCATGCGAAGGATTTGCTGAAGCTGGGCGATTATGCCGATCATATCCTGCTGCTGAGCGTCTGGAGAGAGGTGCCGCTTTTTACGGAGCGGGAAAAAGCGCTGCTGGAGCTTGCAGAGACGGTTACTCTTATCAGTCAGGCGGGTGTGCCGCAAGCCTTGTATGACAAGGTTATGGAGCATTTCAGCCAGGAGGAGTTCGTGGACTGGATTATGGTGATCAACACCATCAATAGCTGGAATCGGATCGCGATATCGACAGGAATGTATCCGGGATGTTTTAACTAAAGGAGGTACGGGGGTGAAGGACCGGGACGGTGAGCTTGGAGCTGGAGCAGCTACGCAAGCGGTGGGAAATATGAGCCTGGAGGAGCTGTACCGCAGCTATTATAGGTACGCTTTTTCGATTGCCTATAGAATGCTGGGGGTGGTGGCTGATGCGGAGGATGCTGTGCAGGATTGTTTTGCTGAGCTGCAGCGGCGGGACCGCAGCGGAATTCTCAACATGAAGGCTTATGTAGCCAAGGGCATCACCAACCGCTGTCTGAACCTGCTCAGCTCGGCACGCAGCCGTAGAGAGACGTACATCGGAGAATGGCTGCCTGAGCCGGTGAGCGAGCCTTACGACGGGCCGGAAGCGGCGGCGGAACGGAAGGATACACTTTCCTACGCTTTTTTGGTGCTGCTGGAGCGGCTGTCGCCTGCCGAAAGAGCCGTGTTTGTGCTGAGAGAGGCCTTTCAGTATGAATATGATGCCATCGCGGAGATGGTTGGCAAGTCCGAGAGCAACTGCAGGCAGATTTACAGCCGGGCCAAGCGGACGATTCAGGCCAAGCAGCCATTGCCAGTGTCAGACGCACCGGGTTCCGGCACTTCCAGAGAGACGCTGCTGCGCCGGTTCACCGCAGCTTTTACCGCCTATGATGTCGGCGGAATGCTGAAGCTGCTCGCCGAGCAGCCAGTGCTTGTCGGTGACGGCGGCGGGCAGGAGGTACAAACGATCCTAAGACCAATGGTTGGACGCAAGGGTGTGCTGGCCTTGCTGACCTCGAAGCGGGTTCTGCGGAAGATGCGGGAGTGGGAGATTTCCTTCGGTATGATCAATGGAGAACAGAATCTCGTGTTCAAGCAGCAAGGGGAGATCAAGGCAGTGCTCTGCCTGACCGTGGACAAGAGCGGGGAACAGATTCAGGAGCTGTATCTTATGCTGGCCCCGGGCAAGCTTGGGCATGTTGCTGCGGGCGCCCCAGATTGAATTAGCCACAATTAGAAATCTGTAGACGGGCAGCGGCCGGAAGTCCAAACATTCCCCGCAGTCACGACCCAAAATGAAAATCTAAAGTTATAATAAAAGCGCCGCCCCCTGTTGCCCGGGAGCGGCGCTTTTGGCATTGTGCCAGTACACTATTGATCGCGTGTTAGTTCTTGAAGCTGTGGATCGGGGCGGGAATACGTCCGCCCCGGTTTACGAACCCTGCACAGTTGAACGGGTTCACGGCCATTACCGGCGCATAGCCGAGCAGTCCGCCGAACTCAACCATTTCGCCTACTTCCTTGCCGATGACCGGGATGACGCGAACCGCAGTCGTCTTGTTGTTCACCATGCCGATAGCGGCTTCGTCGGCGATGATGCCGGCGATGGTTTCTTTGCTGGTGCTGCCGGGAATGGCGATCATGTCAAGGCCGACCGAGCACACGCAGGTCATGGCTTCCAGCTTCTCCAGCGTTAGCGCACCGCGCTGCACAGCCTGGATCATGCCGTGGTCTTCACTGACCGGGATAAAAGCGCCGCTGAGTCCGCCGACATAGGAGGAGGCCATGACGCCGCCTTTTTTGACATTGTCATTAAGGATGGCGAGCGCGGCCGTAGTTCCCGGCGCCCCGGCTTCCTCCAGCCCCATCACCTGGAAAATCTCGGCGATGGAATCACCGATCAGCGGAGTTGGCGCAAGCGACAGGTCAATAATGCCAAAAGGCACGTTCAGCCGTTTGGAGGCTTCCTGGGCAACGAGCTGGCCGACGCGGGTAACCTTGAAGGCGGTCCGCTTGATCGTTTCGCAGAGCGTTTCGAAGTCCTGTCCTTTAACTTCCTCCAGCGCACGCTTGATTACGCCTGGTCCGCTGACACCAACGTTGATTACGCATTCGCGCTCACCAACCCCGTGAAAAGCGCCGGCCATAAACGGGTTGTCCTCAACTGCATTGCAGAAAACCACCAGCTTGGCGCAGCCGATGGAATCGCGTTCCTTGGTGCGCTCAGCCGTCTGGAGGATAATGTCGCCCATCAGCTTTACGGCATCCATGTTGATTCCGCTGCGCGAGGAGCCGACGTTGACGGAGGAGCAGACTCTTTCGGTAACAGCCAGCGCTTCCGGGATGCTGTCAATCAGAATCCGGTCACCCTTGGTGCAGCCCTTCTGCACAAGCGCTGAGAAGCCGCCGATGAAGTTAACGCCGACCTCTTTGGCTGCCTGGTCCAGTATTTCTGCAACCGGCACATAGGTATCGGTATGAACCGCTCCGGCAGCAATGGAGATCGGGGTCACCGAAATCCGTTTGTTGACAATCGGCACGCCGAATTGCCGTTCCAGATCTTCACCGGTTTTGACCAGCTTCTCGGCGGAACGGGTGATTTTGTCGTACACATTCTGGTTAAACACCCGCATATCTGTATGGGCGCAGTCCATCAGGCTGATTCCCATCGTAATGGTACGGACGTCCAGATTCATTTCCCGGATCATTTTATTCGTTTCCTGTACTTCCACAATTGAAATCATAGCTATGCTCCTTAAATTTTGTTGACAATGGCTTCTTTGCAGTAGTGTTCAGGCTGCTTAAATCCGGTGCATAATATTGAAAATATCCTCATGCTGGAGCTTGATCTCCACGCCGATCTCTTCCCCCACCTGCTGCAGGTCCTCAACAATTTCCTCAAAGGACTTGCTTGGCGCGGAAATATCGACAATCATCATCATGTTGAAATAATCCTGCACAATCGTCTGCGAAATATCCAGAATGTTGAGATTGTGGCCTGCGAGGTATGTGCAGACCTTTGCGATAATGCCTACCTTGTCTTTTCCCAGTACAGTAATAATCCCCTTCAATGAAAAAGCCTCCTATCTTGTGCTCTGTTCATCCGCCGCTTTAATGGAATGAACTGTTTCAATCATTATGGCAAAGGATTGCACACTCTACAACCAAAGTTTTTATGAATTATTGGATTAAGGAGTTCCCGGAAAGAAAGAGCAGAGATGAATGAGGGGGGGCTAGTGTGATAAGCTGGACTCTGAGAACGTCGTAATTCTAACTTTTGCCGAGTGTAGAGAGGGGAACCATTATGTTATTTTATTTGATTTCAGCACTGGTGATTATCGTGGACCAGGCTGCCAAGTGGATCGTTCGCTCCAACATGCAACTGGGGGAAACCGTTCCCTTCTGGAGCGGGCATCTTCAGTTTACTTATTATGAGAACAGCGGGGCAGCGTTCAGCTCCTTTCAGGGCTACGGGAAGTATTTTGCCATTGTGGCTGTGCTCTTCGTTGTTGCAATTTTCTATTACAGACGCAAGGGGGAGCTTCGCGGACCCGTGCTGGAAGCGGCCAGCGGTTTTCTGGTCGGAGGTGCGATTGGCAACGCCATTGACCGCGTAATCTACCATCAGGTCACCGATTTTCTCGTCTTCGGCAGCCGTGGCGGCATTCTGAATCTGGCCGATCTGGCGATCAATGCCGGAGGTCTGCTGATTGTGGTGCATCTGCTGATGAGACAGTTAAAGCGCGTAGCATTTAAAAGATAAAGACAAGGCTCACATCATCTCTCCATTTGCTGGATCCATTGTAGGATAACATCAATGGAGAGACCGATGTTGCCCACATGGCAATGGTTCTGAGCCTGCTCCTGGCGCGTGAATAAACGGGTGGTCAGTGACCGTACATGCGTAAGGGAGCTGCTCTGCTCGGAGAACTGAACAAGTGGGATATAGTGATCCTCCTGCCCCGCCAAAAGAAGAACATCCTGCATGAGGAGCGGCGAGATTTCTGACGTGTTGTAGAGTTGGGTCTGTTTCAGAAATCCGTACGGAGTATGACTTCCGGTCACATGCATCCCTTGCCGTATTCCCCAATTCAGCATTAAATTTTGATCCATCACCCGGAGAAAGAGTGAATTAATCTCATCTTCATTTTCACCAAGCAGAAGATCGTGGATTTTCTCCGCAAGAAGAGGCCCCGTCTGTTTTAACAGAACTTTATAAAAATCCGCACAAATATCATCGGCTATGGCCCGTTTGACCCTCTTCTCAAAAGCTGCAGCACGGAGCACCAGATATCCGCCCAGGGACAGTCCGATCAGCGAAACCTCATCCAGCTCAAAAAAGTCCAGCACCGCTTGTACCGGCTTCTCCCATTCATGAGTCAATGGCAGCTTCCAATCCTCCAGGGCGGCTCCTTGACCGGGGCCATCAAAACACACCACATCGTATCCCGCATCCTTTAACACGAGTGCCATCAGGAACAATTCCTCAATATAGCTGTCAAATCCGCCAAACATGACGATGCTGCCTTTTGCCGGAGCTTGGGGTGAGAAACGGTACGAAGAGAGGAAGCCTTGCTCATAGGGAATATCATAATGCTGGTTCGCTTGCACGTTATAGTGCGCTCTTGTCAAAGCAATAAATTGCTGGCGGGAGGCTTGCTTCAAGGCATGGTCTTCCGGCATGTAGAATTCAGCACCGCGCAGATAAAAAGCTGCCTTGAGCTTTTTTCCGGCTTCAGCCGCCTGCCCGCTCAGCTCCAGAAAAATCTCGATTAAATCCGCGTAGTTGTGGATACGGGAAGCCGCTGTGCGCATTTCCTCCAGCATCTCCGAATCGTTGGTCCAGCTATAAAAGCGGTTCATCTGAAAATTGATGCTGAAATCCTGATGGAGATCGTAATAAAAGCCTACCGGAAAATCGGATATTGTTCTTTGTCCCTCTGCCATACTTATATCGCCTGCTTTCTTAATTGGATACAACGAACTATACTTTTCCATGGGGAGAACGGCAATCATTGATATTTGGCTTTTTATTGGATATACATCAACCCCGCCTGACTGTGTGGAGAATCCGGGAGATAATAGACGGAGGGACGAAGGATGTCTAAAGAAACCGATTTGCGTGTATTGAAGACGAGAAAGCTGATCCGGGGTGCTCTGATTAGCTTAATCGCTGAAAAAGGGTTTGAGGCTGTCACAGTAAACGATATTGCCGGGCAAGCCCAAATTAACCGCTCCACCTTTTATCTGCATTACACTGATAAGTATGAACTGCTGAACACAACCGTTGATGAAGTGACGGGCAAGCTGATTTCACTGATTATTCCGGGGGCACATGTACAGGAGGGGCATTTGAACCAGGAAGGCTTGACCCGTGACATAGAAAAGATTCTGGCAACCATTGCAGAGGACGCGCTCTTTTATAAGGCGATGCTTGGCGGGCGTGGAATTCAGGACTTTCGCCTGAAGCTTGGCCGCTTGCTCGCTCAAAAGCTTGATCAAGGCTTCCAGGAGCAGCCCCTGATCTCAAAGGATATATTTATTGAGCTGTTATCATCGCTTTATTTAGGGGCCATTTCCTGGTGGCTGAATAACGATATGAAATATTCTCCTGCCTTTATGGCGGGGCAGTTGGTGGTGCTGCTGACCAGTGGGCCGGTGAATGTCTCCGGATTGGTTCCGGCTGAATGTTAACAAGGGAATTCACATCGTTCAACTATCATTTTATCTAATAGAAGTTATCATTAATTGTAATGAAGTCGGCTAAATCAGAGCTTTTTACTCTGATTTAAGCGGCTTTTGCGCATTTTATGGGATTATATTCTTATTAGCGTAATAATTGGGTGATGTCGGACTCGTTGCTCGTTTCTTATAATTGTGATAGCCTGATTCAAAGATGTTAAAAGGGAAGCAGATTTCATGCTGAGGAGAGGTCGATATTGTTGCAATTACAAGTTACGAACAGTCCTTTCAACGAGGAACAGATTGAGCTTCTGAACCGCCTTCTGCCGTCACTCACAGGCTCGCAGCGGATTTGGCTCGGCGGATATTTAGCCGCACTCTCATTGCAGGAGAGCACAGCCGGATCTGCCGCTTCAGTGTCTGCCCTTCCGTTAGTTGTCACAGGCACGGAAGGCTTGCCTGCAGCAGTGCAGCCGGCGGTATCCCGCGAAGTGACAGTGCTGTTCGGCTCCCAGACGGGCAACTGCCAGCGTCTCGCGTCCGGCCTGTCCCGCAAGCTGGAGGAGCAGGGCTTCCAGGTTACGACTATGGCGATGAACAGCTTCAAGCCAAACGCGCTGAAGAAGGTAGAGAATCTGCTGCTTCTGGTCAGCACCCACGGCGAAGGCGAGCCGCCGGATAATGCCCGTTCCTTTCACGAATTTCTGTATAGCAAAAGAGCGCCGCAGCTCGGTCACCTGCGCTTCTCCGTGCTGGCGCTTGGCGATACCTCCTATGAATTTTTCTGCCAGACCGGCAAGGACTTCGATCAGAAGCTGGAAGAGCTTGGCGGTCAGCGGCTTAGCCCGCGCGTAGATTGCGATCTTGATTACGATGAGCAGGTGGCAGAGTGGACTGGGCAGGTGCTCAGCGCCCTAAACGGGGCGCAGCATGCCCCGGGCATTGCTGGGCAGGCTGTACCGGCTGCCGGGCAAGCTGAGCTGCCGCAATCGGCATATTCACGGAATAACCCGTTTCATGCCGAGGTGCTGGAGAATTTGAATCTGAACGGCCGCGGCTCAGACCGGGAGACCCGCCATCTGGAGCTGTCGCTGGCAGGCTCCGATCTTACCTTTGAGCCGGGGGACGCCCTCGGTGTCTACCCGGAGAATCATCCCCGGCTGGTAGAGGAGATCATTGCCGCTATGGGCTGGAATCCCGATGAAGCCGTTCAACTGAACAAAAAAGGTGAAGAGGGCCCGCTGAAGGAAGCTCTGCTCCGCCATTATGAGATAACCGTCCTGACCAAGCCGCTGCTGGAGCAGGCGGCGAAGCTGTCTTCGTCCGCTGCCCTGCAAGAGCTGATGGGACCGGAGCGGCAACAGGACCTGAAGGAGTATATTCAAGGACGCGATCTGCTGGATTTGATCCAGGATTTCGCGCCGTGGAACGTTCCGGCCCGCAGCTTCGTAACGATTCTGCGCAAGCTGCCTGCAAGGCTGTATTCGATTGCCAGCAGCTATAAGGCTAATCCCGATGAGGTTCATTTCACCGTCCGCGCGGTTCGCTACCATTCGCATGGCCGTGAACGCTACGGAGTCTGCTCGGTTCACTGTGCGGAAAGAGTGCAGCCTGGAGACACTCTGCCGATCTATATCCAGAACAATCCGAATTTCAAGCTTCCGGCAGATCCCGCTGTGCCTGTAATTATGATCGGTCCGGGCACCGGAGTTGCGCCGTTCCGTTCCTTCCTGGAGGAGCGCGAAGAGCAGGGAGCGGATGGCAAAACATGGCTGTTCTACGGCGACCGCCATTTCGTGACCGACTTCCTCTATCAGACGGACTGGCAGCGGATGCTGAAGGACGGCGTGCTGAATAAGCTGGATGTCGCTTTCTCCCGGGATACCGAAGAGAAAGTATACGTGCAGCACCGTATTCTGGAGCACAGCCGCGAGCTTTACACCTGGTTGCAGGAAGGAGCCCATATTTATGTGTGTGGTGATGAGAAGCATATGGCCCATGATGTCCATTCCGCGCTGATCACTGTCATTCAAGAGGAGGGCGGCCTGAGTCCTGAAGCGGCTACCGCTTATCTCGACAGCCTGCAGCAGGAGCAGCGCTACCAGCGTGACGTATATTAATAAAAGTTCTATATAAGATGAACTTGAAAAAACATAAAGAGGGTAGAAGTACGGAGGGGAAGTTTGGAATTGGAGGAGCGGTAGCGTCCGCCTTTGTCTTCGAATTTCAACCGCTAAGAGCGGTATAAATTAAGAAATTTGAAGACGGGCAGCGGCCGGAAATCCAAACATTCCCCGCAGTACGACCAGACCCTAAAATGAGTTTATCTTATGTAACATATCAGAACATGCGGGAGGAGACGATCAATAGTGGCAAAATATGAATCAGTGGTGAAGCCCATCGGCGGCCCGCCTAGTGATGTTGAACATATCAAGCAGGAGAGCAACTATTTGCGCGGGGCGTTAGTCGAAACGCTGAGCAATCCGATCACCGGAGGCTTGCCCGAGGACGACAACCGGCTGCTCAAATTCCACGGCAGCTATATGCAGGATGACCGAGATCTGCGGAGTGAACGGGAACGCTCCAAGCTGGAGCCTGCCTATCAGTTCATGCTGCGTGTTGTGGCACCGGGGGGCGTCGCTACTCCGGCGCAGTGGCTGGTTATGGATGAGCTGGCCCATAAGTACGGCAACGGCACACTGCGGCTGACGACCAGACAGGCTTTTCAAATGCATGGCGTGCTCAAATGGAATCTGAAAAAGACGATCAAGACGATTAACGATACACTGATGACCACCCTGGCCGCCTGCGGCGATGTTAACCGCAATGTGATGAGCGGTCCAAATCCGTACCAGTCGGAGGTTCATGGCGAGGTGTATGAGTGGGCCCGCAGGCTTAGCGACCATTTGGCGCCGCGCACACCTGCCTACCATGAAATCTGGCTGGATGGTGAGAAGGTGGTGGACAGCAAAGAGGGGCTTGAGGTTGAACCGATCTATGGCCCGGTATATCTGCCGCGCAAATTCAAAATCGGCCTGGCTGTTCCTCCCTCTAACGATGTGGATGTTTTCTCCCAGGACCTGGGCTTTATCGCCATTCTGGAAGACGGTAAGCTGGCCGGGTTCAATGTTTCGGTCGGCGGCGGCATGGGCATGACCCACGGAGATACTAACACATATCCCCAGCTTGGCCGGGTGATTGGCTTCTGCCGGCCGGAGCAGGTCATTGATGTGGCGGAGAAGACCGTTACGATTCAGCGCGACTACGGCAACCGCTCTGTCCGCAAAAATGCCCGCTTTAAATACACTATTGACCGCCATGGCCTGGAATGGTTCAGCGGAGAGCTGCATCACCGGCTGGGCTGGGAGCTCGAACCGGCGCGCAGCTATCATTTTGACCACAACGGAGACCGTTACGGCTGGGTGAAGGGTGTGGACGGCAAATGGAACCTGACGCTGTATATCCAAAGCGGACGGATTCAGGACCGTGAAGGCAATCAGCTCATGACAGGCCTGCGGGAAATTGCCAAAATTCATGGTGGAGACTTCCGGCTGACCCCCAACCAGAATCTGATCATTGGCGGCGTAAGCAGTGCGAAGAAGCGCAAGGTCAATGAGCTTGCCAAGCAATACGGCCTGACCGATGGCGCACATCATACGGCTCTGCGGAGAAGCGCCATGTCCTGTGTGGCACTTCCAACCTGCGGGCTGGCTATGGCTGAGGCGGAGCGGTATCTTCCCCTGCTGCTGGATAAGCTGGAGCTGGTTATTGACGAAGCGGGTCTCCGCGATGAAGAGATTGTTATCCGCATGACCGGCTGTCCGAACGGCTGCGCCAGACCGGCGCTGGGTGAAATCTCCTTCATTGGCAAGGCTCCCGGCAGATATAATATGTATCTGGGCGCGGGCTTTAGCGGGGACAGATTAAATAAGCTGTACAAGGAAAACATTGATGAGAAGGAAATTCTGGAGACGCTCACGCCGATCATTCACCGCTATGCCAAAGAGCGTGAGGCGGGCGAGCATTTCGGGGACTTTGTGATCCGCAGCGGATATGTCAAGGCCGTTACCTCGGGAATCCATTTCCATGATTGATTAACTTAACGAATCTGTTCTTCCTGGCAGCAGGGCGGACAGATTCGTTATTTATTTTGGAGCAAGCAAGATTAAATTTGGATTTCCGGCGATTTTCTTACATAATATAAAGGAGAACCAAAAAACCATAACTAAGAGCCATTATAGTGAGTAATGCGTTCTGTACAGAAGAGGCGAAATGTATGATCATCATGAAAACGATGGAAGAGATCGAAAAAATGTGGGCAGCCGGCAAAATTCTTGCGGAATGCCACCGGCAAATCGCGCAAATGATTAAACCGGGAATCACTACCTGGGAGATTGACCAGTTTGCTGAGAAATTCATCCTTTCCCAAGGGGCAACCCCGGAGCAAAAAGGGTATCACGGTTACCCATACGCAACCTGCGCATCTGTGAATGATGTGATTTGTCATGGATTTCCGAAGCACGAGGAGCTGAAAGACGGGGATATCGTGACCATTGATATGGTCGTGAACCTGAATGGCTGGCTGGCAGATTCAGCCTGGTCCTATAGCGTCGGCACGATCAGCGAGCAGGCGGACAAATTGCTGAAGACAACCAAAGAGTCGCTCTTCAAAGGCATTGAACAGGCGGTGGCCGGCAACCGGATCGGTGATGTCGCCCATGCGGTGCAGGTCTATGCCGAGTCTAACGGCTTCTCGGTTGTCCGTGATTTCATCGGGCATGGTATCGGCTCCGAAATGCACGAAGCGCCGGAGGTGCCGCACTATGGACCGGCCGGCAAAGGACCGCGAATCAAGGAAGGCATGGTATTTACCATTGAGCCGATGCTGAACACCGGCAGCTACCGGACCAAGGTGGATGCAGACGGCTGGACAGCCCGGACCATTGACGGCGGCTTGTCGGCACAATATGAGCATACTTTGGCAATTACCCCGAACGGTACCATTATCCTGACTGAGCTGTAAACCGTATGAACAAATAACCCGCGTGTTCTCCTTCCATAGAAGGGGGATGCGCGGGTTTTGTCTTGCCATAACACAGCCGCTGCTGCAACTTTTTGTGACAAAGATCGAGTTTTTTTGCAATGTGTGTCGGAATTCACGGCTGGCTGCAGATAAAATGCATATAATGGTAAGGTTTAATGCTGAAGCAGAATAGAGGATTAAGAATGGTTACAGTTAAAAATTGCAAGAATTTGCTCAAGACTCCCAGTCCAGTACAGTGCATGGAGCATTATGGCTGCATTTATGAGAACAACCATCTGATCACTTTAATGGTAGACCCGGTGGACGGCCGCATCACCGATGCGAACCGGGCAGCTTGTGAATTCTACGGATACAGCCCGCGTATCTTCAGAAAACTTCATATAACCGATCTGCAGGCGGACAGCGAGGCTGGAACGGAAGGGTTCCTGAAGAGTGCAATGCCCGGTGGAGAAGGCGGAAAAAACCGCGTGTTTATGGACAGGCATCTTTTGGCCGGGGGGCAATTGATTGATGTGGAAATCCACACCGGTATGATGACTATGCTTGGAAGATCATGTATCTACACGGTTATCCATGATATCAGCGAGCGGGTCCGTTCGGAGCAAAGACTTCGGGAGAGCGAAGAGAGGTACAGGGATCTGGTTGAGCTGTGCCCTGAAGCCATTCTGGTGTACAGCGGCGGCACCATTCTGTTCGCCAACAAGCAAACGGAAAAAATGTTCGGCAAGAAGAAGAAGGAGCTGATCGGGCGCGGAATTGAGGCTTTTTTTAAAGAGGAATACATCAGCAGCGCCAAGGATAACAACCTGAAGACCTGGGGCACAACCTCCAAAGAAAGCTTTCGCATTGAACAGCGGTTCATCCGGCATGACAAACGTGTGTTTGATGTAGAAATCTCAGGTGTGCCGATTATGTATGAGGAAGAAAAGGCGCTGCAATTGGTGCTGAGAGATATCACGGAGAGCAAGAAGGAAGTGGAACGCGCGGTCAAGCTGCAGAATCACCGCCATTCCATTACGTTTCCGCTGGAGGACAAGGCAGAGCTGGACAAGCTGTATATCCCGGCCAGAACGCTCAGCGGCGATTTCTTTATTTTTCACAAAATAGATGAAGAGCGGGTAATCGGAATGATCGCCGATGTCACGGGGAAAGGCATTTCGGCTGCGCTGAGCATCTCCGCACTGCGGGTGCTGTTTCTGGACTGCCTCGCTGCAACGTTTGAACCTCTGCAGGTCTTGAAGGATCTGAATCAAAAGGCGCTGCAGCATCTGGGTGAGGATTATATTGCCGCCTGCTGCTTTCAGCTCGACTTCACGGCCGGGGTACTTAAAGCGGCAGGCGCAGGGATTAATGAGTTTTTGTATATCCCAAAGGATCAGGAGGCCGAGAGCATTACGGTCAAAGGCGCGCCGCTCGGAATGTTCGGCAACAGTGAATTTGAGGAAAAGACAGTAGCCTTTTATTCGGGCGACCGTTTTTGCTTCTATAGCGACGGGATGGAGCTTCTGTACGATAACGAAGAGCTGGGCCGTGACTATGTTTATCTGTCTGCGAAGCTTGCCGGCGCTAGTCTGCAGGATGATTGCACCTGGCTCAGCCTGAATATCAAATGAAGAAGGAGAGGTTTATGGAAGCTGTTCAGAAGGAAATCAGGTTTCACGGTTTGGAGCATCACCAGGAGATTATTGACAGGATCATTCAGGAGCTTCATCTGGAGGACTATGCCTTTGACATCCGGCTGATTCTGATTGAAGCGATCACGAATGCCTACTATCACGGCAATCACAGCGATTGCACCAAACCGATCACGATTAGATATTTGCTCAGCGGCGAGCAGCTTAACCTCCAGGTGGAGGACTCCGGGGAGGGAGGGGCGGCACTGGTCTTTCCGGATACCATCAGCAATGACGAATTGCTTGATGAAGGCGGAAGAGGACTATACCTGATCCGCTGTTACTCGGATAGTGTGGAGATGATTCACAATACGATGTACATCAGCAAATGCGTATGTCCCTCGTAGAAATAAAAAGGGGAGAATCCTGTGAAATTAAGTTTAAAAGTAAAGATTAGCATCCTGCTGTTTCTTATTATAAGTGTGCCGCTATCTATTTCCGGCGTCATCTCCTATAATCTGGCTTCGGATGCACTGCAAAAAACGATTGAAGAGGAAATGCGTGACACCACAAATTCGGCTGCCAAGTCAGTTGATGCGCAGCTTGAAGCTGTAGGCAATTATCTGGGCATTGCCAGCAAGAACAACACCCTGGCTAGCTTTGCCGCCAGCCCTGAAGGGGCGGCAGACAAGAGTCTGGCCTATGATTATATCTCCGGCCTGAAGAAGGACTATGATAAGCTGCTGGGCTCGCTGCTTATCGCGGACAAAAACGGACAAGTGCTGCTGACCAGCAGCTCCGAGAACCCGGGACTGAGTGTGAAGGACCGGGAATATTTTCAGCAGGCGCTTCAAGGAAAAGACGCTGTCAGTGAGGTTATTCTCTCCAAGGAGACCAATCAGCATATTGTAGCGGTTGCCCGCCCTCTTCAGCAGGGGGGGCAAGTTACAGGCGTGCTTATCGGAACGGTCGTTTTTGATACCATCTCCGCTCCTGTAGCCGAAGTTAAGATTGGAGACAGCGGATACGGTTATATGCTTGACCGTACAGGTCTTATTGTCTATCACCCCGACAAAGGAAAGATTCTTAAGGAAACACTGGACGGCAACAGCAATAAGGAATTGAACGATCTTGTGCAGATTATGAAGAGCGGAAAAGCTTCGGATGGCTTCTATACCTATGAAGGCGTCCATAAGTACGTTTCCTTTCAGCCTGCGGGGAATTGGATCGTGGTCACGACGGCTAATGTTAAGGAATATATGACTCCTGCGACAGAAATCCGCAGTACTACGCTTTTGGTCACTATTGCATTTATACTCGTTGCTCTGCTCGTGGCTTATTTCTTCACCACACGCAATATTGTGAATCCGATTATCAAGCTGGAGAAGGCTATGTCCCTTGCCGGCGATGGGGATTTGACAGTACATACCTCTATCCGTTCGGGCGACGAGCTTCAGACATTAAGTGAATCCTTCAATGCGATGATTGACAAGCAGGAGGCGATTATTGAGAAGGTACGGGCTGGCTCTGTTACCCTGACTTCGATGTCCGAAGAAATGGCAGCCTCATCGGAAGAGATCAGCGCCTCCATTCAAGAGATCAGCTCCAGCACCCAGGAAATCGCCTCAGGCGCGGAGAACAGCAATCAGTCTGTTATTAACGCTTCGCAGGTGCTGGTGCAGCTCTCCAGTCTGGTACAAATGGCGCAGAGCAAGGCGTCAGCGACCTCCGGCAATGCGGATATTACGAATCAGGCCGCGAAGCGGGGAAGAGCGCAGGTCATTGATACGGTAGAAGCAATGAATATTATCAGCAGCAGCACCAAGGCAACCGAAGAGCAGCTTCAGACCGTTAGTGAGCTTTCAGGAAAGGTAGCTACAATTATCGGTACGATCAATGCGGTTGCCGAGCAGACGAACCTGCTGGCGCTTAATGCGGCGATTGAGGCTGCAAGAGCAGGTGAAGACGGCAGAGGGTTCAGCGTTGTGGCCGGAGAGGTGCGGAAGCTGTCGGATGAGACTCACAGACAGGCTGATGAGATTTCCGTCCTGGTCCATGATATGGTCTCAAGAATCTCACAGGCTGTGGATTCAATGAGAGGCGCATCGGAGGCTGTTGAAGGCGGAGTTCGTGTAGTAAACGATACGGATACTGCTTTTATTCATATTATCAATTCCGTGGAGCTCATTACCGAAAGCGTCCGGGAGATTCTGGATATTACCAGGGATGAGGTGGCAACCTCCGATCAAATTATCAAGCTTATTGATAATATGGGCACCATTTCAGAAATAGCGGCAGCGAACAGCGAGAATGTATCCAGTGCGACCGAGGAACAGGCGGCTACCGTCACCAATTTTGCGGCTTCGGCCCAGGAGGTAAGCGCTATGGCGAACGAACTGGAGACCCTCGTGGAGAAATTTAAAATCAGGGGTGAATAGCTTGAGCGAGATTACGATTGAAATGCCCGAGATGTTTTCGGTGGAGGAAGCAAGTGAGTTTAGAGAGAACATTAGAGAGCATATTCAGAATGGGGTTTCCAGCTTTTTGCTTGATTTTGGCGGCTGCAAGTTTATTGACAGCACCGGTCTTGGTGTAATTGTCAGCTCCTACAAGAAATGTGTGGAGAACGGCGGAACGATCAGGCTGAAGGCGCTGAATGCCAATGTGCGGAAAATCTTCGAATTAACCAGACTAACGAATGTGTTCGAGATTCTCTGAGTATGATGTTTATAGAAACGGCTGGGCCGTCCCTAAAAGGACAGTCCAGCCGTTTTTTGCAACCCCGTGCAGATATGTGGTCTTAGATATTGTTAGTCAGTGATGTTGCGGGTGTAGTATTCAATAATATCCTTCCGGCGGATAATACCGAGGAAGATGCCGTTATCATCCACAACCGGAACGAAATTCTGGTCTGCAGCCAGTGTCAGCATATCCTCCATCTGGGCATGAATCTCGACACTTTCGTTATGCACATGCCGCTGAATATCGTTTACAGTGACTTCACGCAAATTTTCAAAATTTAAGCCCGCTGTATTCTTCAGCTTCCACAGCAGATCGCCCTCTGACAAGGTCCCCACATATTTACCTTTTTCATCAATGATCGGGATGGCTGAATAATAATGATGCTCGAGCTGCTCCAGGGCTTCCAGCATGCTTATGGAGGAGGTGATGAAAGATACCTGATCTTTGGGCAGCAAAAATGAGGATATTTCCATAGGTTAGGCTCCTTTTCAGCAGATTTTTGCAGATCGCGTACCTTTATTAAACCATAGTTTACTATGTAAGCGTATTTAAAATTTGAAATTTATCCAATTGCGGAATCATAAAAGACACCGACGTACCTTGATCCACCTTGCTCTGAATACTTAGCCCCCGGCCGTAGAGCTGGGTTAGACGCCTGTTCGTATTGAGCAGTCCGATACCGCCGCTGAATTTGCGGGTATGATCCAGCAGGTGGCTGATCCGTTCTTCCGGTATGCCTTTTCCGTTGTCTCTGACCTCAAAGACGATAAAGTCTTCCTTTCTGGAAATACGGATGATAAGCAAACCTCCGCGTGCTCGGCTGAGCAGTCCGTGCTTGACCGCATTTTCTACAATCGGCTGCAAGGTGAGCGGCGGGAGCAGCGGATCTAACCCTTCCTCAACATCCCATTCAATGGACAGCCGCTCCTCAAACCGGGCTTTTTCGATATATAGATAGGCGCGAACCAGTTCCAGCTCATGCGAGAGAGCGACCAGTTGATGGGAGTTCATATAATCGAAGCTGATGCGCAGATAGGAGGAGAAGGCCTCGCTGAGATCGCGCATTTTTTCGGTGTCAAATTCGCTTAAGGCCATAATTGAATTCAGAGTATTGAACAGGAAATGCGGCTGGATTTGTGCCTGCAAATAGGCGGCCTCCATGCGCAGCTTCTCGTCGATGGATTGCTTCAGCCCGGTTAAAGACCGGACCCGGTATTTGAGCTCCAAGGCGTCAACGGGTTTGACCAGGTAATCGCTGGCACCGGACAGAAATCCGCTATAGATATCTTCAGGCTGGTTGCGTGCGGTCAGCAGCAGTATAGGCAGCTCGGAGCTTGTAAAGCGTTCACGAACGATCCGGGTCAGCTCATAACCGGACATATGCGGCATCATCACATCGGCAATGAGGAGATCCCATTGCTCCGTGCCAAGCAGCTTCAAGGCTTCACCAGCGCTTAGAACGGTCCGGATATGATAATGCTCCCCGGAGAGAATACTGGACAGAACCCTGAGGTTGACCGGATCATCATCCACTGCCAGGATTTTGACCTCGCCTGAGGAAATTTGCGATTCGTCAGGATGTAAGGCGCTCCATAGTGTGGGCAGGGCGGCAGAATGACTCTTCTGGGCAATCAATGCTCCCGAAGTCTCTGTATTCTCCACCATTTTACCGCCGGAGTTATTTAGCGTTCGTATATTGTCAAAAGCATCAGCCAAGGGGAGGGTGAAGGTGAATACGGAGCCTTGGCCGGGTTCGGAGGTGACAGTAAGGGTTCCTCCGTGAAGCTCTACCAATTGCTTGCAAATACTCAGACCGAGCCCGATTCCACCCCCGTCGTTGATCCCCTGCTGTCCTTGTTCATAGGGCTCAAATATGCGGGCCTGCGTTGCTTGATCCATACCGGCACCCGTATCTGCCACATGAACGGACATTTGCTGCCCCTGAGTCCCGGCAGACACGGTAATGCTTCCTTCGTTGGTATACTTGACTGCATTGTGCAGCAGGTTGAACAGAATCTGCACCAGCCGCTTCTCATCGGCGAATACGGGCGGCAACGAGTCGGCAATGTCATTCTTCAGCGTCAGTGCCCGGCCTTCTGTCATAAATTCGAACATGTCGATGACGCCCGAAACCAGCGATTGAACGGATAGAGGCTCCTGCTGCAGCATAATCCTTTTGTCCTGAAGACGGGTTACGTCGAGAAGATCGTTCAACAGGTGCGACATCCGGCGGCTGATCGTAATGAGCAGCTCTATGTCCTGAACGCTCTTGTGGCCCATCACCGCCTGCTCTTTAGCCGCAATGGTCTGGGCGATATTGATGATCCCATGCAAAGGGGTTCTCAGCTCATGCGAAGTATTGGCCAGGAATTGGTCCTTCAGCCGGTCATTTTCCTGCAGCTTCCAGGTAAGCTTGGCATTCTCCTCCGAATTGCGGAAATAACGCTTGAACCAGTAAGCGGAGAAGCTGACAATTGTCGCAATGACATCTACAGGGTAATAGAAGCTGCTGGCTTTTCCTGTGGATTCAAAAGTACCCCAAACGACACTGGAAGCAATGCTGGTTGCGGCAAAAAGCAAAAAAACCGCATCCTCTTGTTGTTTAATCACCATTCGCACAATCTTGCAGACTACGCCTGCTATCGGAAGCAGATAAAGAACTCCGAACAAGTGGAGCGTGTGAAAAATATATTGTGCAGGCACAATCAGCAAAAAGAGAGAATAGAGGAACAAGGCTGCAGCATAAGCTTTGAACCATTTGCCTTTTTTCTGGTTTCCTGAGAAGTTAATGCTAAGCAGCAGCATGAAAAAGGACAGCCACATGTAAGACAACAGCTTGATTTTTAGCGCCCAGGTGTAATTGATCGGCAGCCACAGCAGCAGCAGGGTATCATCATCAGACACAATGGAAATGCCAGCAGCCAGCAGCAGCAGGAAGAACAGCAAAAAGGCTTTTTGCCGGGGATTAAAAAAATACAATATCCCTGCATACATGGCATGCAGCATCAGGATAATGAATGTGACCAACTGAAAGCCAATCGAATACCAGCGTTGGTTATCTATTGCCGCTTGTGTGCCAAAGCGGATGGAGTTGACGATGCCGCCATCCAGAGGCTGGTCAAAATTAGCGGTGCGGACCAGCAGCTCGATCTCCTGCCGGTTCCCGGCAATATAGGTCGCTGTGTAAGAGACTGCCTTTGGTTTGTATCCCGCCTTGCTTTCGGATAGCCGGCCGAAGGGCGATTCCTTCAGCCCGTTAATTTCTAGCTGTGAGGCTGCCTGAATGCGCTGAATCCAGAAACCGTAGGGCTCGTTCAGCGGTTGGCCAATCAGAATCCGCAGCCGGTAAGTTCCGAAGCCGAAGGAGGGGGGCTCCCCTTTAGTCAGAGCATCGCTCCAGTCGCCCGGAACCTTGGCATAGCCCGGATTTTCCTTATTTGGGGGCAAAAATTCCTCATGTGTCAAAAATTTGCCAGGATATATTTCCCACTCGCCGTCCAGCGTAATGGAGCGGGAGTCTTTGATATTCCAGCCGCGCAAATCAAGCACGCCCTGAACGGCCTTAGGGTGCTCTGGAGTGGCATAGGCGGTGAACCACAACCAGCGGATGGCAAGGAGGATGGCCATGTACAGCAAAATGAGGGATATATTTTTTAAGTAAAATTGAATTGGTTTATTCATCATAAAACTTTTATTCGACAAAAATTTCGCATTTTCCTTTAAAAAAGGATATAGAATCCTTCGGAAGACGAAGGTTCTATATCCTTAATGTTTAGCAGTATCAATTTAAGCGTGATTGGCGGCCTCACCGTTGTCGTGGTTGAACTGCCAGATGATGCCGAATTTGTCCTTCAGGCTGCCGTAACACTTACTCCAGAAGGTCTCCTGCAGCTCCATCATTACGGTTCCGCCTTCTGCAAGCTTATGGAACCACCCTTTAAGCTTCTCAACATCGGTATTTGATAGCGTAAGATTTACGTTGTTCCCTTCCACAAAAGGCATGCCCGGAAAAACATCCGAGAACATCAAAGGGCTGCCGTCAACAAGCAGCATTGCGTGCATCACAAGATCTTTGGCCTCGTCCGGCAGAGGGTAAGAAGGATCGGCAGGTGACTGTCCAAAAGTCATGATGTTAGGAGTTTCTGTCCCAAAGACGTCGGCATAAAATTCCACAGCTTCACGGCAGTTTCCATTGAAATTCAAGTAAACATTAATCGCCACATGCTTCACTCCTCAAGTGTTTTGTACAGACAAGCGTATTGCATCCACATTGTATCATGTGCCTGTCCATTTATTAATATACTGATCTGCGAGGCATTTCCAATACCCTTTTAACCCCGTTGATTGGATAGTGAAACTCAAAAGCCTTTTAAGATTCCATTGACCCAAGAATAACATTGCTGCAGTTGCTCATTGGTGATCAGATCGGAGCGGTGTTCGAACATAATCTTAACCCGGCTGTTCTCCTCCCGAATAATTTGCAAATATTCCGCTATGGGGGCCCAGCCATCCTGCGGACTTAGCTCCGGCAGCGCTGGATAATGGCTGTTCTGCACACTGTCATTTACTTGAACGTTGGAGAGATGGATCAGTCCGGCATATTTGGCGTACTTTCTCAGGATTTCTTTTGCATCAAAATTAGGATCAAGCTTGTCCTGCAGAAACAGTCTGGCAGTGTCCAGACATAATTTAATTTGCGGGTACTGCAGCAATAGCTTCTCAAAAAAATCGTACCCGTAAATATAGCTGTTCAACGCATCAAACTCAAGAACAGGCGTGAAATGGTACTGTCTGCTCTTTAAGTCAAGCCATTCGAAAAGGTATTCACTGCGCCCGATCAATTCACTTAACGTATATTCACTTTCATATATGTATTCCCTGCGGTCCCCAAACCGCCAATGCTTCCAGTCAACGCGGTCGTCCAGAATGACCGGTTTTGGATAATGAAACAAGATATACTCGGGCTGGAGCGCAGCCAGATAATCAAGCTCCGCCTGGATGTGCTGGAATGCAGCATTGCGTTCACTTTCGCTCAAGGAGAGAAATAGCGCATCGCGTAATTTTGCAGCGTCAGCACGAAATGGAAAATGAACCCCCACGCGAAACCCTTTATTACGGGATTCAGTTATTAAATGGGCGCAATCTTCAGCATTCGTAAAGGAACAAGCCTCAATTCCATAGAACTCATCTCTGAAATCCCGCTCATATTTAGTAAAATCAAATCCTCCGTATTGCCCAATCATAAATTGCTGCAATCTAACCACCTCGATTATAGTCGAATCATCCAAAACTTTTATTCGGCAGAAGATGTGTATTTCCTGTTTAATAGTCAGGACTTTTACACTAATATATGGTTATCTATTCTTATCAACTACCAATAGGAGAATCATTCGGATGATTACAAGCATTGCAGAACGCAGGCTGGTTAACCAGTGCATTAACGGTAAGGAGCGGCTAAAGCCGGAGGAGGTGGTCCGCAGGCTGGGGGCTGTGCAGGCTCAGGATTATATGCAGGCGGTATGGGCCGTTGGGCTTCGTACCCCGGCTGCATCACTGGCTGAGGTCGAATGCGCAATCGCCGAGCGGAAGATTGTTCTGACGTGGACGCTGCGCGGGACCCTTCATTTCGTTCCGCCGGAGGATGTGAAATGGCTGCTTCAGCTTTGCGCTCCGCGCCTCTTAAAGCAAGCGGCGAGACGGCTTGCACAGCTGGAGCTGAATGAGAAGATCTTGAAGCGGTCCGGAGAAATAATCTGCCATGCGCTCAAGAATGGGGAGCGGATTGCGCGCCCTGATCTGCTTGGACTTTTGGAGAAGGAAGGCATTCAGACCACAGGCCAACGCGGCTATCATATTTTGTGGCATAACGCGTATAACGGTTTGATCTGCTTTGGCCCGCTTCAAGGGAAGCAGCAGACGTTCGTACTGCTGGACGAATGGATCAAGCATTCGCGGGAGCTGATCTCCGAGAAGATACCGGCAGAGCTGGCTTTGCGTTATTTTACAGCACATGGACCTGCTACCGTACAGGATTTTGCCTGGTGGACAGGGATGACGCTGACAGAAGCGAGGTCAGGGCTTGATGCCGTGAAGGACAGGCTTGTATGTGAACGAATCGAAGGCAGCGACTACTGGATGCCGGACACTCCCGTAGGCCTTATGAACGAAGCCTCCGGTGTTCATTTGCTGGCGGGCTTCGATGAATATATCCTCGGCTATAAGGACCGGAGCGCTGTGCTTGAACCGGAGACGGCTCCACGGATTGTGCCCGGCAATAACGGGATCTTTCTGCCGACCATTGCAGCGGGCGGTCAAATCTTGGGGACGTGGAAGCGAAGCATCAAGACAAAAGGCGTTGAGCTGATATTTTCCCCCTTTGCCCCCATAGATGCTGCCTTGGAAACTGGGCTTATGCAGGCTGCTGAACGTTATGCCGCATTTCTTGGTCTCCCTATTCTCAAGTTCTCTGTTTCTGCCATATAGAATTGGGTGATATTACATTAAGTTGAACACTCGCATGAGCAGAGGAAATAGTCGCATGTTATGATCATAGGGCGTTCCGTATGCCATTGATTTGGCCGCTGGAGCGCTCTTTGATTGTGTACATGAACGGGAGTAGGAAAATGGTAGAATGACTAAAGCACCAAGCAGGAATAATCTGGGCACACATCGAATAGATAGCGAGAATATCAGCATAATTCGACTTTACTTTCATACATAAGAGGGGTTGTCACTACTATGAAAAAGAACAAGACGCTTTTCCTGATTGTGACCTTTGCTTTGATCTTTCTGCTGCCTTTGCTCGGAAGCTTAGCGAAATGGAAGGGAATGCCGCCCGGCTATGGTGATTTTCCCGCTCAAATGGTAGAGGCTGACCCGGGTTTTAGTCCGCTGTATTTTTCCCTGGCCTGCGTTGTTGCGCTGCTGATTACACTGGTGCTGGTATTTCCCCGTCTTTTCGGATTCAAAAAAGTGAAAGAAGCTCCCGCGCCGAATGGTAAGGCTACTCCTTTTCCTGTCTGGTTCTGGTGGAGCCTGCCTGTGCTTTTGATCAGCTGGTTTCTGATGTGGGCACGGGTGAAGCTGGTCATTTCGCTGGAATATTACACTTTTGTCCCGCTATGGTGGGCTTTTATTCTAATTCTGGACGGGCTGGTCTATAAAAGAAATAAAGGCGCGTCGATCATCTCCCGCAAACCTCATGTCATGCAGCTCCTCGCTGTGGTGTCCTGCTTCAGCTGGTTCGCCTTCGAATATCTCAATTTTTTTGTCATCGAAAACTGGTATTATCCCAATAACAAAATCTTCACGAATTTCGGCAATGTGTTCTGGTTTTCGCTGTCGTACACGACTGTGCTTCCGGCGATCTTTGAATGGTATATGCTTCTTAAGACCTCCAGCGCCTTCAGGAACCGCTACAAATATGGCCCGAAGCTCACAGTTTCCCGGACCCTTCTGATTATTTATTACATTCTTGGGCTGATTCTGGCCTTCGGCATGGGCTATTATCCTTATCTGCTGTTCTGGGTGCTCTGGGTTGCCCTGGTTCCGATGCTGTCCGCCGCAATGGCGCTGGCCGGCTACTGGACGCCTTTTACAACGATCAGGAACGGGGATTGGTCTAATGTGATTCTGATCGGTCTGGCGACTTTATTTAACGGCTTCTTCTGGGAGTTCTGGAATTTCGGCAGCGAATGGTTTCACGATTCAGCGCCGACCAACCCGAATTTTTGGAAATACTCCGTACCTTATCTGGACAAATTCCATATTTTCTCCGAGATGCCTGTCCTGGGCTATTTCGGGTATCTCTTTTTCGGGCTGAATTGCTGGATTATCTGGCTGATTGCTGCCTATGTGTTCAAATTTGATGCTGACTTCGAAGTGACGGGAGATAACAGCTAAAGGTGGAGTGGGTATGATTGCGTTCGACCATTATCAGCTACTGGAGACCATTTCCGATAACTACATAAAATCAGTTTACAGATGCCGTGATGCCTTAACTGGTGATACGGTAATCCTGAAGGTGCTCAAGTCGGAGTTTTCCGGGACTGAAGCTGTGCTGCGGTTCAAGCAGGAGTATAAGCTGCTCACAGAGCTAAGCGAAAACATGCACGGTGTTATCAAGCCCTACAAGCTGGTGGAGCACAGCAGTTCTTGTGTGATGGTGCTGGAGGATATCGGGGGGCGTTCACTCAAGAGAATTATGGCAGAGGAAAGCTTGGGCCAAGAGACGCTTCTGCAGCTTGCAGTCAAGGTCGTGGACATCCTCGGGGCGATTCATGAACAGAACGTGATCCATAAGGATATCAAACCCTCCAACATTATATGGAACAGAGAGCGGGACATTGTTCAGATTATAGATTTTGACCTCGCCGTGAGGCTCACCAGGGAGAAACGGGATTTTCAGAACAGCGGTGTGCTGGAAGGAAGCTTGCAGTATATTTCTCCGGAGCAGACGGGCAGAATGAACCGGAATATCGACTACCGCAGTGATTATTATTCGCTGGGGGTCGTCCTGTATGAGATGATGACCGGAACGAAGCCTTACGCCGCAGAGGAGATGCTGGAGCAGATTTATTCCATTATCGCCAAAGAAGCGGTTCCGCCTTACAAAGCTACCGGAGGCAAGGTATCCAGCGCCCTGTCGGCTGTGATCATGAAGCTGATGGAGAAATCCTCGGAAGACAGATACCATAGCGCCTACGGGATCAAAGCCGATCTGAAGAAATGCCTTGCCGGACAGGAGAGTTTTGTGGTTGGCGCGGAGGACCGGCTAAATATTTTTCGGATTCCGCAGAAAATATACGGGCGCGAGCAGGAAACCACACGCCTCGTCGATGCGTTCCGCAGAAGTGTCAGAGGCAATCCCCAACTGATGCTTGTCACCGGTGAAGCCGGTGTGGGCAAAACCGCTCTGGTGCATGAGCTGCACAAGTACATCAGCCAGGAGAAGGGATTGTTTGCTGAAGGGAAGTTCGACCAGTACAACAAAAATATCCCTTACAGCGCGCTGATTCAGGCTTTCCGAAGATTGATCAGCCAGTTGCAGGGCAGCCCGGATGAGGAGCACAAAGATTATGTTAAGCGTTCCTTGACCAAAGCTCTGGACGGAAATGGCAATCTGATTGCCGCGCTCATCCCGGAGCTTGCAGACTTACTTGGCGTCCAGCCGGAGATGGAGCCGCTTAACCCTGCGGAGGAAACAAACCGTTTCTTTCTCACCTTTGCCAAGTTCATTGAAGGAATCACGCGAAATGAAAGACCGCTGGTCCTGTTTCTGGATGATGTCCAGTGGGCGGATTACTCCAGCCTCCAGCTTGTAGAAAGACTTGTGCTGGACCACCAGTTGCGCAGAGTCTTTATCGTCTGCTCTTATCGGCAGAATGAAATTCATGAGGGTCACCCGCTGTTTGGTGCCATCGCCAAAATCGAGAAAAGCCGCGAGGTTGGAAGCATTACACTGAACCCCTTGTCCGAGGACAAGCTGGGGCGCTTGATCGCCGATACTTTGTACACATCTAAGAGCCGTGTGCAGAAGCTTACGGAAGTGATATACAAGCGGACAAAAGGCAACTCTTTTTTTACGAATGAAATTCTGAAGGATTTATATAAAAACGGTTATTTGTACTTTGACGATGTGCAGGGTATATGGGATTGGCAGCTTGAGCAGATCCTCTCCCTGCCGGTGAATGAGAATGTTGTCGATTTTCTGATGCTGAGGCAGCAGGAATTGCCGGAGGATGTACAGCGGATTTTGATGTTAAGCGCCGCGATAGGCAATGTGTTCGATTTTGGCATCCTGGCCTTGATTGCGGAAGAGCCGCTTGAAGTCATTGTCCGTGCGTTTGCGAAGACTGTGGAGGAGGAGTTCATTCTTCCGGTGGATCACCGGTACGGGTTGATTTCCGGCTTCCTGGCGGAACCGGAGCCAGATATGCTAGGCCGGATGAACCTCCAGTTCCGCTTTGCCCATGACAGGATTCAGCAGGCCTTTTACCAGAAGCTTGACTCCGGCAAAAGTGGAGGACTGCATCTGGCGATTGGCCGTTTGCTGATTAAACACCTGCCTCCTGAAGAAGCGGAAGAAAGAATCGTTGATATAGCCTCGCATTTGAACAAAGGTCTGGAAGGGCTTGTGGATAAAGCTGATATCAACGATGTCATTGGGATTAACCTGAAGGCCGCACGCAAGGCCAAGTCTGCTTTTGGTTATGACTCGGCCTTCAAGCTGCTTACAGCAGCCATCAGTCTGCTGCAGGAGGATGCCTGGGAAGAGAATGCAGCGCGAACAGCGGAAATCTATGAGCTGTATGCGGAGTGCGGCTATCTGACCCATCAGGTGGAAGCTGCCGATGCAGCTTGCAGGGAGCTGATTAAGCATACGAACGACAGGTTTGCCCTGGCCCAAATCTATGAAATGCAGGCCAATCACTATATGTATCTGGGGATGATGAAGGAATCCATCGACTCCGGCAAACGGGGGCTGTCGGCACTCGGCATCAAAATTCCGGCAAAGGTAGGCATGGCCTCGGTTCTAACCGAGCTGGCAAAGATCAAATTAGCGCTGCGCGGGAGAACTGTCGAGAGCATCTTTGAAGCTCCGGAGATGAAGGACCCGGAAATAAAGCTGACTATGCGGCTGCTGATCAATTTTATCCCTCCAGCCTTTATTTCCGGGGAGACCTCCCTGTTTGGCTTCGCGGTGCTGAAGAAGGTCGGGCTGACGCTGAAATATGGCAATTCGCCTGAATCCGCACTCGCTTTTATCGGGTATGCCATGCTGCTGTCCGGGTTCGGCGATATTAAGGGAGCGTTCGACTATGGCCGGCTGGGCGTCCGGATTAATGACAGGTTCCATGATCTGCAGTGGAAAGGGGCCGCAATTGTATTATATACGCTGTTCTGCCATGCCTGGACCGAGCCATGGGACACGCTGCAGGAATGGTTCACCACCTCTATCGAAGCCAGTCTGCGGACAGGGGATTTGCTCTATCTAGCCCACTCTTGCTTCTATGTGAATCTCTGGAACCCAACGCTTGATATTGCTGCGAATTTGCAGGAGAGCGACAGAACGATTGCCATGATCGAGAATACCAAATACAAGGAATCACTTGCGACCGCGCTACTGGCCCGGCAGTATTTGCTTAATTTGTCCGGAGAGCTGGAGAACAATCTTTCTTTTGACAGTGAATCGTTCAGTGAAAGGGATTATCTGCGGGAGCTGGAAGAAGCCAAATATTATTCGGGGATTGCGATTTACTATATCTATAAAATGAAGCTGCTGTTCACTTATGAAAGCTACACTGAGTCTTTGGAATACATTGAGAAGGCCTACCCGATTATCGGCACGCTGGCCGGCTCGGTATTTATGGAAGAATTCTCGCTTTACACATTCCTGAATCTGGCTTATATCTATAAGCAACTGGGCGGGTATGAGAAGAGAAAAGCCAGAGCCAGAATGCGCAAGGAATACAGCCGGATGCAAAAATGGGCCAAGCATGCTCCCGGGACCTTCCGCCAGCATGAGCTACTTATGAAGGCCGAATGGGCCAGAATCTCGGGCAAGGACGATGAGGCAGGCTATTACTACGACTTGGCCATTGAGACCAGCGAGCAAGGCGGCTTCGTACGGTATAAGGCGCTCACGAGTGAGCTGGCGGCCCGCTTTTATTACAACAAGGATTACAAGGAGTTCGCTGCTTATCTGCTGAGACAATCCGTATATTATTATTCGCTCTGGGGGGCAAAAGGGAAGGTCCGCTTTCTCAATAACCGATACCCGGAGATCGTCCGGAAAATATCCACCAAGGAATTCCTGCATGGACGCACAGTTACGGATTATTCCGAAAGCATAGATTTGAATTCGATGATTCTAGCCTCACAGGCCATTTCCAAAGAAATTGAGCTGAACAACCTGCTGGCAGCGCTGATGGAAATCGTCATTAAAAATGCCGGAGCGCAAAGAGGCTGTATCCTGATGACCTCCAAGACGAATCTGCTGGTTGAAGGCGAATACCGCCCGGAGGATGATAAAATTTCTGTGGCCGTGCATGACCGTAGGGCGTTTGAGCCTTTGCCGTATTCGATCCTGAAGCAGGTGGAGGAAAGCAGGGAAAGCCTGATCTACAAAGATGCGTTCTCGGAGACTCCGTTCGTCAATGATCCGTATATTGTCAAGCATCGGCCGAAATCCATGGTCTGCATGCCGCTGATCAACCAGAACAAGACCATTGCGATCATTTATCTGGAAAACAACCTGTTAACGGGTGTATTTACGGAGGAGCGGATGAAGATCATCAATCTTTTGTCCCGGGAAATGGTCTTCTCGCTGGAAAATGCTACGCTCTATTCGGAGCTGGAGCGCTCGGAGGAGAAATACCGCGAGCTGGTCAACAATCTGCAGGACGGCATCTTTATTACGCAGGACAAAATATGCAAATATGTGAATGAAGCCTTGGCGCAAATGCTCGGATATGAGATCGAAGAGATGCTGGAGCAGCCCTTTGAGAATTTCGTCAGCCCCTCTGAACGGGAGAAGGTCATGCACTATTACGCCAGAAGGGTAGAGGGCAAGCAGGCTCCCTATGAATATGAAACTACATTAATGCATAAAGATCAGGCCCGCGAGGTGATTGTGATTCACAAGGTCACACGGGTCAACTATTTGAACCGGCCGGCGATTCAGGGAACGGTGAAGGATATCACGGAGCGCAAAAAAGCGGAAGGGGAGCTGCTCAGGCATAAGGAGCATCTGGAGGAGCTGGTTGCGGAACGTACAAGGGAGCTGGAGCTGAACAATGAGGAGCTGAACAAGTACATTCACCTGATCGAACAAATCTCCATCACCGATGAGCTGACGGGACTGTACAATCGCAGATACTTCAATAAAGTGTTCCTGGAGGAAGTGGAGAAGGCCGCTGCACAGTCGCAATACCTGACCTATCTGATGATGGATATCGACTATTTCAAGAAATACAATGATACCTACGGGCACTACGAAGGTGATACGGTATTGCGGAGAGTGGGAGCCTTGCTGCAGGAGCTGGCAGCGCGGGCGGACGGGTATGCGTTCCGGCTTGGAGGGGAAGAATTCGGCATCGTCATCACCGGCTTCACTCCCCGGCAGTCGCGCGAATATGCCGAGAGCCTCAGAAGAAGCATTGCCGAGCTGCAGATCCAGCATGCGCTTAGTGAGGATTACGGAATTATCACAGTCTCCATCGGGGTTGCCGCTGTCCGCGTGGATAACCACCGGGAAGAGGACATTTACAAGCTTGGCGATGACGCACTGTATCAATCCAAGTCGGAAGGCAGGAATTGTGTGACTCTGCTTCAGTAATGGAAGTTTGCACCGTCAAGGGTAATTTCTCCGTTTTTTGCAGATACTCCTCCTAAAAAGGACGGGGAGGGTGCTGCCATGGAGCGTGGCAAGAAAGGATTATCGGTGTGGGGGCTTACGATGCTTGCACTGGGGACGGTGGTGGGCGGCTCGTTTTTTCTTGGCTCGTCGGTAGCGATCCGCGCGGCCGGGCCGTCTGTGCTGTTGTCCTATGTGATCGGCGGGATACTGGTGTATTTCATATTATCCGCATTATCGGAAATGACCGTGGCGAATCCGGTGGCCGGCTCTTTCCGGACGTATACAGAGCAGGCCTTCGGCCGGGGAGCGGGCTTCACCGTGGGCTGGGTCTATTGGACAGGGCTTGTACTCGCAATGTCCAGCGAAGCTACAGCGGTATCCATTCTGCTGCGGGGCTGGTTTCCCGCCTTGCCGCTGTCACTGCTCGGGTCGGGAATTATTGTGGGTGTGACGCTGCTCAACCTGCTCGGCGCAGAACGGCTGAGCAAGCTGGAGAGCAGCCTTGCCGCGTTTAAGCTGCTTGCAATTGCTGCATTTGTAATCCTTGCCGTGGCTCTGATCTTGGGAATCGGCAGCAGAGCTGTAGGCTTCGGCGTTGTACGTGGACAGAGCTTTCTGCCGGGAGGAATTGCCGGAATCGCCGGGAGCATGCTGATGGTTATGTTCACCTATGCCGGGTTTGAGGTGCTTGGTCTTGCGGCATCGGAGACGGCCAATCCGGGGGTGACCATCCCCAAAGCGATCAGATATACGATTGTGCTCCTGGTCGGCTTGTATTTAAGTGCTATAGCTGCGCTGTTTCTGCTTCTGCCGCCTGCTCAGGTGTCGGAGCAGGTTAGTCCTTTTGTATCGGCATTAAGCCTGTATGGCCTAGGGTGGACCGGAAACGTGATGAACATTGTGCTGGTATCGGCCATTCTCTCGACGATGCTGGCCTCTGTATTCGGTCTGGGCCGGATGCTGCGGTCATTGGCTGAGGAAGGCCATACTCCGGATTGGATGCGGGACCGTGCAGCTATTCCGTACCGGGGCATCCTGATCTCCGGGAGCGCGATGCTTGCCGGTCTGTGGCTAGGCATGCTGCTGCCGCAGGGTGTCTACCTCTTCCTGGTCAGCTCCGGCGGCTTTTCTCTGCTGTTCTCGTATGTTGTTATCATGGCCAGCCATTACCGGCTGCGAAAACGGCATGGCGGTCCGTTAACCGGGGGGAATGGCCTGCGCGGTTATCCCTACACCTCCTGGATTGCTATCGCAAGTCTGGCCGCCATTCTGGCCAGCATGCCGCTGATTCCCGGACAAGGCGGAGGGCTCGCCGCCGGAGTGATGTTTGTTGTGTTTTTCTCGGGGATATATGCTGTAGGATCACTGAGGAAGGCAAGGGAACCGGGAAGAGTGCGGAAGCCCTTGCTGCAGGTGCCTGCCATGAGAGCACAGATGGAGGCCTCGGAGGAGCTGGAAGGGAAGAAGGAACGGAAATAGAAGAGAGAAGGGCTTCCATTAAGTAAGCGGATTTTTCCGCTTACAGGGAAGCTCTTTTTTTGTCCCTGAATAGCGTCTTAAAAATCATTCTGCCGAATAAGATTAGGTGATGCGGGACTCTGCAGACGATCCAAACCTGAGTAAAGGGGGAGCTATTATGCATCCGGCTACAACCTATGCGGCAACTGTCGATCCCCAGACCTTCATGACCTTTAGGGCGCTTGTTGAAGCGATCATCCCCGGTTCACCGGTGACCTGCGCAGACGAGGCGGAGCAAGCGGCCGGAGCCGCCTATTTGTGCATTCACGAGTATATGATCTGGGAGCTGGACCACAGTCTTTCGCTTGTGCTGGGATTTTATTTGACGGTTATTCCGCTATCCTGCTCTACCGCAAGACTCCTCGATGCTGGAGCGGTACAGCTTGCGGCTTCGGGGCATATGCAGTATGCGCCAAACCACCTGCTATGGCGGAGCAGTCCGTTTGCCTCGCTTTGCCCGCCTGACCGGATTCGTGTGCTTGCAATACTGGAGCAAATGAAGGTTGATCTGGGAACCTTGCCGCCCCCTTACCGGGATGATGGAGGTCTTGTCCGGTATATGGTTGATTTTCTCACCAGGCAAACGATGTTTGGAAATTACTCGGAATGGTCAGCTTACGGGACGACCCGGCTTCGAACGCCGACTGAACGAAGGCTGGAATATTTCCCGGTCAGCTGGAAACAGGTAGGCTATCCGGGAGTAGTCCCGGGCTACCGGGTTCTCCTTGGCAATATGCTGACCATCGAGCGTAAGGGAGGGGAATCCACTATTGTATGAGGCAGAGGCAATGTTCGATGCTGATGTGATTGTCATTGGGTCCGGCGGCGGAGGCGCCGTTGCGGCGAAGGAGCTTGGCGAAGCAGGCTTGAAAGTGCTGGTACTCGAAGCCGGCCCCTGGTACGGAAACAAAAAATGGGAGAATCCTAACAGCGAGCGTGGCGGAGAATGGAGCTCCGATTATAAGGATTTGGATGTAGGGATATACAAGAAGATCTTCAATGCGTATGAAAATAATATGAACGATGTGGTGTCTGGCGCATTCCGTTTTGGTCCTGCCGACCGCCGCCGTACGCCCTGGCACCGGGTTATGCGCCAGACAGGTGACATTTGGCAGGCATCCGGCGTGGGAGGAACGACCCAACACTACTGGAGCCAGTCCCCGCGCGCTTTTCCCGTTGCTGTGGATAATATTTGGCCGATCAGCTACCGGGAGCTGATGCCCTATTATGAGAAAGCGGAAGCCACGCTACCTGTTCAGTTTTCGCCCACAACGCCCAAGGAAGAGCTTTTTTACTATGGTGCCAAAAAAGCAGGCTGGCCGCTCATTCCCACACTCAATGTCACGACTCCAGGCTACCGTCCGAATCCGAATGCGATTTTGCCGCCGAACGATCATCTGATGGACCCGAATTATTCACTTGAGCAATTATCCGCCATGGAAGGGTGTACCCTGAAGGGCAATTGTGTCAATGGCTGCTCATCCGGGCCGTCCGTTGATAAAATCGCTAAACGAAGCACCCTTGTCAGCTACATCCCGCTCGCGCTGAAAACCGGAAATGTCGCCATCCGGCCCAACTCCTTCGCGATCAAAATTTTAACGGCACATGATCCCAAGGGAGGACTGCGTGCTTCAGGCGTACAGTTTCGGGATACTTGGACTGGGGAAGTCGGCGAGTTAACCGCCAGAACGGTTGTTATGGCTGCCGGCTGCATCGAGACGCCGCGCCTCTGGCTCAATTCGGGGCTGCCTCAGAACGAATGGGTGGGAAGAGGACTGACCAATCATTGCTTCGACTGGGTTGCGGGCGTATTCGATGAAAAGGATCTGATGAGCATTATGGGCCTGCCGTCAGTCTATCCGTACGCCGGTCACACCTCGGGGGCCAGGGTCGATATTCCGGGAACGGGGATATTCCAGGTTTCCTGCTTAAGCCCGGGAATCATGTCGTTCCTGACCTATGGCTTCAGTGAAGGGGGATTTGATGCCCTTAATCCGCCGGAGCCGGGAGCGCCGTGGAATATTCGCGGCCGTGTCGTCGGTCCCAAGCTGAAAGAGCTGATGATGAACTATAGCCGGACGATGAGCATGCTGCTCCTTACGGATGATGAGACGCTGTACCGCAACAGGGTTGAGGTCGATCCGCTGCTGAAAGACGAGAACGGACCGATACCGGTCATTCATTATTCTCCCAGTGTCAAGACGCTCAAGAGACGTGACCGGCTGGCGAGATATGCTTCAGAAACGCTGCAGCAAGCCGGTGCCAGAACGATTATCCGCTCGGATACGCCCTTTTCCTTCCTGCTCCACCTTGAGAGCACGATGCGGATGGGGTATGTCACCGATACGAACTGTGAGGCTTATCAAGTGAGCCGTTTGTTCATCGCCGATAACAGCGTACACTTCAACGGTATCGGCGGTCCAAATCCAACGCTGACAACACAGGCGCTGGCCACCCGGACAGCAGAGAAAATCGTCACCAAGTATTTTGCCTAGCTGCCCCATGCGGTGGTGTAATACAGAACGGTCCCTGATAATGCGACGATAAGCAAAAAGGCGATTGCTTTTCCGAGCACCTTCATGTTTCTTGCGCCCCTTTTCGTATGTATTCTTTTGTCATGCAAGAAGTATGCACGGCGGGAGGCAAAATATACCTTCCTTATGCCCACCAAGGGCTATCTCACATGCTTTGGAAAAAGCCTGGGGGATAGCTCTTGTTTTTTGGCACCACACCTCATGGTATTTCATTCCGAATAATCCAATAATGGATGGGGAACGTTATATTCGAAAGGGGTGGCATATGAAAACGAAAAAAAGAGTATCCGATCCTTTCGATAAAAAGTTACGAGAATTAGAAAAAACAACTGAACTTACGATTTCCAGCAACCTGGATGACAACGAAGCAGCCATCAATCAATTATTCACCAATTGCTCTGATCTTGTTGTGCGCAGACTTCATATGCTTGGCTCCATTCCGGGTATGGCGGTTTATCTGGATGTCTTAGTCGATGATCACATTTGGGACGACGGTTTCTTGGAGCCTTTGATGCAGCCGGAAGCCGTGTCAAGTAGCAACCCTCCCCAGCTCTATGAAATGCTGAAATTCAAATTAGCTTCCATCGTTCAACCCCATGTCGTCACGAGTATGAATGAAATCGTTCAAGCCATCGTAAGAGGAGAAGTGATCCTATTCGTTGAATCCCTGGCGGAAGTGTTCTCGTTTGCACTTAAGAACAAGCTGCATCGCCCGCTGGAGGAACCTTCGACGGAGGCGGTTATTCGCGGTCCACGCTATGGATTTATCGAGAAGCTCGACATCAATATTGCGCTCATTCGTCAGCGGATCCGTACGCCGCGGCTGAAAATTGTGAAGCTGTGCGCAGGAGGACTATCCCAGACTGAAGTGGCGATTGTCTATATTGAGGATATAGCAAAGCAGAGTGTAGTTGAAGACTTAAAGAAACGGATAGCCAGTATCAGCATGGAAAGCGTGCTGGAAACCGGCTATATTGAGGATTTGATCAGCGACCATCCCAATTCGCCCTTTCCAACCATGCAGGCGACGCAAAGGCCCGATTTGGTATCAGCTTCTCTGGTCGAAGGCAAAGTAGCGGTTCTCGTTAACGGTTCGCCAATGGTACTTGTTCTGCCCATTACTTTCTGGTTCGGGTTTCAGGCGACGGAGGACTATTATATTAACTTCATCTACGCTACGATGCTGCGATGGCTGAGGTATCTATTCGCATTTCTGGCGATGGCGCTCCCTTCGTTATATATTGCGGTCACGACCTATCATCAGGAAATGATCCCGACAAGCTTGGCCCTCAGTCTTGCGGCGGCGCGGGAGGTCGTACCGTTCCCGGCAATGGTAGAGGCTCTGATCATGGAAATCACATTTGAGGCGCTCCGCGAGGCGGGGGTCCGCCTTCCCCGTCCGGTCGGCCAGACGATCAGTATTGTGGGAGCATTGGTCATCGGACAGGCCGCCGTTCAGGCAGGCATTATTTCTGCTCCCAAAATCATCATCGTATCCATAACAGGAATCGCCTCTTTTCTCATTCCCAATCCAGGCATGAGCCAGGCGATCAGCATTATTCGGTTTCCACTTATGATTTTAGCCGCAACCTTCGGCCTGTATGGTGTCGGAATTGGCTTGATTGCCATCTTGATCCACCTGGTAAACCTGCAATCCTTCGGTGTACCCTATATGGCGCCGCTCGCACCGTTCAGCTACTCGGGACTTGCGGATACATTGATCCGTGCCCCGTGGCGGATGATGCAGAGGCGCCGGCAGCTGATAAAGCGACGATTGGAGTGAAGGAAGACAATGATCAGAACTTCACTTACAAGCAGGTTCCTGATTATTCTCGGCATCCTCGCTTTAACAACCGGCTGCTGGGACCGCAAGGAAATGGACGATCTTGCTTTGGTTATGGCCAGCGGAATTGATCTTGCGGATGACGGACAGATCGAGCTTACCCTGCAGATCGCACTTCCAACAGGAATTCCCAGTGCCGTACAGTCCGGAGGAAAAGGCCACAAATCCTTTTTCGTCATCTCGGCGAAAGGCATCAGCGCGTCTGAAGCTTCAGGCCGTTTGCAGCAGCAATTGTCCCGTGCCATCTACTTCGGACATCGAGGAGTCGTCGTGATCGGGGAGCAATGTGCCCGGAGAGGATTAAGACAATTGCTGGATACATTCACCCGGTTACCCGAGAGCCGCTACAACGGCTACGTGGTGACAGCTTATGGAACTACAGCCAAAGAAATTTTGAATACGCCCTATCAGCTAGAGCTCATTCCGGGAATCGGCATTACCAAAATCCAATCCAGCAAACTAAGTCTCCCCGTCAAAATTGACGATTTTGTGAATGCCCTTGCCTCGTCCGGGAGATCACCGGTGACTGCCGCTATCAGGATCATTCATAAAGACACAGATAAGGAATCGTTCGATATCGACCGGGCTGCAGTATACCGGGGAAACAAATTAGCCGGATTTCTGGAACCCGAAGAATTTAAGATATTGCGCTGGTGGATAGGGGAGACCTATCATATGAGATATATTGCGCAGGTGGAGCCGGAAAATGAACAGTACCGGGGAACAGTTAGCGTCGAATTTCTGCACAGCAGCGCGAAGATACGCACTTCTATCAAGAACGGAATGCCGGAAGTGAGGACCTCGTTTCATGCAGTAGTACGGGCGATTGATAACGATACGAGTCTGGACTTGAGCAAAATTAATAATATTAAGCGTGTGGAAAGAGAAGTGTCAAAACTAATTAATTCCGAAATCAAGAGCATGATTGCACATCTGCAGCAAGAATTGAAGTCGGATATCCTCGGTATAGGAGAGGAAATTCACATAGAGCATCCTTATACCTGGAAGAAAATAAAGGATAAATGGACTGACATTTATCCTGTCGTTCCCGTGACTGCCGATGTTGATATTAAGATCCAGCGAATGGGAAAAACTCAAGCACCTGCACATAAGAAAACAATAGAATGACCATCAACAGGCAGAGGATTGTTTACGATGAAGATGAAATTGACGGGTATACAGGTTTTTTGGATCATCATGATCATGGACCTCGGCATGACGCTGGTCATGACGCTTAACCCAAGCCTGGCGGCTGCGAAGCAGGACGCATGGATTTCCATCGTCGCAGCCGGATGTATCGCAATGCTGATCGCTTTGGTAGCGACGCTAGCCGCGCATCTCTACCCCGGACAGACATTAATCGAATACAGTCAAACGATTCTTGGCGCATGGCTCGGCAAAGCTGTGATTGTAATCTATTTGGTCCAATGGTATACGATCACCCCGATTGTGCTCCGTCAATTCTCCGATTTGGTTCAAATCATGCTGCTTCAGGGGACGCCACAGGAAGCTATCATACTCCTGATGGTCTTGCTGATCGTCTATGCGACCTATGCGGGAGGGATTGAAGGCATTGGCCGCTGCGGCGAGTTTCTGGGGCCGCTCATTCTGGTCATGGTCTGTCTTGTACTGATTGCGAGCATCAACAATGTTCACTTGAAAAACATTCTCCCCATATACGCGGATAGCGGGATGGGAGGCATACTGGGCGGCGCGCTCGCCCCCGCCTCTTATCTCGGACATTCCGTTGAATATCTCATGTTTGCATCCTTTATGACGAAGCCGCGCAAAGGAGCCCCATACGTATTCGGAGCAGTGATTATCGCGGTTTTCTTTGTACTGTTGACCACGTTTATGGTCATCTTCACGATAGGGATCAATTCTGCGTCTAACATGTGGTACCCATTTTTCGAGATGACCAAAAAGATCTCGCTGTTCGGCTTCATTGATAATTTCGACGCGATTCCGGTCGTAATATGGATCGCCAGTGTGTTCCTCAAATTGGCTGTACTTCTCTTCCTGATGAGCTATGGAACCGCCCAATTTTTACATGTCCGCAACTGGCGGACCATGATTTGGTTCATTGCCCCGGTTATGTTTGTATTCGCGTTAATTCCCCAAAATGTGACCGAGGCGACAACGAATTATTTGCAGCGTTACTGGGTGCCGGTTGCAATGCCTGTGAATATGCTCGGCCTGCCCTTACTCTTGTTTATTGTTGGCAAATGGAGACAAGGGAAAAGCCCGGCTGCAGCCAAGCAGTCTTAAGCAGCGGCAAACAGCCCGTGAGCATTCACGGGCTGTTAGTGCTGGGCAGCTTAGTATTCGTTGAACATGGCTGCAATTTCCTCGTACCCTGTGGTCTGGGTCAGCGCCAGCGACAGCAGAATCCGGGCCTTCTGCGGCACCAGACTGTTACAGGGAATCGAATTGGCGGAGAGGTCAATATAGGAATCCTTCAGCGTGATGCCGCTGGAAATCCGGGAGCAGCGGACGACCGGGATATTGTTGTTTTTGAGCTCGCCGACTTTATCAATCCAGGGCTTGCTGTAGATTCCGCCGCCTGCTCCGGCAATGATAATGCCTTTGGAGATGGTAGCCAGGTAATCCAGAATTCCCGGATTGGCATCGACATGGAAGTAAGCTACAGACACCTCCGGCAGCTCGGTCAGGGCTGAGACGTCAAATTGTGCGGCGGTGGTATGTTTTTTGAGCGACCGTGTATAGAAAAAGGCTTGACTGTCCCGCATATAGCCCAGACAGCCGAAATCCCGCTCATCGAAGGCGTTGGCCTTGAAGGTATTGACCTTCTGCACATCACGTCCGCTGTAGATTCCCTCGGCAAAAACAACCATTACTCCTTGTCCGCAGGCCTCAGGGTTGGCAGCTAGTGCCACCGATTGGTACAGGTTGAGCGGTCCGTCCGCACTGATCGCCGTGGCCGGGCGCATGGAGCCGGTGATGATCACCGGTTTGTCGGTTTTAAGCACCAGATTCAGGAAGTAGGAGGTCTCGTCAAGTGTATCGGTTCCATGTGTAATCACAAAACCGTGGACATCCTCTCTGAGTGCCAGCGTGTTGATTAATGCCGCCAGGGTAAGCCAGTGCTCGCTGGTAATGTCGGCGCTGCACAGATTGCTGATCTGCACACCCGCGCAATTGGCTACCCGTTCGAGGTGGGGAACACTGTCCAGCAGCTCCTGTATCGGCAACGCGCCGGGTTCATAATTCAAGGTTTTATGCGCTTCGCCGCTGCCGGCAATCGTGCCGCCGGTGGCGAGAATAACTACATTCTTCAGGCTGGGGTTATAGAAAGAGGAAGCGGTAAAATTCACTTCTGGAGCTGGAATTATCATCTACTTGTGTTCCTTTCAGATCAAATCATCATAAATGTATAAAATTTTGCTGAATGTATTATAACATACGATTTCCAGTTCAAAAGGTGTTTTTTTGTGGAGGAATGTTACAAACAATCCGTACTTTAGTATAAACCATACTATAGTATAATGAGGCTAATTATTAAGCTATAGTAAGGAGCTAAGAGCATGCTTACACTAGAGAGTAAAGATTATTTCAAAGGGCTGTCCCTGCTAAACCAAGTGAAAATAAACACACTCTTTGCCAGGGCTGTGCTGGAGGAGTGTGTGTCCGGGAAGGTCTACGTCGATGATCTGGACACGCCCCGTGCCTTTTATGTGGTTCATCCCTACGGGATGTCCTTACTGTTCGGAGATGCCGGCAATGAAGAGTTTAACCGCAGCCTGTATGATTACATAACGAATAAAGCGGGAATCCGCAATCACGCGGAATGGCTACAGGGCGATCCGTCGGGAGCATGGAGCCACCTGATAGATTCGATGCTTGCTGCCCATAACAGCACGGTGATTGGGAATGGGGATGAATCTGAAGCAGAAGACCCCCGGCAGATTCAGAAGAATACCAGAGTCAACTTTAGCTTTGACCGCGAAGCTTATCTGGCCGCCAAGAAGCGATTCTTTCGGCAGGATGCAGCTCTTGTGCGGACGGGAAAAGAACAGTTTCGCGAGCAGACCGGCTCTGTCCTTCCTCGCTTTTTCTGGCGGGACGAGGAGCATTTCCTGGCGGATGGCGTTGGCTATAGCATTCTGGAAGGGGACGAGGCAGCTTCTACCGCCTTTGCATCCTGCCGCACGGAGCATCAGCTAGAGATCGGGATAGAGACAGCCGGGGCTTACAGGGGCAAAGGATATGCGTTTACCGTATGCTCTGCCTTGATCGACTATTGTCTGGACCATGATCTTACGCCGGTATGGGCTTGCCGCTTGGAGAATCAAGGCTCCTACTATTTGGCGCAGAAGCTGGGCTTTAAGCCTTCACTAACGCTACCCTATTACCGGCTGCCCTGCTGAATCCTTAGGCTAAGCCCGCAGCAGGCAGACCCCGGCTAGAGCAAATCCCCCTGTCCGCATCAGCGGTACAGGGGGATTTGTTCTAGTCAAACATTGCAATTACAATCAGCCGTTCAGGCGCTTGTAATTGTCCGAGGCGATGCTGACAAGGGCAGTGTACAGAGGCTGAACATTGAACTTTTTGCCGAATTCGAACTTATAGGAAGCGGTCTGCAGATTATTGCTTTTGTGATAAGGAGAGGTGATGTAGTGCAGTGTTACCTCGCAATCATCAAAGCCGGTGCCGCCCGTTTCCATCGTGACCTCAAAAATGGAGGCGAGATGAATCGAAGCCACACGGGTCTTTTTGCCGGTTACGCCCTGGTGGTCAATCAGGATCAAACGTTCATCTGTAATAATAAAGGCGTCGCGGATTAATTTGAAGCCCATCTGAATTTGTTCCTGCGGCATAAGATAGGCCCCGTATTGGTTCTTTAGCTCCGGAATGGATACCTCCGAATAATTGCCTAATAACCCGCCAAACAAGTTAGCCATTACATTCCCTCCTGTTAGTTGTCCGTAGACCGGACTTGGTGTTACATGCACATTGTTAATATTCACCAAGCAGTGGCGAATTCCTTTTTTAACGGCCTTCTGAGATTCATCCCCTACCTCTGCAGGTAGGGGATGAATCTCGGTTAGGCGAAGCCTATATGCATTTTCTATTGTGTGTGCCCTTGGGCGTCAAATTCATCCTATCTTTTTCCAATAAGAGGATAGATGTTGGATGTTTGTGTGATATAATAGGAACATATGATCCGATCAAGGTGGTGACCTTTCGTGCAAATCACTTATCAGTTTCGCCTCTATCCAACTCCCAAACAGGAGCAACTCATGATTCGAACGTTGAGGTTGTGCCAGAAGCTGTACAATCGGGCTAAGG
>NZ_JBTLRW010000017.1:0-137070 GCF_054483875.1 Paenibacillus sp. BAC0078
CGAGACAGTGAAACGGTTACAGCAGCGAGCCCTCGATTCGGAGAAGGTTGGATATATCTCTTTGGCCGAGATTCAGGCGCAATCGGAACTGAAACAAAACTTGATCGATCACCTGTTTAGCTTTCAAAACTATCCGGAAGTCTATGAAGTTAACGGTCAGCCTGAGGAGCAGGCTTTCCAGATCACGAATATTCACAGTTTCGAGCACACCAATTATTCGTTAAGCGTCATGATGTATGTACAGGCGGGCCGGCTCGTCATTAAAATCGATTTCAATGGGTCGGAACATCGCAGAGCTAACATGGAGCGCGTGATCAGCCATTTGGAGACCATTCTGGAGCAAGTGGCAGCAAGGCCGGACATGCGGTTGGACGAAATCGAGCTGGCCGGGGAAGAAGAGAAGCGCCAGCTGCTGGAGACGTTCAACGACACGAAGGCGGAGTATCCGAAGGATAAAACGATCTGCGCGCTGTTCGAGGAACAGGTGGAGCGGATGCCGGAAGCGGTGGCGGTCTTATGCGAGTCTGAACAGCTGACGTATGGGGAGCTGAACGTGAAGGCGAACCAGTTGGCGCACCGGCTGCAATCGCTCAGTGTCGGCCCGAACACACTTGTCGGCGTCGCGATGGACCGAAGCCCGGAGCTGGTATACAGCCTGCTGGCTGTGTTGAAGGCTGGGGGCGCCTATGTGCCGTTGGACCCGGCGCTACCGCAGGAGCGGCTGACGTACATGGCCGAGCGCGCAGGACTGAAGGCGCTCGTCACGAAGCAGATATGGGCGGAAGGCGTTAGCGGCCCGGCAGATATGGCGATTGTCTGTGTCGATGACACAGAGGCAGGTTTGGGAGCGGAGCCAGAGCTTAATCCACAAAGTTCAGCAGGCCCGGATCACCTGATGTACGTGATCTACACATCCGGCTCAACAGGGATGCCAAAGGGCGCAAGTGTCTATCGCCGCGGCTTCGAGAGCCTCATGCAGTGGTATACCAGTGAATTCGGCATGACGGAAGCGGATCGGGTGCTGCTTATTACATCACCAAGCTTCGACTTGACGCAGAAGAACATATACGCGCCGCTTATGACCGGCGGGCAGCTGGTGCTGCTGCCAAGCGGGCATTACGATGCGGGCGTAGTGGCGAGCTTGATCGAACGCCATTGTATTACGCTGTTAAACGGGACGCCGAGCGCGTTCTACCCGCTGCTCGAAGAGACGGAAGCAGCAGCGTATGCGCCGCTGCGGACGCTGCGGCATGTGTTCCTTGGCGGGGAGGCGATTGCAGCCGACAAGCTTGCCGCGTGGACAGAGTCTGCGGGCTGCCGGGCGGAGATCGTGAACACGTACGGTCCGACGGAGTGCACGGACGTGACGGTGTACAGCAGGCTGACGGCTATGCGTTCGCTGGTAGGCAAGGCGGTGCCGATCGGGCGACCGGTACCGGGAACGCGGCTGTACATTTTGAACAAAAGGCTGGGTCTCGTCCCTGCTGGAACTCCTGGTGAATTGTGCATTGCAGGTACCCAGGTTGGCGGCGGCTATGTTGGGGACGCAGCTATGACGGTGGAGAAGTTCGTGCCGAATCCATATGCGGACAAGTCGGATGAAGCCGGATCCGCCTCGCTGTTGTACCGGACTGGGGATCTCGCGCGATATTTGTCGGATGGGTCGATTGAGTATTTGGGACGGATCGATCATCAGGTGAAAATCCGCGGCTACCGGATTGAGCCAGGCGAGATCGAAGCGGTGCTTCGCGCTTGTGACAGCGTGAAGGATGCGTACGTGATGGCCAGAGAGGATCGATCTGGCGACCAGCGGCTTGTTGCTTATGTTGTGGCTGAAAGAATGGTAACAGAGGAACACATCTTCAATGGAGCGATTGATGGGCAGCGGGATACGGAACGAACAGCTGAATGGCGGGAATTACTTCGTCGGAAGCTGCCGGAATACATGGTTCCGTCGGCATTCGTGACGCTTGCGGAGATGCCGCTGTCACCGAACGGTAAGGTAGACCGGAAGGCGCTGCCGGAGCCGCAGGGGCTGGTGCAGGCCGGAAGCGAATACGTCGCGCCGCGGAGCGAGATCGAAGCGAAGCTGGCGGCAATTTGGCAGGACGTGCTTGGCCTTTCACAGCCGGTGGGTATCCGGGACAACTTCTTCGAGCTGGGCGGCCATTCGCTCAAAGCGACGCAGCTGGTGTCGCGCATCCAGAAGCAATTGGATGCGAGCGTGCCGCTGGGCGAAGTGTTCGCAAGTCCGACAGTGGAGGAGCTTGCGGGGTATTTGGAAGTGGCGGCTACCAAGGAACGCTACGAGGCGATCGGCAAGGCGGAGCCGCGTGAGTGGTATCCGGCCTCGCCCGCACAGCAGCGGCTGTACGTGGTCAGTCAGCTGGACGCGGAGGGGATTGGCTATAACATCCCGTGGGCGCTGGAGATCGCAGGGGAGCTAGATACGGAGCGCGTGCGGGAGAGCTTGAACTTGCTGGCGGAGCGTCACGAATCGTTCCGCACGTCGTTTGCGATGCAGGAAGATCAGCTGATGCAGCGCATCGCCGAATGTGTGGAAGTACCGCTTGAGGTGACCGAAAGCACGGAGGAAGAAGCAGAAGCGCGGGTGAAGGCGTTCGTGCGTCCATTCGATCTGAGCGAAGCGCCGCTTCTGCGAGCGGGATTGATCCGCCTGGAAGAAGAGCGGCACGTGCTGCTGCTGGACATGCACCACATCATCTCGGACGGCACGTCGATGGACGTGTTCGTGGACGAGTTCGCGCGATTGTATGCGGGCGAGAAGCTGGCGCCGCTTGCGATCCACTATAAAGATTATGCGGTATGGCTGCGGGAGAAGATGCAGGGCGAGTCGTACCGGGTACAGGAGCAATACTGGCTGCAGGCGTTTGAGGAAGAGGCACCGGTGCTGCAGCTGCCGACGGATTACGCGCGGCCGGTAGTCCGCCGGTTCGAAGGGGACCATGCGGGCCAATGGTGGAACGAGGAGGAGACGGAACGGCTGAAGCATCTGTGCGCGAAGCAAGGGGTTACGCTGTACATGGCGCTCTTGGCGTCGTATGGCGTGCTGCTGTCACGCTATGCGGGGCAGGAAGATGTGGTCGTTGGTTCTCCGGTGGCAGGCAGAAGGCACCCGGATGCGGAACGGATGATCGGGATGTTCGTCAATACGCTGGCGATGCGGAGCCGCCCGGCGGGAAGCAAACGGTTCGACGTATACTTGGCGGAAGTGAAGGCCGCAGTGCTGGGGGCGATGGAGAACCAGGATTATCCGTTCGAGGAGCTGGTGGAGAAGGCGGAGGTAAGGCGGGATACGAGCCGGAACCCGCTGTTCGACACGATGCTGGTGCTGCAGAACATGCAGATGAGCGAATGGAAGCCGGAAGGGCTGACGATTCGGCCGTATCCGCAGGAATACCGGGTCGCTAAATTCGATCTGACCGTAGCTGCGGTGGAGCAGGAAGGGCGGTTGTATTTCGATTGGGAATACAGCACGGCGCTGTTCAAGAAGGAAACGGTTGAGCGGATGGGCAAGCATCTGGCGGCAATCGTGAAGCAGATCGTCGAAACGCCGGACATGAGGTTGGAGGAAATCGAGCTGGCCGGTGAAGAAGAGAAGCGTCAGCTGCTGGAGACGTTTAACGACACGAAGGCGGAGTATCCGAAGGATAAGATGATTCACATGCTGTTCGAAGAGCAGGCAAAGCGGATACCGGGAGCGGTGGCTGTCGTAGACGGCGAGCGGCAACTAACGTATGGGGAACTGAACACACGGGCGAACCGGTTGGCACACCGCTTGCGCAGCCAAGGCGTGAAACCGGAGACACTGGTCGGGATTTGCATGGATCGTTCAGTCGATCTAATCATCGGGATCATGGGCATTATGAAGGCAGGGGGCGCGTATGTGCCGATGGATCCGTCGTATCCGCAGCAGCGCCTGCATTATATGGCGGAGGATGCAGGGATTGAGCTTCTGGTGACCAGAAGCACTGTCAGTGGCTGGGCGCCGGAGCACATCTCGCTTATCTGCTTGGACGGCGCCGCTGATCGGGAGATGCTGTCGCAGGAGAGCGATCAGAACCCGCCAGTCGTCGCGACGCCTAAAAACATAGCCTATGTGATTTATACGTCAGGTTCTACCGGTAACCCGAAAGGAGTTGTGGTGGAACATCAATCACTATTTAACATGGTGCTCTGGCACCAGCAATACTATCAAGTCATGGAACAGGATCGCGCTATGCAGATCGTAAGCATTGCCTTTGACGCCGCGGTAGCGGAAATATGGCCCTGTCTGAGCAAAGGCGCTAGTTTGTATCTGTGTAAGGAGAGCGTAAGAACGGATCACGAAGCGCTGCGCGAATGGATCGTTGAGCAGCAAATTACGATCGGTTGTATGCCGACGCCAATGGCCGAAATGATGATGCATCTGCATTGGCCGGCGCATACATCGTTGCGTTGCCTATTGATAGGGGGAGATTTGCTACGGCAGTCGCCGCCAACTTCATTGCCTTTTGCGCTGGTCAACAACTACGGTCCTACAGAATGCACAGTCGTAGCCACAGCGGCAGTGGTTAACCCCTTGCAGGAGGGCTTGCCGCCGATTGGAAGACCGATAGCGAATGCGAGATTGTATGTTTTGGATCGGCATCGCCAGCCTGTACCAATCGGCGTCACCGGCGAGTTGTATATTGGAGGAGCCGGAGTCGCTCGCGGATACTTAAACCGTCCAGAGATGACCGAAGAGAGATTCCTCCCAGACCCTTTCAGTAGCGAACCAGGAGCAAGAATGTACCGCACGGGAGATACCGTGAAGTATTTGCCGGATGGCAACCTGAGCTACGTAAGCCGGAACGATGATCAGGTGAAGATTAGAGGATTCCGGATTGAACTAGGGGAGATTGAAGTGATGCTGAGCCAGCATCCGGCTTTGCGACAGGTAGCAGTCATCGTGCAAGAAGACAGACAGGGCGAGAAACAGATTACGGCGTATCTGGTCGGAGAAGGCAGTGTGCAGGAATGGCGGGACTACTTGAGCGACCGCTTGCCAAGCTATATGGTGCCGACGCATTTTGTTCAGATGGACAGCTTGCCATTAACGCCCAATGGAAAGATCGATCGTAAGTTACTTTCCCGTCTCGACAATATATCACAGGCGCGTGAAAGCTATATCGCGCCTCGTAATGCCACAGAGGCAAAACTTTTGCAGATTATATCGAGTGTGCTAGGGGTAAAGGAGAATTCGATTAGCATCCATGATTCCTTTTTTGCCTTAGGTGGTCACTCGCTCACCATTTTAAAGGTATTGACAAGGACGTATGCGTTAAATTGGGATTTAAATATTAACGATTTTTACATTTACAAAACAATAGAGGAACTAGCAGGGAAAATTGATGGTGTGATTATACAAAAAGATGAAAATAATGGTATAATTATATACGAAGCCAACAAGATTAAATATTACGATGAGTGGCGGCTTCTTCGGAAAACTCCGCAAATACCAAAGGAACTTAGCATGGAGCGAGTTTCATACCAAAATGTTCTGCTTTTAGGAGCGACAGGATTTCTCGGTATTCATCTACTTTATGATGTTCTTACAAAAACGGAGTCTTTCATTCATTGCATTGTTAGGGGAAATAGCTTATCAAACGCTCAAAACAGATTGTATGAGAAATTAAGGTACTACTTTGGCGTTTCTCATTCGGAGCAACTTCCTGCTTGGTTAAAAAGAATTCAAGTATACGTAGGTGATGTATCGAAGCCTGATTTTGGGCTCGAATTCGATGTATATCAAAGTTTGGGGGATGTTGTGGATGCTGTAGTAAATGCTGCGGCAATAGTCAAACATTACGGTTACTATGAGCAGTTTGAAAAGACCAATGTGCTGGGAGTACGTCATGCAATCGACTTTTGTTTAGCTTATCAAATACCATTGCACCATGTATCTACAACAAGTGTTTCAGGTACCTATGTGGAAGGCGGAAGAGAGCATATATTTACCGAGAGTGATTTCTTTATTGGGCAAAACTATGGTGATAATGTTTATATTCGCAGCAAGTTTGAAGCAGAAAGGCTTATTTTTGAAACTAACGATTTGCGTTCTTCTATTTACAGAGTAGGTAATTTAACGGGAAGGATATCAGATGGAGTTTTTCAAAAAAATATTGAAGAAAATATGTTTTACCTTCGATTAAAATCGTTTATCGAAGTTCAATTGATGTTTCCGGAAGCATTAGGATCTATGGTAGAGTTCACACCTGTCGATCTTTGTTCGGGGATCATTGTAGACATTATGCAATCTAAAGAGGCTGTAGGAAATGTCTTCCATCTGTGTAACCATCGCTATGTATCATTTGGGCGGATCTACGAAGCTCTTCAAATGCTTGGTTTCAATTTTAAACAAATGAGCGTGGAAGAGGCTAACGAGTATCTTAAATCATTATTAAACGATGAATTTAGAAGTGAGGCTTTGATTGGCTGGATGGCGCAATTGGCAAGTGGCAATGCGAATACAAATCTACCGAATGTGATGGTTGATTCATCATTTACCGTCCATTACTTACGACAACTTGGTTTTCAATATCCGAATTTAGATGAAGAGTATTTAGTTAAGTTGCTTAAACATATGATGGCCGTTCATTTTATTCATCCCAATTCAAGGAACAATTAAATGTTTACGCTACAGCGGAGGGTGGTCTAAATGAAAAAGAATATTTTACAAGAAGAAACAGCAGTATCAGCAAAAAGGACTTTAAATAACGGCGTATTAATGCCTCTGCTTGGATTAGGCGTATATCAGATCACGGAAGATAAAGAGGTTGAAGACGTTATCCAGAAGGCGTTCGAGGAAGGGTATCGTAGCATTGATACAGCGATGATCTATGAAAATGAAGTTGGAGTTGGTAAAGCAATAAAATCAAGCGGCTTACCTAGGGAAGAGATATTTATTACGACTAAGGTATGGAATACAGACCATGGATTTGAATCGACATTAAAGGCGTTTGAATTGAGCCGCCGAAAACTAAATGTGGATGTCATCGATTTGTATCTTATTCATTGGCCAGGCAAAGACAAGTATATAGATACATGGCGTGCATTAGAGAAATTATATAAGGGTGGTTCCGTTCGGGCTATAGGTGTTTGTAATTTCCAAATTCATCATCTGGAAAAACTTATTTCTGCTAGTGAGATTGTTCCTGCTGTTAATCAGGTGGAATGTCATCCTCTATTGTCGCAGTGTGAATTGCGAAAATGGTGTAATGAACAAGGTATTCAGATGGAAGCATACAGTCCGATGATGAGAGGTAGACTAAAAAACTGGCCTCTATTAGCAGAATTGAGTGAAACATACGGAAAAACATTGGCGCAAATTGTGTTGCGCTGGCACATTCAGAACGGCGTTGTCGCCATTCCTAAATCAGTAACACCATCACGAATTCGCGAGAATGCACAAATTTTTGATTTTGAATTGAGTACATCAGATATGAATCGTATAGACCAAATGAATCTCGACTTGCGTTTTGGAGTAGATCCCGATCAACTTCTTTTTTAAATTAACCCCAAAACGTCTTTTAACTCAATATTATGTTCAAATAGCATCACTATAGCGTAAGGATATCAGCAAAATCGGCCGTTATGAACTCCAAAATTGGGAATGAAAGGGGGGGAGGCGTGATTGAATCACGCTTGCTGAAAATCACTTTTGGCCCCCCCTTTTTTTTGGACAGACGTAGCCCTTGGACTGTAATTGACCTTCTTTGAAGTAAGGTCTAGGGGAGGCTTTTACCCTGCCAACGACAGTGATAATTGCTTCCCTTGTATCTCTTGCAGTTTCTTGATGGCCACAACATGATTCGGAGGCAGAATGGTCTCCCGAACATGAGCGATCATCAGCTCGATCATCCGAAACATATCCCGTTAGATAAACCGTTTCTTGACGCGTTCAGTTGTGCGAACAGGCAACTTCTTCTGCTTCATGACGGAAGTCAATCGATTCGAATCCTGAGCAAACGCTATTTCCATCTGCTTGCGGAAATTCAACATTTGTTCTTGCAGCGCACTCCCTTGCGGTACAGGGCCGTTGAAAAACGGATTCTCTTCAAAGGAATAGCTAAATTGCTTCTCACAAAGGTCTTACAGCGGACAGGCGGCGTATTTCTCACTGTCTCCTTGAAACCAAGTCGTTTAGAATCTTTATCAAAGCCCCAGGCTATGCCTAGGGGAACTGAATAGGAAGTGCTGTAAGGTCTTCTTCAAGGAGATCTGGAAAGAAGTCGGAGAGATCCTGCGAACGTTATGCGAGTATTGTATTGAAATGTCGAACTCGTCAAAGGGGAGCGTTAGTCGGATCATGTGCACATGTACGTGAAAATACCGTCGTAGCTGAGTGAATCCCAATTTGTGGGATATCTAAAAGGTTATCCCGAAGTAGGTTAGGGGCGAAAGGATAGCCCATTATATATTCTTACTAATGGAGTGAATATTTTATGCGCACAATCAAGCTTTTTTGCATTCCTTATGCTGGGGGCTCAGCATCGATTTATAGTAAGTGGAAGAGAAAGTTACTACAGAATATAGAATTAATTTCTTTGGAACCAGCTGGTCGTGGAAGAAGATGCGACGAACCCTTGTACAATAATCTGAGCGAGGCTGTCGACGATCTATATCGGGAAGCAGCTAAAGTATTGGACCGGAGTGATGAATACATCCTGTTCGGCCACAGTATGGGGAGTCTGCTTGCCTTTGAACTGTATTACAAGCTTATGGAGGAGGGGTTCCGTGAACCGCTTCATCTGTATGTTTCCGGGGGCAAGGCTCCCCATCTGGAACGGCGCTTCATCTACCATGACAAGCCGCTGAAACAGTTTCAAGAACACATTATGGACTATGATGTAGAATCGGCTCTGATATTCCAGAATGATGAACTCCTTCATTTTTTTCTTCCGATCCTTAGATCCGATTTCAAAATGGTTGAAACCCACCATCACACTTTCAAGACGCAGAAAGTCGGCTGTGATATGACAGCGTTAACCGGCACCACAGATTCTAGTTTGACGTTGAGTGATATTACCGAATGGATAAGACATGCTGGAAAAGCCTTTCGGATAAAGCAGTATGAAGGGGGGCATTTCTTTATTAATGAATACAAAGACCAAATTATTGAAATGATCCACGAAATGGTCCGGGAAATGCGGTCGGATGAAGCATACAATTGAATTGGTTGCTGTTTCTATCGCTTCTTTCCCGATGGAACGAGTGGAAGAATTATTAAAATGCGTAAGTGAGGAAAAAAGAAATAGACTGCTTCGTTTTCGGTTTAAGGAGGACTTGCAACGGAGTTTGACCGGGGAATTGCTTATTCGAAAAACGGTTTCGAAGAAACTAAATATCAATCCAACGACCATCATCTTAACTTAGCTGCACTGACCAGGAGGACGGCATGCAATTTCAACCAATGTATTATAATGGAGAATTATTTCTACCGAAGATCGAATTAAATATGACATCGAACCAATCGATTGGCATTATAACGGACTTGAAGCGAAAGCAGTTTTTAATGAATCAATTAGTGAATCATTCCCAATATTATTTATTTCGAGCTCAACAAAGCGAGTATATGCGTTTAACGGTGGAAGAGCTAATCACTTTTCTAATCCAAGTAACGAAGAGGAATGAGCGTGTCGCTTTGTTAATGGACTATTTTACTTTAAAAGAAGTACGGAAGGTAAAAATCAAGGATCTAAGCTCATCGAAAAGGATGTATGTGACATTGCTGCGTATCTTTTTTGCGCATCAGCCTATACTTGTACTGGAGGAACCCTATTTTTACTTAGAAGAGCAAGATCGTCGTCAATTTAAACGGATTCTTGCTGACCTTTTGAAAGAGAAGCAAGTATTAATTTTAACTTCGAATTTAGAGGATGCCATAATTTCCTGTGATGCCATTTATCGATTGAACGAATCCGGATTTCATCAATTGGATATTCGGGACTTAGAAGAGGATAAGCACGAAGAACAGAAACAAGATGAGGCCAATATTACCTTGCAGAAGATATCTACAAAAAGAAATGACAAATTGATTTTATTTAATCCGCCTGAAATCGATTTTATAGAAAGTATAGATGGTTCGATCCTTGTTCATGCGAGTGGGGAAAATTATGACTGTACCTTGACGCTAACCGAGCTCGAGCAGAGATTGTTCAATTTCGGGTTTTTTAGGTGTCATCGATCCTACATCGTTAATCTGCAAAAAGTAAGAGAGATTATTACATGGGCGAAGAATAGCTACAGCTTGCGATTAAATACAGGAAAAGATGCCGTGGTTCCGTTATCTCGTTCAAAATTGCATGAATTAAAAGCACTTCTTAACATTTAATTTCCGGAGTAATGTCGACACAATAAGCATTTAATGGTACCATTCAGGCGATAACAGCTACATTTCGGCGGGTTTTGATAGCTAGAAGCATTAAATCTGTATATGTTTAAGTCATCAACTCTAAGGAAGTGGTGTTTATGGAAGTTATCCAAGTAGAACATATTCGAAAGAGATTTGGAAATAAGGATGCGTTAGCAGATGTATCTTTTTCAATTCCGAAAGGTGAAATTTTTGGTTTCTTAGGTCCAAGTGGTTCAGGAAAAACAACATTAATAAAGATTTTAACTGCGCAGTTAAATCCGACAAGTGGACAGGCTAGTGTTTTTAATCAGCCAGCGGAGATGATGCATCAGTCTTCACAGAAGATGCGCTTTGGCATTTTGACGGATAACAGTGGTCTATATGAGAGATTAACTATAGAGGAAAATCTAGAACTGTATCACCAATTATATGATCTTCCTAGATCTTCGATCGATAAGGTGCTGCAGTTTGTAAACTTAAGCGGAGAGCGCAAAAAGAAAGTCAATCTCTTATCGAAAGGGATGCGTCAGCGTGTCATGTTGGCATGCGCGATTATCCATGAGCCAGAATTATTATTTTTAGATGAACCTACTTCGGCTTTAGATCCAGTAAACTCAGCACATATTTATAAAGGCTTACGCTACTTAAATGAGAAAGGGACAACGATTTTTTTAACTACGCATGATATGGCTGAGGCAGAATTGATATGTAACCGTGTAGCGATTTTGTATCGAGGACAAATTCAAACAATCGGCTCACCAAAGGAAATTAAAAAACAGTATCGAGAAAACGTAGTATATATTGAATTAATAAATGGGGAATCATACGAGCTCCCAATAGGTGAGGGAACGGCTGATCAAATAGCCGATTGGATGAAACGAGGGTTAATTGATCGATTAGAAACGAAAGAGCCAAGTCTAGGTGATATCTTTATTAAAATGACAGGAAGTGAGTTATTGTGAGTATCTCATTAAAACGTGCTCGAGCGATATTTGTGAAGGATTATAAAGAGTTTTCACGCAACTATGCGTTCTCCATTATTGTGCTTTTTCCAATTATCTTCGCACTTCTTCTTCGAGATGGCCTGTCTTTGACTTTAGCTGTAGGTTTTGTTCTTAATACTTCGTTTGTTTTACTAACGTGTTTAGCACAAGCAGGCTTGATTGCGGAAGAAAAGGAGCGTAACACTTTACGATCACTAATGCTGACTCCGGCCACGACCATGGATGTTTTAATCGGTAAAAGTACTTTAGTCTTTGTAATGTCTGCTGTTACTCTGGCTATTGCTACGTATATATTGGGCTATGAGCCAGCTAGTATATGGGCGTTTGCGGTAGCAATCATTCTGTCGATTTTTCTTTACATAGCAGTCGGGACGATATGTGGTTTATTCTCCAAGACGTTGCTTAACGCATCATTTTCTATAATTCCTGTGGCGTTCGTATTCACTGGGGCACCATGGGGGGCGGTTTTAGAGAAGGATTATCCGATCTTCAAAGTGCTGGATTATGTACCAAGCAGTCAACTTGTGCATTTGCTAGATTTACGCAATATAGGCTTTACGACGGGAGAGTTAATAAAACCCCTCCTCATTACTTTGGTATGGACGGTTGTATTAACGATTGTATCTGTTGTTTTGTATCAACGACGGTTAAAGGATGAGTAGAACAAATTGTAAAAAAGCAGCTCACTTTATGCCGGAGTCCGTGTTGCAGTATTCGGAAATCTATGGCGTGATTAGTACAAACGATAACATTGATATTACCGAAGGCGATGTCATGTCTATCACTTCGGAGCAATCGCCCGAAAATCCGGCCCAGAGTATTCGGCGGACGGCACAGAAAGGCAACCGCATTACCAAGACTAATTTTAGGATTATCGATCATTCCAATAAAATACTTTTTCGTTCCATTTGCAGCCACGTCTTTCGGTTTTGGAACGATTCGGCCAGCTTAAAGGTGAATTGACGACCACTTCGTACCAGTACGCCGGCACTGTGAATGAATTCCCGCCGAAACCGGGGATCGTAAAGGAACGATGAATGGGAACACAACATTGGAGTTTGAAGCGCTCGAACAGATTGTAGCTAGCAACTTGAGTAATAGATCAATCTCATTGGCGGCAAAAGATTGGGTCGGGATACGGTGTATGGCAAATCCGTTCTTCCCTTCCTTGATGTAGTTCTCATGTGGATGATCGTCATGGCAACGCATCATTTTGTGTATGACAGCTTGTTTTGTTCTAGGTTGTGGCTTAGTAACAAGGACGATGCCTTCAATGATCCAATCCTCATCGACGAAGCGAGTTCAGTGTTCGCACGTTCGGCAAGGGGTTAATCCATTTCAGCTTGCCTACATAGCCGATGGACTTCGATTCCCAGAGTGCATAGAAGTCTTCGCCGCCAAAGACTTTGTCGAATCGGACATGGCTGACTTTTCGTTCGCCTAACTAAACGAGCAACGGATGATAACTTTTACGTTCTCGCTTATGACTGTTGACGCCAAAGCTGCGGCTTGTTGATGACCATAAACGGCGGTTTCTACGGATGAATCCAAATCGAGAATGGAATGTTCGGGAGGCTCTACTTTCGTAATTCAGGTTAAAGAGCCTGTTCAAAAAGTTCGTAATAAACAAAAATGCACCTATGCGAAAAATGGTAAAATGGTGGTATCCCTACAACCAAAATTACCAATCAGCGAGGTGCATTTTCATGGACTTGCAGCTTGAACTGCTGCACTATCACTACTATAGCACACTCGAATTTGATGCGGAACTCATTGATTATATCCATCATGTCGATGACTCCATTGTGCTCGAGAGGATTGCTCCGCTCTGCAAGAATGGCGGTCGTCCTCCAATTGATCCAAGAATCTGTTTTCAGAAGCATTATCTGTACTTTATACGTCCGGAGATCTCTTCGTTTCGGGAGCTAGTAAGGCAATTAAAAGAGCCGAAAAATCAGGCATGGCGTAACTTTATCGGTACTTGAAAAGGTGCCCGTGCGTCTGAGCACCTTTTGAACCAAGGTTAGTGCCGAAAATGTTTTATGCTATTCTTTTCGACCTCATAGCTCAAGCATTGAAACTAAAGGATTTTCTACTGCCGATGCTTACCGGCATCGATTCCAAGCCGATCTGGGCCAACGTCAACGGATACAAGCACCAACGCTGCACTTGCTCGGATCGGAGCAAGTGCGCCTGTGAGAAGACGTATTCCGAGCCAAATGCCACTTGTGTCTTATGGTGTTACAGTGAAGGTTGTCAGCGGCTAAGAGAGCAAGTGTTAGCGGCAACTGGTGCCGTAATGAAGCAAAAGAAGTTCACAGTTATTCCAAATGTTGCTATCTTTATAGAATTTGATTATACTTTAGCCATTATAGAATCGCGTAGTTCTATCGAGGAGGAATCAAATTCCGATGAATTTAGCTGTCAAGTTGATGCGAAAATTAAAAGACCGCGATATTAAGAATAAGCTGAAAGTCTATCAGGACAAAGCGGTGCTCATCAAGGAACGGAATTTGGAAGCATGGGACGATGGACAGCTTCAAGCAGAATCACTCCGGCTGCAAAAAGAAGCAAAATCGGGTACGCCTTTGGATGAGCTGCTTGTTGATGCCTATGCGCTAGTCTGCGATGCAGCAAAAAGAAAGCTCGGATTACAGCCTTACGATGTCCAGATCATGGCTGCCATCGCTCTGCATGAGAGATTTTTGATCGAGCAGCATACCGGTGAAGGAAAAACGCTCTCTGCGGTTATGCCTGCTTATCTAAATGCGCTGACCGGCAAAGGCGTTCATGTGCTGACCTTTAACGATTATTTGGCCAAGCGGGATGCGGAGTGGATGGGCCCGATCTATCGTTTCCTCGGGTTAACGGTAAAATCGGTTCAAGCGGGCATGAGCCTGTCCGAGAAACGGCAAGCGTACGCCGCGGATATAACCTATGTTACGGCCAAAGAGGCGGGATTCGATTATTTGCGCGACACGATCGCACTGGACGAAGCCGATACTGTGCATCGTCCTTTCCACTACGTCATCGTCGACGAAGCGGATTCACTGCTTCTCGACGAAGCGCGGGTGCCGTTAGTCATCGCCGGCGAGTCTGGCTCTACCAAGAGCGGCGACATCCGTTTCGCTGAAGTGGCGAGGCAGCTCGAGAAAGATGAGCATTACGACTTCGACGAGTTCCAGCGGAACGTTTACTTGAATGAAGCAGGCTCTGCGAAAGTGGAGTCGTTGCTGGGATGCGGCAATTTGTACGACAGCCATAACAGTCACTTGTTAACGTCATTGAATTGCGCGCTGCATGTGGAATCGTTATTACAAAAAGACATCGATTACATCGTCCGGGACGGTAAAATCGAGCTGATTGAAGAATATACCGGGCGCGTGGCAGAGAACAGGTATTTGCCGGACGGTCTGCAAGCCGCGCTTGCGGCCAAAGAAAAGCTGCAGTGGAACGCTGGCGGGAAAATTCTCGGGACGATTACCCTTCAACACTTTATCAGCCTGTATACGGGGATTTGTGGAATGACGGCTACCGCATACGCTTCTGCAATGGAATTCGAAAATATTTATGCGCTGCAGGTGCAGCAAATTCCGCCGAACCGGCCAAACATACGGATCGACCATCCGCACCGGATTTATACCCGTAAAGAAGCCAAATATAAGGCGCTTGTGCAAGAAATCTCGTCCGTCCATCGGATGGGACGTCCAATTCTTATTGGTACGTCAAGCGTCGAGGAGTCTGACATGCTGGCGGAGGCACTGGCGGTTGCCGGCGTACCTTGCCATGTTCTGAATGCAAAAAACGATGCAAAAGAAGCCGAGATCATCGCCAAAGCTGGAGAAATCGGTGCTGTGACAGTGTCTACGAATATGGCAGGACGCGGCGTCGACATTCGGCTCGGCGGCGGAAACCCCGCGCAGGCAGAAGTTGTCGCCAAGCTGGGCGGGTTGTACGTAATTGGTACACATGTGAACGAAAGCGTGCGGATCGACGACCAGCTGCGCGGGCGTTCCGGCCGCCAAGGCGACCCGGGAGCTTCCGTATTTTTTGTAAGCTTGGAGGACGAGTTGCTGCTCCGATTCGGCATCCATAAAGCGATTCGCGCTCACAGGCAGGATGAGGCTCTTGAAGAGCCGGTGCTCCGCAGCCAAATCGCGCATATTCAGCGTGTTATTATGGGCCAAAACTTCGATATCTGCCAGGAACTAAACTGTTATTCGGATATGGTGGAGGATCAGAGGCGAATTCTATACAGGGAGCGGCTTGGAATATTGAAAGGCGAGCAGCCGATGAGCCTTTTGGAGCAGCGGGTACGGCTTTTTTATATTGACCAGTTCTGGGCAGACCATCTGGCATACGTTTCTTACCTTCGCGAAGGCATCCACTTGGAGAGCCTTGCCAGCCGCAATCCTATCGACGAATTTCATGCGCAAATCACCCAAGCATACGAGCAAATTCCGGATAAAGTAAATAGTGCGTCGGAGAATATGCTTGAAAGGCTCGAAGGCTCGAATGATCTGGCGATGTTGGAAAAGCTCGGTCTGAAGAGCCCTACTTCCACTCGGACTTATATTATCAATGATCAATACCTCCTCAACAGGCGCAGTTCATGGACCGCAGAGACAATAATGGCTTTTTATCTTCGTAAGTTTTTGAGGCTGGTATTGTGGCCGGTATACAGGCTGTCAAAATTTTGATGCATCGTATCTTTTTCGAGGATGATCGGAATGAATACGAGCGAACACTCGATATCGGTATAAACCTACCAACCACTGCCGCCGAAGTTATGGCGGCTTTTTTGCACTCAATTTGAGAAGGAGATTTATATGCCGATGGCAACAAGCAACACGTTAACGACTGACTTCCTCTGTAACCACCTTGCATATCCACTCGATTATAACTTCGGCCTCTTCCTTCGAGTGAGTAGGAGGATGAGTTTGCAAGCGGTTGTTCAATGGTCCTTGCCATATGTAAGGCAGCCTATTAATTCTATATTGCCCCAAATCATGTTGATAAACTCTCAATCTTTTCTTTGAGAATAATTCTGTTCCAAGATTTACGCTAGAAGTGGCCAACTCTCATGTAGAATCCGTAAAAAAGTTTAATTTGAAATTCAGTTGGGTCTATCGGAGGTTTATAAGAATTCTACCATTCAAGGAATTTGTGAAGCTATCGTAAATCAATTATCCAACTGGCATCTGCTGCCTCACTGGAAGCAAGGAAATCGGCACTGGCCGATAACGGGGAACTTTCTTTTTCTCAACAAAGACTATGGCTTTTTGACCAGTTGAATCAAGATCAACGGATATTCAACATGCCGATTAAACTCGAGCTTAAAGGTAAATTGAATATCACGGCATTAGAAGAAACAATTAATGTCCTCATCTCCAGACACCAGTCATTACGCACCAATTTCCAAGCAAAGGAAGGAAAGATGAACCCAATCGTCCGCCCTTCAACGCAGTGGCAGCTTCCGGTGGTGCGCTTGAATACACCTGTAGCGGAGGAAATCCAGAGACCATTCAATCTGGAAGCTGATGCTTTGATCAGGCACCAATTACTTGCTATCCATGAAGAATTTCATATTTTACTGGTTACCATGCATCATATTATTTCAGATGGCTGGTCCTTTGAAATCTATCTCAAGGAATTTTCCCATTTACGAGTCCATTGCGAACAAAACGGAATATTCGTTGCCCGAACTTCAATACGATTATCTGGATTTTGTGCAATACCAGAAAGATAAAATGGGTTCTGCCGAATTCAAATCTGATATGGGTGAGCTTAGCTGGATACTGGAGGATCTTCCATCCAGCACGCTGCTTCCGGGCGATTATGCAAGAACGGAACAGAAGCAATTCAAGGCTGAACGGACAAGCCTGGAAATTGCGCTTGGAACCATGGCAGGTATGAGTTGCCAAGAGACATGGAGCCACTTTGAACATGACTATACTGGTAGTATTCCATGCACTGATCTACCGAATGACCGCTCAGAAGAAGATCGATACAGGATCACCAATGACCAACAGAGAAGGTGGCGAGTTCGAGAATGTCATTGGCTTCTTCGTAAATAATCTTTGTAAATATCACCGACATTAGGGATGATATGAGCTTCAACGAGCTGTTGAGTCAGGTTCGAAGCCGCTCTCTGCAAATGTATCGTTTAGGCTACATTCCGTTTGAATATATTCTGGATTTTCCCAAACAAGAGAGACGCATGGATCAGACGCCTATTTTTCAGATGATGTTTAACTGGTTGGACAATCAAATAGAAGAGCTGCACTTGGGATCACTTCATGCAGATATTCACTGGGACGCTCTCCCGGGTTCGAAGTTTGATCTCACATTGCCTGCCATGGAAGTGGAATCCGGTCTGAAGTTGGATTTGTTCTATGAATCCGGCTTGTTTAAGAGAGAAAGAATGGAGCTTCTACTGAAAGATTTTGAGGGCCTGCTTGCCGAGTTTTCGGTCTCTTCCGATAGAACAATCATTAAACCGAAATTGATTTCTAGCCGGATTCCATCTTCCCAATAGACATGAAAGGTTGGAATACAAAACTCTGGTACAGTGCTCGACAGGTTCAAGTGGAACTGGAAGATAAATCCATACAAGACTGCGATCTGCTATGGAACGGAAAAGCTTCATTATCAAGACCTTGATATGCGTTCAAGTAGCCTGATGAAGCGCCTCGTGGAGTATGGGTTTGAAAAAGGGGGTATCATCCCGATTCTTGCCGAGCGCAACCCGGAGCTGATCATCAATATGCTGGCTATTCTGAAGCTGGGCGGCTGCTTCTCTATTATTGACGCAGACTACACCTGCGAGAGAGTACAGACATTTTTGAAGGTAATCGGATGCACTCGCTTGGTTCATGTTATCAGAGAAGACTCAAGTGATCTCATCCCGACATTGTCTGCGGAATCCAGCGAACTTTTCATAATGGATTGCAGTGATGCTGTGCCTTGCGTCGATTTGCAGGAGAATAACGCTTTGGAGAGGGCCGCTACCGTTAATCCGGATATGCCCATGTACATTTGCTTTACATCGGGCTCTACCGGGGTTCCCAAAGCTGTGGTATCTTCACATGCATCAGTATTTCAATCACTCTAATGGTTTATCGATCATTTTGAAGTACAAGAAAATGATCGCTTTGCCAATCTGGCGGATGTTTCCCATGATCCGCTGATACGTGATATCTTTGTCCCTTTATGTGCCAACGCTGAGCTGTTTATTCCAACAGCCGGTCTTCTGGACAAGCTGGCCAAGATTGGAAATTGGATGTATGACAGTCAAATCACTATAATCGCACATATACCCCCAAGCCTGGCGGAGGTTCTGAGTATCAGTTGGGAGGACCACAGTCATGTGCTAGATCAATTAAGATTAGTGTGTTTTACTGGAGAATCCCTGCGGCGAAGTCATGTTGTCAGCTTTGCCGGAATTGCACCCCAAGCGAAAGCTGTGAATTTTTATGGCGCTACGGAAGCCCCGCAAGTCCGTAGCTTCTTGGAGGTGAACGAGTCAGTACTGGTAGAAAAAAATATTATTTCCGTTGGCAAGGGAATTCGTGATACGCAGCTCTTGATACTAAACAAGAGCGGCACGCTGTGCGGAGTAGGGGAACCGGGGGAAATCTGCATTAGAACTCCTTACCTGTCTTACGGCTGTCTCGGGCAAGAAGAAACGACGAACCAGGTTTTTAAAAGGGAGCCTGGCAGCGGGAGTAGATACATGCTTTACAAGACCAGCGATTATGGTAGATATCTTCCAGCAGGATATATTGAGTTTGGATGGCGCAAAGATAGACAGATTAAAGTCAGGGGATTCCGAGTGGAACTGGACGAAATCGAGCAAACCTTGTCTCGGATGCCGGGTATTCAAAAGGCTGCGGTAAAGACACATAAAATGGGCAATTGCGATGAGCAGATTGTCGCCTTTTATATTCCGTCAAGTGAGACTAGTATTTCCGTCAAAGAGATGAGAGAGTACCTGCTGAAGACCCTGCCGCAATATATGATTCCTGCCGGGAACGATCCTGTTTACGAAATTCCCATGACCCGGTCCGGCAAAATTGATTATTGTTCGCTGGTGTTTGGAAGGACAATGCATTCGCTACAAGCGGCAATTCAGCCCACAACGGAAATTCAGACGCTGATTTATAACGTACTCAGCAAGGTACTGCATCTGAAACAGCTTGGGATCGAGGATAACTTTTTTGATATAGGGGGTAACTCCTTGCTCGGCTTTCAGATTATCGCTGAAATCAACAGGCTGCTGTATTTAAATCTTGGGCTGAAGGAAATCTTTCTATTCCCAACCATAGAAACTCTTGCAGACAATATCGAGAATATTCTTCTGGAGGATGAACTGGAGAACAGCCTGGTATAGTTGAGTATGTTATAACTGGAAAAACGGAAGGAATTGGAGGACAACAGAACGATGAAAAGCTTCTATGTGCAAAACGGTTCTGTGAGCTTGCATGTATTGGAGAAAGGAGAAGCAGTTCAAGGGGTTCCATCACTCCTGGTCGTTGGTGGGATATGGGAATCTGCCGAGAGGGCAATCCCGCTGCTCACCGCTCTCTCCGGTCATGTCGTAGCTTTTAGCTTCCGGGGACGGAGGGGAAGAGCTCCACACCTGAGACTGGCTATGGGCTGAACGAACATCTTTCGGATATAGAGACTGTGGTCAAGCTTTGCGGCCTTCATGCTGAGGGTGCTGATTGTGGTAGACCAGCCTCCAATACATGAAGCGCTCAGACTTCCGAAAGTGGAGTTTTGGAGTAACCTTGTATATCAAGGAGTTCCCATTACCGAATTTATGCGTGCCCGGGCTATTGAAGGGCTAGGAAAGGAGGCCAAAGAGATCAGTTTTCTCTCCCGCCTGCCTGAATTGAATATTCCCGTTACAGTTTTTGTAGGTCGGAGTAAAGACAGTAAAATAGGGTCGGACCTGACAGACAGCATGCTGGACGAGTATAGAAAATCAATCCCTTCTTGCAAGATTATTATATTCCATCATTCAGGGCATATGATTCCTGATGAAGAGCGGGAGAAATATATCGAGGAAATACGTTTAGTTTTGAATAAATAAATGAATGAAACAGAACAAGGACGCCGTCGTTCTCTCCAAGAGAGGACAATAACGGTTTCCTCTTAAGTTTATACAATAAATTATATTTATTTATTCTATATTAGATTCGCTTTGAGGCTTCTAATTTTTCACGGCCCCTGTTATTCAGGGGCGTTATGTATTTATATTAATTCGTTGATTGTATATTTTTCTATATTATTAGAAAATTTATAGAGATAAGAACATACTGAGAGTTTATAAGAACAGTCAAGGCTATACTGCTTAAAAAACACTGTATTCTCTGCGCCATCAATAAATATTTCTTTATCACAGTTCATGTATATACTAAACTCGTTAAGGGGGATAGATAGCCCTCTTCCAATTGCTTTAATATAACTTTCTTTTAGGGTCCAAAGGTCGTAAAAGTATAATAATCTTTCATTTGCATCAGTGAGAGATATTAAATCCGAAAATTCCTTATACGAAAAAAAACTTTCAGCTATACTAAAGTTAACTGCTTTTATTTGTTCAATATCTATTCCAACGTTTTTCTCTCCAAAGGCTGCGACAACCCAATCCCCCGAATGGGCAATGTTAAAGTGAATTCCAAAAAGAGGATTAACATATGGTTTACCATAGTTGGTCAGTTTTATTTTTATTGGGTTATTATAATAAAGACCAGCTAATTGTTTGATTTTATATCTAATTAAGGCATCACCTAAGAGAGAACGATAAGAATCTTCAATTCTATGAAAACGCTTAATCCTTTCTCTCTTTTGGGTATCAACGTTACTAAGAAAAAAAGAGTATATTTCAGGTTCTATGTATTTCGGTACTTTTATTGCAGTAACTATAACCATATAAAACACCACCATTAGTTAATTTCATTAAAATTATAACATATTTTTGGTTTTTGATACAAAATAAGCTTTTTTTCGCTAGTACACCATTATGTGGCTTAAAGAGAGGCCCGAAGCAGAAGTGATTAATTATCTTGCTGTATGAAGAGGAACTACTAGGCGCTACAATCTAATTGTCTCCAAGTGTGGAAAGAACGCAAGGTAATATTGTTTAGAAAGTTGTACGCAGGGTCCGAATTATTCGACCACTAACTTGCGAAAGTGGCATATACATCGCCAGAAAGTAGAAAAAGCACATTTCGCGGCCTAAATTCAATTTCTTTTCGATCATCTAGGTATCCAAAGGGGAAGATAGCGATTGAATAATAGCCTGATTCGCCTGCGGAGTTACAGGTCCTTTTGAAAAGAATCCTCTGATCATCTGGTGTTTCTGCCACCGTATAGCCCGAATCCTAATCCGGTAAAAGGATTGTGGCTGGTTAAAAGAAGACGCAGTGAAAAATGTTTTTTGAGAAATTTTATCAAAATATACTGTACGTCAGTTAATTCATGAAGCGAGACAATGAGATAAAAAGTAACGGTTTCTTCTTTACTTAAGTGACATCGTGTCGTGTCCATAACCTCAAGAAATTCGATAACACAGGGGAAGATATGGAGGACTTGATCTCCATCGGCACGATTGGTCTGATCAAGGCCATTGAGAGCTACCGCCCGAATAAAGGCACGAAGCTGGCTACTTTTGCGGCTCGTTGTATAGAAAATGAAATTCTGATGCATTTACGCAGCTTGAAAAAGACCCGCAAGGACGTATCCCTGCATGATCCTATAGGAACTGATAAAGAGGGAAATGAAATCACCCTTATAGATATCCTTGGTTCGGAAACAGACGATGTTATCAAGGAAGTCGATCTCAAGATCGAGAAGAGCAAAATCTACCGCAACCTCGACATCCTGGATGACCGGGAAAAAGAGGTGGTCGTTGGCCGCTTTGGCCTGGATACCGGCGGGGAAGAGCGCACGCAGCGGGAGATTGCGAAGGAGCTGGGGATCTCGCGGAGTTATGTGTCGCGAATTGAAAAGAGAGCGCTCATGAAGCTGTATCATGAGTTTTATAAGGCGAAGCGGTGAAAGTTTAAGCTGCAAAATAGTGCCGAAAAACAGGGTATAGGAAGCGACTCGTCTGCGGATGAGTCGCTTTTGTTCATAAAGTTATTATCAAAGGAGCATTGATATGACATATAAAGATGTTTATGATCTCCATAATCAACTGCTACATACGTTTGTGGCAAATGATCACCAATAGTGAAATCGTTTTCAAAATAGTGCGGTAAAGGGCTGTCCCTCAAGGTATTCAACCTTGTGAGACAGCCCTTCGCAAAGATACAAGCCGCTGATTCTATAAAGTAAGAATATCTACTCCCATAGCTGGCAGCATCACCTTCTGCTCCGATCTCTTGCTCGTCAACAAGCTGCGATAGGGAACGTCAAGCGTAACCTCTCGTTGCTCATTCGTCAAATTGATCAGGAACAGGAAGCTTTCCTCACCCTTCGTTCGAATCGACAGCTCGACACCTTCCGGCAGCTGGAGCTTGGGTGCCAAGTCCTTTTCCTTCACTATTCCTTCGAACAGCTGATAGAAATACGATGGCTCTGGCCAAGTGCCGATATAATACACTTCACCGGCACCAAGCTTATTGACGGTAACTGCCGGCACACCCTCGTAAAAGTCGTTGTCATACCAGGCAATCGGTTCTGCTCCCCGCAGTTCCAGCAGATCGCTCCATTGCTTCGCAGCGAATGTCTGGCCCTCCGCGTTTCGAATCCGATGCTCGCTGTTGCCGATTGCATCATACTCACTAACGACAACCCCCGCCGCTTCCGCCAGCAGCCCCGGCAGAGGCAGCATCTCACATACATTCCTCATGTTCTTCACGCCTGTCCGATTGGTGAGGACGACCGTGCCGCCCCTGGCTGCGAATCGCTCCAGCCGCTGTGCTGCTTCTTCATTTAACAGAAAGAGGGAAGGGACAATGACCAGCTTGTAGCCATCGAGCTCCTCGGTCCAGTTGATAACGTCCGTACCGACGCCCATTTTCAGAAATGCATTGTGCATAGAGGACAAGTTGTCTATATAGTGCATTCCCCCCTCTGCTTGCGGCTGAAGGGAAAGCGCCGTATGTTGATCATGTGAATGCAAAATCGCAACCTGGGTAACGATTGTCGAGCCGGCCAGCAGTTTTCCTAGTCGGTTCACCTCGCGAGTAAGCTCCGCGAACTCCCTGAACCTGCGTCCAGGAACATTGCTGTGGTCGATAAGCCCATGCCAGAACTGTTCGGCTCCGACGGCAGCACTCCGCCAGCGGAAATGGACGACCATGTCGGCACCGCGGGCGATTGTCTGCCAGGAGCGGGCCCGGATCAGTCCGGGATAAGGGGTGCGCTGGATAGGCATCCAGGCGCCCTGCGCTCCGCTCAGCTGCTCCATTACCCAGAAATTGCGGCGCTTGATGCCTCGAACCAAGTCCAGCGTCAACGCTCCGTTCCTCGGAAACCGGTCGCCATAATCGCGATACAGCTCATTCGGATAATAATCGACAGAGACGAAGTCCAGCTCTTTGTAGAGATCATAATAGTCCAGGCTATTCGGGTATTGCCACATGTTATGCGTCACGAATTGGCCCGGACAGTTGCTGCGCAGAATATCAAGCTGCCATCCCAGCAGATAGCCTACGCTGTCCGAGCAGAACCGCTTGTACTCCAGAAGATAGGAAGGATTCATCGGCTTACTGGAACCGAGCGGTGTCGTTACCTCGGCCCAGCTGCTGTACTCCCCGCTCCAGACAACCGTGCCCCACTCCCGGTTCAACTCTTCCAGACTGGAATAACGCTTCTTCAGCCAAGTGACAAATGCACGATTGCACGTATCGCAATGGCATTCCTGGTAGTGCATCTCGTTATCGATTTGCCAGCCAATGACGGCGGGATGCTTCGCATAGCGCTGTGACATCGCTTCCACAAATTTGGATCCCAGCATTCTTAAGGAATAGCTGTTGTTGCAACGATGTCCACGCACACCCGGCCGGATGATTTGACGTTGCTCATCCATTGGCAGCACATCCGGATAACGGGTTGTCATCCAGTTCGGCGGGGTATTGGTAGGTGTGCATAACACGATCTCCATATCGTGTGTGGCGAATACTTCTATAGCCGCATCCAACCATTCAAACCGATAATCACCCTCGGTCGGTTCCATTCTGCTCCAGGCGAACTCCGCCATTCGCACAACAGCAACACCTGTCTCTTGCATAAGCACTGCATCCTTCTCCCATTGCTCGGGAGTCCATTGCTCTGGATAATAATCAATTCCGATCTTAATCGTCATCCTTAATCTCCTTTGTTTATCAATATATTGCGATTATATGCTATATTAATTGGAGTGAATATCTTAAATATTTAATACGATATAATAATATTAAGATAACAGGAGTTGGTCGCATGTCTCATCCAAATCGCGCTTTTCCGGTACTATCCGCCCGAGACAAGCTGCTCCCATTTTATTTGCTAGGGATTGGTCTGCATCATGAACAGGAGCATATATACCGAGACCCGGGCATTCAGGATTATCAGTGGATTCAATGCCGCAGTGGCGAGGGCAAACTCAAGCTAAGTGGAACGGAGCATATCGTCAAGCAAGGCATGGGTATGCTGCTGTTCCCCGGCCAGCAGCACGAATACTATGCTTTATCGGGGAGCTGGAAAGTCGACTGGATCATTTTCGATGGCAGCGGGTCAGCAGGCTTGTTTGAAACAGTCGGCATTGTAGACACATGCGTATTCACGCTCGCATCGCCCGAATACCTTCTATCCGGAATGAAGGAACTGCTGAAGGCTGCCCTTACCCCGCAAGAGCAAACGTTAAGCAATTACGCATGCTCCGCCATCCTCTATACCTTATTGACGGAGATTATTCAGCGCATCTCTGTCGAGGGCAGCGATACTGTCGGGCAGCAGTATGAGCGGTTAAAGCCGATCCTAGACTATATTGACCAGCATTATGCCGAAGAGATTACTTTGCAGACGCTCGCCGGATTGATGTGCGTCACACCGGAATACTTCTGCCATTTGTTCAAGAAGACGACAGGCATTCGTCCCATCAGCTATGTCAATCAGGTAAGGGTCAACAAGAGCAAGGAACTGCTGCTCGACAATGTGCAGCGCGGGATGCAGGATATTGCTCATCAAGTCGGCTTCGAATCTGCCAGCTATTATGGAGCAATCTTCAAGAAGTTGGAACGGCTCACACCCGGTGCCTTCCGCCGCAGCTACCAGAAATCTTAATATATGTACTGTCCAAGTGCGTCCGGGGAGTAAATATATACTTAGTCAACATGGAAGCAAAGTCATTGGACATGAAAATCGCGTTTTATAAAACAGATGAAGGGCAAATTGTTAAAGAATATAGCACGGGTGAGATTGAGAAAAATGAATGAACAGGAACTTAACCATGAATGAGACAGTTGCAACCATGCTCGTGTTTGTTGGTAATAATCGAAGTGGTAAGAGTATGATCCGCAACTTGATCGTTGACCGACTTGGGGTAATTGTGAATATTGATCCGAATGCACTGTCTCGTAGAATTGATAATAATGTAAAGTTATTCGACAAATGCGAGATGCAAAGGAACAAGGCTTTGAAATTATTATGTTTTATGCAGGACTAGTACCTTGACCGCGAATAAATTTACCTTTAAGCTCTCCGTATAGAGTCAAATGGGAGAGCTTACCAATGAACAAAAAATACATGGTTAAACTGAAAGACGAAGAACGCGAACGGCTTCAGCAATTTCTTCATGCGAAGGAGACTTCACGAGGAATACGAAATCGCTGCCTCATCCTCATGCTGGCCGATGAAAGTCAAGGAGCCATTCCCAAGCAGATGGAAATTGCCCAGCGAGTCGGTGTTAGTGACGTCACGATTCATCATACCGTGAAGAGTTACTGTACCCGCGGCTTAGAAGCTACGTTGCAGTACCGACAACGCTCAGAACCTGGGCGTCCCTCTGTGATTAACGGAGAACTTGAGGCTCGGATTCTTGCGCTGGCCTGTTCGGAGCCGCCGGTGGGCTATGCTCGCTGGACCGTTCGTCTGTTGACGGGCCGGGTCATCGAACTGAACATCATGGAATCGGTGGGACGAGAGACCATTCGAACTACGTTAAAAAAACGAAACTTAAGCCTCATTTAAAGAAACAATGGTGTATTCCCGCCAAATCCAGCGCCGAATTTGTCGCCCGAATGGAGGATGTTTTGGAGACGTATGCCCTGCCTTACGATCCTGAAATCCCGCTGATCTGTATGGACGAGCAGCCGGTTCAGCTTTTGGAAGATTCCCGTCCGTCAGAACCGATGAAACCTGGGCAAGTGCAGCGCGAAGATTATGAATACGTACGAAAGGGAAGCTGCAGTGTGTTTTTGTTTACTGAACCTTTAGCCGGATGGCGCCACGTACATGCAAGCGAAAGACGAACGAAAGCAGATTGGGCACTTCAAATCCAGGAATTACTGGATATTCACTATCCCGACGCGAAACGGGTTCGGCTCGTCATGGACAACTTGAACACGCACACGATCTCCTCGTTATATGAAACGTTTCCGCCAGAACAGGCCTTATCTTTAGCGAAACGATTGGAAATCCACTACACCCCCAAGCATGGAAGCTGGCTAAACATGGCCGAAATTGAACTGAGCTCGCTGACGATCCAGTGTCTGGACCGGCGCATCGGCTCTATAGAACAATTGCAACGCGAAATCACGGCATGGGAAGTCGACCGTAACCAGGCACAGAAGTCCGTGGAGTGGCACTTTACCACTCAGCAGGCTAGAGGCAAATTGAAACATTTGTATCCTGAAATTTGATGCGGTCAAGGTACTAGGGGATGTTCGACTTGGTGGTCATCATATTGAAACCGAGGATATTATTAGGCGGAATGTAACGAGCATGAACAATCTCTTATCTCACATGGACCCAATAGATCTATTAGTCGTTATTGATAATAGTCAAGCAGATGGTGAAATTATTCTTGGTACAGATAAAAATCGAATAAAATATTATTCAGATGAATTGCCTGAATGGGTGCAAATAATTGATCACAATTACAGGCGAGGGACAAAACAAAAAAGTAAATCCTTTCGAATCGGAACCGATCGAATGGTTTACTTTTTTTACATCACATCGTGTCCATAACCTCAAGAAATTCGACAACACCGGCGAAGACATGGAGGACCTGATCTCCATAGGCACGATTGGTCTGATCAATGCCATCGAGAGCTATCGCCCGAATAAAGGCACGAAGCTGGCCACTTTTGCCGCTCGTTGTATAGAGAACGAAATTCTGATGCACTTGAGATCGCTCAAGAAAACCCGCAAGGACGTTTCCCTGCATGATCCTATAGGTACGGACAAAGAAGGTAATGAAATCAACCTAAGCTGCAGAGTATTCCCAATTTATGAAAGCGTTGACAATGAAGCTTCATGGGAGCAGGTTGAAGCGGCCGATTTTCCCACTCTAAAAGCTGTAGGTGTGACGCCATATGCCTTTTTAAAAACACGATTGAAATAGCTTATACTGTCAATTGCATTTGCTTATTAATGCTTGTGGTGCAGTCTATTTTAAGAAGGAATTGACGGCTGACGGGATTGATCGTATGTTCGCGGTCAATGTGCTTAGTCATTATCTGCTGACTAACCGGCTGCTCGACATCCTCCAGGAAAGCGGACCTGCACGCGTCATTACAGTGTCGGGTAACCCTAGATTTCTGAAGAATCCCGTCATTAACTTCGATGATATTCAAATGGAGCACCAGTATAGCACGATGCGTGCCGTCAGCCAGTCGCTGTTCGCCAGGACGATATTTGCTTTCGAATTGGCAAAGCGTTTGGAAGGAACGGGAGTGACCTCCAACGCTTTTTATCCAGGATTTGTGAAATCCAATCTCGCGAGGAACGCGCCTTGGTATTTGAGGGCCGCTGCACCTCTCATGAATGCACGTGTCAAAGCAGAATGCGGGATCGGGGTTTATCTGGCGTCTGCAAAAGAAATAGAGCGCGCAAATGGCGTATTCTTCGATGATAAGAAGCAGATCGTACCGATTCACACCAAGTTTGATAATGGAGCGGGCAACAAACTGTGGACCTTGTGCGAAGGGCTGACAAGTTACTAATCGCGCCAGATTCTTTGAGAAATTCCAACAAAATAATGTATTTGTAGCACATAAAAAGAAATGGATAGAGATTCAGATTGTTTTCTGAAACCTCTATCCTTTTTATTTTGCAATAAAATGTCTAACATTGTGGGGCTTTTTCTTTTTGACTAAAAGGCTGCCCAAAAGGGCAGAGCGTGTCTGCCCTTTTGGACGATGGCAGAAGAACTCCCAATCTATAAGATTAGGGCACAGAGACAAACATTTAGCAAAGAGGAGACGATACTGAAATGGCAAAAATATTATACAGACTGGGGTTTTGGTCGGCGAAGAACCGGCTTAAAGTCCTTCTGGGAAGCATTACACTTTTGGTGGCAGCAGCTATTGTGGCGCTGTCGATGGGAGTCCATTTTGGTGAGGAGACCTCTATTCCCGGGCTTGCCTCGCAAAAAACACTGGAGGTTATGGAAAAGGAATTTCCAAACCCGCAGAGTGGACTCGGTAAAGCCCAACTGGTGCTGAAGGCTCCGGACAATGAAACGTTATCCTCTGAGGCCGCAAAGCAGCTCATTACCGCCAAACTCAAGGAAGTGGCAGCAGATCCGGAGATTGCCTCAGTCGTAAGCCCGTATGATAACCATTCGTTGAATGCGGACAGCACCATCGGCTATGCCGCAATCACTTATAAAGTGCCGGGTGATGAAGTAACACAGGAATCGAAGGATTCACTTGACCAGATTGCGGATACCTTACGGGATGCTGGCTGGCAGGCTGAATTGATCGGAGACGGCTATGTGAAAATGGCAACCAGCAGTCCGACGGAAGGGCTCGGGGTACTGCTGGCCCTGGTAATCCTTGCAGTAGCTCTAGGTTCTATCATTTCGGGCGTTTTGCCGATTCTTACAGCGGGTTTAGGCCTTGGCTTCGGCATTATGCTGATTATTATCGGAACGAGTATGCTTGACATTCCTTCGTTTGCTTTGTCGCTGGCCGGTATGCTGGGACTGGCCGTAGGCATAGATTACGCACTGTTTATTATTGCCAGATACCGTCAGCAGCTTGCAGAAGGCTATGAACGACGTGAAGCAATTGCCATTGCGAACGGAACGGCCGGGAGTGCGGTTGTGTTTGCCGGAGTAACGGTCATTATCGCTCTGGTCGGTTTTTCCTTCGTTGGAGTACCGTTCCTTACGGCTATGGGTATGGCTGGTGCACTTACTGTATTTACCGCAATACTTATGACGATATTCGTTGTACCTGCGATTTTGGACCTGCTGGGGGGCAAGGTTAAAGCGCCTGCCAAGCGGGCAGGAAGCAAACAGAAGCCGGAGAGCCGCGGTAATTTGTGGGGGAGATTTGTTACCGGTCAGCCTTTAGTAGCTGTCATGCTGGGTATAGCGCTGCTGGCAACCATTGCTCTGCCGTTCTTCCACATGGAGACGGGTCTTGGAAATGATGGCCATAAATCGCCGGATAAAACCGAACGCCGGGCCTATGATCTTCTTTCTGAAGCATATGGCGAAGGGTATCATGGACCGTTAGTGATTTTGGCTGAAACGGATGGCGGGAAAGAGGCTGCGGCCAATCTCAATAAGGTGATTGAGGAAGTAAAAACTTATCCCAATGTTGCGATGGTAAACCCGGCGGTCACCGCGCCTTCCGGAAAAGTATCGCTGATTACAGTTATGCCAACAACAGGCCCTAATGATTCAGCAACCATAGACCTTGTCCATCTGATTCGTGATAAGGCACCGGAAATAGAGCAGCAGGATCATATCAAGATTGGTGTAACCGGCAGCACGGCAGTCAATATAGATATCACGCAGAAATTGAATCAAGCCTTGCCTAAATTCTGCCTGATCATTGTCGGGCTGGCCTTTGTATTGCTTATGCTGGTGTTCCGTTCGATTCTGGTTCCTATTAAGGCAGTACTCGGATTTATCCTGTCGCTCGGCGCAACCTTGGGTTTTGTCACCTATGTTGTTCAGGACGGCCATTTCCAGGATCTATTCGGGTTCTATGCCAAGGCCCCGGTGTTTAATTTCCTGCCGATCATTGTAGTCGGTGTTCTGTTCGGCTTGGCGATGGATTACGAAGTATTCCTGGTCAGCCGGATGCGCGAGGAATTCAAGAAGAGCGGAGATGCCAAAAAATCCGTTCTTGCCGGTATCCGCCACAGCGGCGGAGTCGTAACAGCAGCAGGACTCATCATGGTTGCCGTCTTTACCGGATTCATTCTGGCAGAGGAGCCTATGGTTAAGGTCATGGGTCTGGCGCTTGCCTTTGGTGTTCTCTTTGATGCTTTTATCGTCCGGATGCTCATCGTTCCCGGGGTAATGACCTTGCTTGGGAAGTCGGCCTGGTATTTTCCGAAGTGGCTGGACCGCCTGCTTCCGAATCTCGATGTGGAAGGTGAGGGAGTGATGGAGGAAGTAGAGAAGAAACAGCGGGACTTTGCGAAGGAATCTAACATCAGATTTTTGGCTAAGCCATTAGAATAGCTTGGCTTAAGAAGCGGCAGGCATTGATTAGAACAACATTCAATGCCCGCCGTATTTTCATCTATGGATTGTTGAAAAACTGGAGGGGGTACAGACGAAGAACGGGCGAGAGTGAGAAACTCTTGTCCTTTTTTTATATATTGAGAACCTCCGGACGTACTGCCCAAAAGGGCAGACTCAAGCTCCCTTTCGGACGATGTTGCCCGATCTCCAGTATTGTAAGATGAGGATGCAGCAAAGATATAGATGGTATTCAACGAGAGAACTTAAATATAAGATGAAGGGAACTTCGATATTATATGAGACTAAAAATGATTATAAATCCAGTTTCGGGACATATTAAGGCGCGTAACATCATTGCTGACGTAATTGACCATTTGAAAAGAAAGCATGCATTAAAAGATAAAGATATTTTCTTTACCTCCCTGAGTAGTAAACCAATTGAAAAATCTTTTTTCGACCAATGCGATGTAATTGTAGTGGCTGGTGGTGACGGAACGCTTCATTATGCTGTCAATTCTATAAAACAACTTGGTATAGATAAACCAGTCGCATATCTTCCAACAGGAACTGTAAATGATTTTGGGAATTGTTTGAGTCTGCCATACACGGCGGAAAAGTTTTGTGAAATGCTGGAAGGAGCGAGAATAAAAAAGATTGATCTTGGTTTAGCCGGAGATGAATATTTTCATTATGTGGTTGCCGGAGGTGCAATAAATACAATTAGCTATACTACCAATCAATATTTGAAAAACATGTTTGGAGAAAAGGCCTACTATTTATCTGCTGTTCCTAAGCTAGCCAAAATATTTCAAGGCACACACATAAAGATAGAGAGTGATGAACTGCATAAAGAGCAAGAAGCACTATTATACCTGGTTACTAATTCGTCTGTAGTAGGCGGACATGAGGGAATGGTCCCGGGTGCAAGAATGGATGACGGGCATCTTCACGTACTTGTTATAAAGAAAAGCTCGTTATTTAACACCATACAGCTATTATTTGATATTAAAAATGGCACACACATTGGACGTTCAGATGTTCTATATTTTAAAACCAAACGATTAAGCATTACGCAATTTGATCTAAATGCAGCCCATATTGGAATTGATGGCGAGAAGCGCAGCAGTTCAATTGAAAATATAGAGATTGTCCCACAAGGTCTCGCAATAATCGTACCTTCGAAAGAGATTGCGTAGGATGAATACACAATCTTAATAGCGCTACTGATCATACATGAAGATAATAAAGGAGAGCCCGATGAAAAGTAGAGAAGAGAGAAGCTAAGCTTGGTCCAGATGAGGGGGAAGAAATTGAACGAAAAAAACGGAATGCAGAGTATTAGCGATTTATTCGCTTCAAGGCTGCCGACTTTAATTTGGGTATCAATCGTATATGCTGGAACCATGATATTGCAATTTCTTAAGGAACCCTTGATTTTAGAGAGTGCTGTATTTACAAGTTTATTTACAATTCACGTATTATTACATTGGAACTCCTACAGAGTCACAAACAAAAAATTCTGGATTTACTTCTCAGTTCAAGCAGCTTTAATCTATTTGTGTGCCATTTTAATGCGAGACGGGTATCAGGCGGTTTTAATCGGGCTGCTGCCTGTACTGATAGCTCAGAGCCTTAGCTATTCATTCCGTGTGAAGAGAGTAGTGTTCGTTTCACTGATCAGTATTATTGTTTTTTTTGATTCTGCTCTGACTGTGGGGGATAGGGATGAACTGATCGTGTTTCTTCCTATTTTTGTTCTGATGCTTATTATTGTGCTGGCTTATGCAATATTATTCTTCAAGCAGGTTCAAGAGCGGCTCAGAGTTCAGAGCTTTCTGGAGGATTTGAGAGAAGCCCATGAGAAGGTAGAGGAATTAACCCTTGCGAATGAACGCCAGCGTATGGCGCGGGATTTGCATGATACACTGGCACAGGGTGTCGCCGGACTCATTATGCGGCTTGAGGCTGCAGATGCCCATATGTCACAAAATCATCCGGAGCGGGCACAAGAAATTATTAGGCAGTCCATGCAGCAGGCACGCCGGACATTGGCTGAAGCCCGGAGAGCGATTGATAATTTGCGGTCAAAATCAGCTCCAGAGTTAGATTTCAAAGAGGCAATTGCCGATGAAATTGAACATTTTAGAGAGGCTACGGGTATCGTCGTATCCACGGATTACCGTTTGAATAAACGATTGTCCAGAATGCAGATGGAACACAGCTTGCATATTGTTAAAGAATGTCTGACTAATATTGCCCGCCATGCAAAGGCTGATAAAGTATGGGTATTTGTTTTTGCGCAAAACGACAGGCTAATCATTGAAATTAGGGATAATGGTATCGGATTTAAAACAGATGATATTGGCAAGGATGCCGGACACTATGGGTTACTGGGCATTAATGAGCGGGTAAGACTAATAGGAGGAGAAATTTACGTGAACAGTAACCCGGAAGGAACTAGTGTTAAACTGGAAATACCATTCATTGAAGGAGAACACAAATGAATTTATATAAGATTCTGATTGTAGATGATCATTTTGTTGTCCGGGAAGGATTGAAGCTGATTCTGGAGACCAGCGAGCAGTTTCAAGTCGTTGGTGAAGCCGAGAACGGTTCACAGGCTCTGCCAATGATTAAGGAACTGCAGCCGGACGTAATTCTGATGGACTTGAATATGCCAGTTATGGGCGGACTGGAAACCATGCAAGAGTTAAGGAACCAAGAATGCTCAATTCCGGTGATCATTCTTACGACCTATAACGAAGACGAATTAATGATCAGCGGTTTGGCCATGGGAGCGAAAGGTTATTTATTAAAAGATACCAGCCGTGAGAATCTTTTCAGAAATATTGAGTCGGCAGTACATGGAGAAACCTTGCTTTCAGCAGATATTATGGAACGCGTAATTACAGCCAAGGCACATGAGAAAGGTTCAATCTCTTCTCAAAATGAAGCTACTCCTTTGACCGACAAGGAAATAAGCATTCTACAAGCTGTTGCCAGGGGGTTCAAAAGCAAAGTGATTGCCATTGATATGGGAATCTCCGAGCGTACAGTAAAAGCACATTTAACGACCATTTACAATAAACTTGGAGTAGATTCACGTTCTCAAGCGGTAGCTGTTGCACTTGAGCGGGGGATTTTGGAAAAGTAACATTGAAGGCTTCTGGAATAATGAAGGAATGTCTACGAAATAACCGCTTTTAAAAGCAAACTCTAACAATAGAGTGATCAGAAGGCAACTTGTCTGCGGATGAGTTGCTTTTTTTTAATTACAATTAGGGGGCACACCGTTTTTTCTATTTTATTTCCAGTTGAAAAGGTCCAAGTAAAAATCCTCGGCGTCAAGTAAATATCCTCTGTTTTCGCAGGTTCTGCCACCTCTTATGATGTAAACAGGGAAACTTGAAGGAGGATACAGAGATGGAGCATGGCAGAGAGGCAAATTTGAAAGCGGGGCGTTCAGCATCACAAATATGGTTGAGGTTAGCTTCTTCATCTAAATTTGTAGGTTATTTATTCGTAGCGCCTATCCTTATTTTTATGGGGATTTGGTTTTACTATCCTTTATTAAGGTCTTTTGTATACAGCTTTCAGGATATCAGCTTCTTAAATCCCGATGCTGCAACATTTATCGGCTTGCGAAATTATACAGAGATGCTGAAAGACAGTGACTTCTGGGGAGCATTAAAAAATTCTGCGATTATAACGGTGATTGCGGTGCCGCTGCAGTCCGCTATTGCCTTGCTTATCGCCGTGGGTCTGAACAAAATTACCCGCTTGAAGACGACGTTCCGCACATTGTTCTACCTGCCTTACATCACATCCACAGTGGCGGTTACGACCGTATTCATGTATTTATTTATGCAGCAGGATGGGATTGCGACGAAATTTTTTACGCTGTTCGGAATGGAGGACGTATCCTGGTACGCCAGTACGAAATATGCGCTGCCATTCTTAATATTGATTACTGTTTGGACCTATATAGGTTTCTATGTAGTGGTGTATTTGGGCGGCTTACAGAACATTCCTTATGATATCTATGAATCGGGAATGGTAGATGGTGCCAATGCTTGGCAGCGCCTCCGGTATATCACGATTCCGATGCTGAAGCCGACAACTTTTCTTGTTTTGACCTCCGGGTTGATTTATGCGCTGCAGCTGTTTGACCAGCCCTATGCACTCGCCCGAAACGGTTCACTGGGCAGTCCCGCCGGAGCAACGAGTACCATTGTGATTTATTTTTACAGTCAGGCGTTCAGCTTCAACCGGGCCGGATATGGCAGTGCGGCGGCATTCATCATCTTTGCACTGATTATCCTCTTAACCATCATTCAAAAACGCTTTGTAAAGGAGGATATTTAAGAGATGAGTAATCCGGGAAAGTCAATTATCCGCTATGTCCTGTTATCTTTATGCTCCATCTTTTTCATCATCCCTTTTGGCTATGCCATATACACCTCATTATTAGGCAAAAGCGACATCGGCCATTGGGTTGGTGTGGCCCGGTTGACCTTGGAGAACTATAAAGATGTATTTGTGAACTCTGATATGACGGTCTGGTATTTTAACTCCATTGTTGTTACACTCGGCATCCTGGTGGGCAATCTCGTTATTAACACGATGGCAGCCTATTCTCTATCCAGATTGAACTATCCCGGGCGCGGACTGATCTTTTTTATCATTATCGGTATGATGATGATTCCGTATCAGGTCACGATTATTCCAATCTACTCCATGATTGTGAAGTTAGGCTGGCTGAACAGCTATCAGGGTCTGATTATTCCATTTATGTTCCAAGGTTTCCTTGTCTTTCTGATGCGGCAATTTATGATGAGTATTCCCAAGGAATTGGAAGAGGCGGCAGAGGTAGACGGTCTGACCAAAATCGGTATCTTCTTTCGAATTATTCTGCCTTTGTCCAAGGGAGCGATCGGGACACAGATTATATTCAGCTTTACGGGAACCTGGAATTCGTTCGTATGGCCGGTCACGCTGGTAAACGACAGCCGATGGTATGTATTGACGGTGGGACTGAATACGCTCAAGAACCGTTATTTTGAATGGCCCAACCTGACAATGACCGGGGTTGTGCTGCTCACGCTGCCAATCATCATTGTGTTTCTGATCTTCCAGCGTCATCTTGTGCAAGGGATTGCAACGACGGGCCTGAAGGGCTGAGGAAAAAACAGACTGCCAAAGAAAGAGAGGGAGGTTACTCTTATGCTGAGATATGATATGGGCGAAGGAGAGCTGCGAAACTGGGTCATTGGCGAAGATTCATTTAATGTCCGGTATTTGGCCAAATATGAGGCGATTATGAGTTTGGGTAACGGATATATGGGGGTTAGATCCTGTACGGAGGAGTCCTACCCCAAAGAAACCCGCAATTGTTTTGTTGCCGGAACATTTAATATATCCGGTGCCTCAGAGGTAACAGAGCTGCCTAATATCGCAGATGTTACGGAGTTGGGCATTTGGCTAGACGGTGAAGGTTTTCACTTGGAAAAAGGAAATGTTGAAGAGTATTCGCGTACCTTGAATCTCCACACGGCTGAACTGAACCGCCGTGTCATTTGGCGCAATGACCGAGGAAATAGCTTTGAAATGGTCTTCCGCAGATTCGTGTCGTTACATAATAAGCATTTGCTGGGCATGCGGGTCGAGTTGACACCATGTACGGCAGCTGCAGAAATCTCTATACGCTCCGGAATTAACGGGCAGGTTACAAATTCCGGAGCACAGCATTTTGCAGAAGGAGATAAGCGCATTCATGATAAACAAATTATTCAGTATGCGGCCGTAACAACAGAGTCCAATATTCATGTAGTAACTCATTGCCATCACCGTTTTCTGGTAGATGACTCGGAGGTTGCCGCAGAGCCGCGTCTATCCATAGAGCGGAGAAAGGTGTCAACAGAGTATACGTTTCGGGTTGAAGCAGGTCAGACCTTGGTGTTTGAGAAAATTGCGAACATTCATACCTCGCTGGATCTTGAGCACGGGCAGCAGGAAGACGCGAAGCTGTGTGAGGTTTCACTCTATGAATTGCGTCTTGAGGCCATGAAGGGTTACGGGAAGCTTCTGCAGGACAGCGCAAAAGCGTGGCGGGAGAAATGGGCAGCGGTGGATATTAAGATCACGGGCTTGCAGGAGTTCGATCAGCTGGCGATCCGGTTCGCGCAATATCATCTTGTAATTATGGCTCCGGCGCATGATAACCGTTTTGGCATTGCTGCGAAAGGCTTGACGGGCGAAGGTTACAAAGGCCATTCCTTCTGGGACACAGAGATTTTCATTCAGCCCTACTTCTTGTTCACCGACCCTGGTATGGCCCGCAATCTGGTTGAATACCGGTATCATACCTTGGACGGAGCTCGCCGGAAAGCGAAGGAGAACGGCTACAGAGGAGCAATGTATCCCTGGGAATCTGCCCTGACCGGAGACGAAGTGACGCCGGAATGGGGACCCGTGGATGTGGTAACAGGAACACCTACCAGGATATGGACGGGATTGATTGAACAGCATATTACAAGCGATGTGGCTTACGGGGTGTGGCAGTACTATTTGGCTACGGGGGATCAGCTCTTCATGGATACGAAAGGGTACGAGATGATCATGGAGACAGCCACCTTCTGGGCAAGCCGCCTGACCTGGAATGATACGCGTAAATGCTTTGAAATCAAAGATGTAATCGGACCGGATGAATACAAGGAGCATGTTGACAATAATGCTTTTACAAACTATATGGCGCATTGGAACTTACAGACAGCTATTGCTTGTTATGAGAAACTGCAGCACGATCCATCTGGTATGTGGATACAGCTGAGAGACCGGCTGGAGCTGGATAAGGCTTATGGAGAGTGGAAACAGAAGGCAGAGAACATTTATCTGCCCCGGCCCCGGGAGAAGGATTTGGTTATTCCGCAGGATGATACCTATCTGAGCAAAAAGCTCATTGATTTAACGAAGTACCGCAATCAGCAAGAGGTGGCTCTGATCCTGGAAGATTATAATATGGATCAAGTGAATCAGATCCAAGTGTCCAAGCAGGCGGATGTAATGGTGCTCTTTTACCTCCTTGAGCATAGTTTTAGCTATGAGGTGAAGCAGGCGAACTGGAAGTATTATGAGCCGATGATGCTCCATGATTCTTCACTCAGTATGGCAACTCACAGCATTCTGGCCTCGGATCTGGGAGAATCGGAGCTTGCATACCGGCTCTTCAAACTGGCGGCAGGCATTGATCTTGGCCGGAACATGAAGTCATCCGATCAAGGCATACACACAGCGTCCATCGGCGGAATATGGAAGTGTGTCGTGTTCGGTTTTGGCGGAGTGCGTGCGCTGGGTGGTCAGCTTCGAATCCAGCCGCGGCTTCCGGAAGAATGGGATTCTCTTTCTTATCCTTTATATTGGCAGGGTGATCTTTTGACGATTCATATCACGCATGATGCTGTTAAGGTTACGAGGCTGACCGGGCTGAATGCTTCTCTCCACCTGTCGATTGAGGGACAGAATTATTCGCTGGAAGCTAAAGAATCTATTACCGTTACTTTAACAAAGAGGGGCGAGCCGCTTAAGCAGTTCGATTAAAGCTATCTATTTGTCGAATTTTATCACAAAGTGTAATATGCTATGATTGATTCCGAAAATGCGGACTCAATCTTTTTTTAAATATACGTTTCTACTTGCAGCGAACGGTGGGGAGCCAATGAGATTAATCAAGTTCAAGGATCGCAGCATGAATCAGAAGCTGTTTCTTACCTATGTGTTTTTGATCATTATTCCGCTTATATTAATCGGTTCCATCTCCTACTACTATTCGATTTCTTTTCTGGAAGGAAGAATTGTAAATTCATTTAAGGAACTGAACAGGCAGATGACGACAAGTACAGATGCATTTTTGAAGAACATGCTTCGTGTCTCGGAGAGCCCATTCTACGATCAGGAGCTCCTGAATATTTTGTCGAAAGATTATGGGACCTTTGAGTACCCGATCTATGAGAAATCTTCTGATTACAAATATATTAATGACGAATTCTTCCGGAACATATTTCTATTTAACAGCGATATTGATTCTCTCGTTATTTATGCGGACAACAACGAAGTGGCGTACCGTAAAGGCTACCAGGTTATTTATAACTATGATTATAAGCCGTTTGACGAACCATGGTTCCGGCAAATTGAGGAAAAACGGGGACAGCCGGTCGTAGTGGGCCTTCATTCGGAGAAACAGATCAGCATGGGCAGCTCCGTGATGTCCGTGGGGCAGGTCATCGTTGATCCGGCTACCAATCAGAAGCTGGGTACGTTTATCGTGAACTTCCAGGATGGCGCACTCCGCAGATTATATCAGGGGCTGAACCCCGGTCCCGAAGCGGAACAGCTGATTGTAGATGAGAATAATAAAATTCTGTTCAGTACAGTCAGCAGGGCTATAGGTCTGAATTTAGAAGATCAGGTAAGGCGGGATGACCCGGAATACTATATTGTTCAGAATACCTCTGCAATCAGCGGCTGGAAATTCTATTCCGTTATTCACAAGCAAGCAATGTTCCACGAAGTATACCAGATCCGGAATTTTATCGCGATCATCGTGGGCATTACCATTATTACGGCCTTTTGCGTCGCACTCCTTGTATCCAGAGGAATTACGAACCCGATCAAACAATTAAGCCGAATGATGCGGAGAGTCGAAATAGGAGATTTTAATGTCAACATTGATATGAACAGACAGGATGAAATCGGGCGGCTCGGCTACGCCTTTAATGCGATGACCAAAGAAATTCAGCAATTGATTGCAAGGATCAAGGAAGAGGAACATCAGAAGCGGAGTGCAGAAATGAACGCATTACAAGCCCAGATCAATCCGCATTTTCTCTATAATACATTGTCAGTAGTAAGGTGGATGTCCCAGGCACAAATGGCGGATAACATCACTGAAACACTGGATTCACTGATTGGGTTGCTGGCCTTCTCCGCCCGAAATACGAAAGAGTTCATATCTATAGAAGAAGAAATGGCCTTCATTCAGAATTATGTATCCCTGCTGGAACTCAGGTACTACAACACCTTTGAGGCAACCTTTCGAATGGCTGATGAGGTCCTGCACTATCAGACACTGAAATTTATCGTGCAGCCGTTTGTTGAAAACGCTATATTCCATGGTTTTGCCGATGAAAAACGCACCTATCAATTAAGTATTGACGTCCGCCGCCATGAGAAGGGAGTCCGGTTTATGATCAAGGATAACGGAATTGGCATGAGTCAGGAGCAGATCGAACGGCTGATGGATAAGAGCAAAGGGCAGCAGGGGATGAACTCTATCGGCGTACGGAATGTTTCAGAACGTATACAGCTTCATTTTGGCCCTCAATATGGAGTGCAAATTCATACGTTATCCGGGGAAGGAACTACGATCTTCATAGATATTCCTGCATTAAAAGAACCTTCAGCCAAGGAGGGCATACGTTGATGAAGATCCTTATTGCGGATGATGAATCTTATATGAGAATGAGTTTGAAAACATCACTGAACTGGGAAGCGTATGGTTTTCAAGTGGTTGGGGATGCCGCTCACGGTGAGGATGCGCTGGCCAAAATCGCCGAGCTGAGGCCGGACATTGTACTTATGGATATCAAAATGCCGATTATGGACGGCCTGCAGGCATTGGAGAAGCTCCAGGGCTGGAATGATCCGCCAAAGGTCATTATGCTGAGCAGCTACAAGGAATTTGAATATGTGCGGGAGGGAATGCGCCTCGGTGCTTTGGATTATATCCACAAACCCAGCTTAAATGAGGCTGGCATATTTGATGCCTTGCGGCGTGCCCGGGAGACTATTATGCGGGAGCGGAAGCAAACGGATGAAATAGAGAATCTGCGGCAAAATGCTGAACGTGTCAAGCCAAATATGAAAGCGGTTTTTTTTAAGGAATGGTCGGAAGGAGCCATACGGCATACCTGGGAGATTGAAGAAAAAATAAAAGAATATGATATCCGGCTTCAGGAGCCCAATCTCGTGTGCTTTGCCCTTCATATTGACCAGTTCTCGAAAGTCAGGAAGAGATACAAACAGGATATGGAGTATTTGCTTTACTTTTCAATCCAAAATATCCTGGGTGAAGTCCTGCGCAAGTTCGACGAAGTGGAGTTTTTTCAGCACCGCCAGAACGGCTTTGCTATCCTTAAATCGTATTCCAGCCTTCGAAGCGCACAGAGTATTTACAATGAACAATGGAATCTGATTAAAACGGTGCAGAATGCCCTGCATAAATTCATGAATATAAATGTCAGCTTCGGAATCAGTGCGCTGCATCAGAGCTTATTGGATGCCCCCATCGCATTGAAAGAGGCGGAGAAGGTCCTGGAGAGCAATTTCTATGATAAAGAGTCGGGTGTGACTTTTTATCAATTGGAGGGCTCCGGCTCCGTACCAGGAAAGAAAGAGGATTTGAACAAACATGTGTTTGAAAAAAAGCTTCAGCAGATCAAACAAGAAATTGAAAATGAACAGTGGGAACAAATACTTGTATCTATGGAGCAGTTGTTTGAGGAACTCCGGCAGAACCGGCAGCTATCGAAACAGGAAATGCTGAGGATTGCAACGTATCTTCATTATGCGTTCAGCAGAGCCTGTGAAACAGAAGCAGGCCTCCCTATAGCCGGATTTCCTGCGGTTGAAGAATTCTTCGAAGCGGAAACCCAGCAGCAAATATACGAATTATTGATGCAAGAGGCAGAGTATGTCCAGTATAAGAAGAATCTGAATGCTGCTTCCCAAAAAATGAATCATAAAATCAGGCTGGTTATTGACTATATTCATGAATATTATGACCGGGATCTGAATTTGGAGGAATTGTCACATTACGCAGGACTGAATCATTCCTATTTGAGCCGCTTGTTTAAAGAACAAACAGGCATGGTTCTGATCCAGTATATCAATCAATATCGTGTGAACAAGTCATTGGACTTGTTGATTAACAGTACAATGAAGACCTATGAAATTGCGGAGAAGGTCGGTTTTAAAAGCACAGATAACTTTTATATCGCGTTTAAAAGACTGATCGGCTATCCCCCAAATGAGGTTCGCAAAAATCCGGATTTAATCCGCGAATCCGAAACGATGTAAAAATTTTCAGTCGCATGTAAAGATCCTCTGTTTAGCCGATATGTCCGATTCCTTATGATAAAAGTACGTTCAACAATGTTGGCGAATTGAATCGAAGGGGATTAAATAGATGAAAAAAGCAATGACACTCATACTGTGCTGCATCATGCTCACAGGTCTGCTGGCCGCTTGTGCTTCTAAAACAACCAATAATTCAGCAGAGGGGAAGACCAACGAAACACCTGCTGCATCGTCAACAGAAAAGCCTGCCGATCCGGTTGAAGTAAGTATGGCTTATTGGGCCAACTCCGCTGAACAAAAGAACTTCGAGTTTATGGTCAAAGGCATAGAAGAAAAATATCCGGAGGTTAAGGTGAAGCTTCAGCAGTACCCGACAAGCGATGAGTTCTGGAAGGCTGTACCGGCTGCTATTGCTGCAGGAGTGGGTCCCGACATTATTGCCATGTCCGATGAAGGGAACTACGAGTACATTGCGAAGGGTGTGCTTGAGCCTTTGGATGAGCTTATTAAGACAGTGGGATTTGACAAGAGCCGGATTACGACCTCACTGTATAAAGGCTGGACGGATAACGGTAAATTATACGGTATTCCTTATGACTCTTCCACTTCAATGCTCGCTATAAATAAAAAAATGTTCGATCAATCCGGCATTACCAAATATCCGGAGACGATGGATGAAATGCTGAAACTAGCTAAAGCGATGACAAAGGATGGCGTTAAAGGGATTGTAGGCAGTATTGATCCGTTCCATATCACGCAATATGTTCACGCTTTCGGCGGAGGCTGGAATTTCGGTAAGACCATCAACTCTGCAGAGAACGTTAAAGGCCTGCAGTTCTTCGTGGATATGTACCTAGAGTCCAAGGTAGCTATTGCACCGATAGAAATCGGCGCACCTTGGGACGGCGAGGTATTCTCGAAAGAAAAGGGAGCTATGTCAACAGCGGGACCATGGTATGTCGGTTATTTGAAAGAGGCAAATCCGAAGCTGGAAATGATCGCTTTGCCAATGCCTAAAGGTACAGTAGATGCACAAAGTGCTTACTCGCATGGACTTTCCATTCTTAAAGGAAGCAAGAATAAAGAAGCGGCTATGAAAGTTATTTCTTACGCATTGCGTGACGAAGCACAAGCCGATGCGATTGAAACTGTAGGCTATTCGCCTGCCGTATCGGCACTCCTTCCGAAATATCTGGAGAAATATCCTGAGCTAAAGCCTGTATTCGATAATATGGAAAAGGCGGGTATGCCTTTTGCTTATCCGGAACAGACCAAAGCATTCCATGCGGATCTGCTGAAAGGCGTGGAAGAAATCATCTTCAAAAACGGCAAGCTGCCTGTCAAGGAATTGCTTGATGAATTACAACAGAAGTATGGACAAAAGTAAGACAGAAACCGGATGGAGGTAATGCAATGCTCAGAATACCAGTCAAAAAAATGACAGCCGTGTTATTGCTGATCTCTCTGGTTATAACATCAGCTTCACTGGGCCAGCCTAATGTCGCCTATGGAGCAGACGGAACGGATGCCGGTACAGGGACCGCCGCACTTAATATCACCGAAAGTAAAGTACAAGGTGAATTTTCGCTTGATCTGTCACAGGTTGGCAATGTGGATTGGCTGCATCTGAAAGGAAACGGCCCGGATAACATCGTCCAGATTAAAAAGGCTGCTCCGAGCGCTGTAACGTTTAGCGTCTATGGAAACGATACTACGGGCACTGAGGGTAAGCCGGATAGGGGCGGTGACGGGAATTATCTGTCTTATTCCTGGAATGACGGTATGGCCGGGTATGAAAGGGCTGTCAAGGATACAGGGTTTGGTGTGTTTTTTCCAAAGAACAGGGACTCGGGAAAATACGAGAATGTAGGCTGGACAGTCAGGGTTTCACCACAGCCGCAGGAGTCGACGGTCGTATTTGGAATCGGGCTGTGGCAGTCTAAAGCTGCTGTGAAGATCTATGCAGACATGAACCTTGTTGAGACTAAGGAAATAAGTGCAGGAGGTACTTCGGAGGTTTACAAGTATCAAATAAAGGTGCCGGCCAATGTAGAGCTAAAAGTTGAAGGCCTGCAGACAGAAACCCTTTCACGATATGGAAATATGTCATTCTCAGGGCTGGCCGTAAGCAGCCGGGAGATGGCCGACAAAAGTGTTTTGCAAAATGAATATAATAAAGTGAAGGACAAACTTCAAGGTCTTTACACGGATGAATCCTGGAAGTACTTTGTAAATGCAAGAGAAGGGGCCAAGAGTATTCTGGAGAAAGCGGGCGCTTCTCAAGCGGAAATTGACAGTGCATTAGCCCTTCTCATTAGTACGCAAGCCGCTCTGGTAAAAAGAGAAACAAACCTTATGATTGATTTCACAGGCGCGGCAGAAAATGAATACGAATTTGGCAGCAGCGGGGATCAGCAGGACAGATATCAGACCTTTACGGCTGCTGAGAGCTTTGAAATGCAGTATGCACAAGTAAATGTGAGGAAAATGTCCAATAATGTAAGCGATTTAACCGTGAAATTATATGGGACAGATCAATCCGGATTACCAGCAGGTGCGCCTCTTGCAGAAACGGTAGTTAGCAGGGACCGTGTTGCGGATGGCGAAATGACCACCATTCCTCTCAGCTATAATCTCGCCGGTAATACACGTTATGCAATGGTCTTATCACAGAAAAATCTGTATTCCGGAAAATACCGCTGGATGGTAATGAAGAAGAATGGAGAAACAGCAACCGAGTATTTCGGCAAAAGTGTCTCGGGAGTCTTCAAATCAGAAGCACACCTAGGTACAGGAATATTAAGAATTATTAAAAAGTCGGACACGGATAGAACTGCCTTACAGGCCTTGATCAATGACATTGCAGCTTATAACTATAACAGCAAGCTGTATACAGTACAGTCATGGTCTGCCCTGGAAGCCGCACTATATAACGCCAACCTGTATGTAAATAATTTTGATGCAAAGCAGGACGAAATCAATGCGGCTCTCAGTCAATTACAGACTGCAAGGAATGGCCTGAAAATCAATATGGATATGGCTGCTTTTGCTGGCCAGATTGATAAAATTAGCCGGGCAGTTATTAAAGGCTACACCATCAGTTCCCTAAATGCCTTGAATGAGGCTGTAAAAGCCGCCAAGTCGCTGGACGCAAACGCTTCGGAAACCGAGAAGTTAGCTGCATTCTCCGCTGTATTGGAAGCGGTTCATAACTTAAAAGTCTCGGGCAAATATAAGTACGAGACCAATGAGCAAATGACAGCAGCCTTTGGTTTTGAAGGAGATAAGAATGCTTCCCTTGGATTTCTGGATGGCTCGTATCAAATTGGCGGAAGCCGTCCTGAACAGCATGGCCCTGTTGCCCCCAAACAAATGGTAACCTTCGGAGTGACCGATGTAAGCAACATTAAATGGACTAAAGGGGAAGGTTATTTACCGGTATTTGTCAGTGAATATACGAAAAATAAAATGGACTACAAAATTGAAACCTTCGCTAACAAACATACGGTAAACAACAAGGATTATGTTATCGACTATTCCAGAATAACGGTCACGAATCATTCAAGCGAAATCATGCTTTTGCCAGTGGTATCAGGAAATCTGGTTCCATTAAATGCGGCCGCTATAAATACGTATACAGTTGCGCCCGGTGAGAGCATTGTCAGAGAATACGCGATTGAAGCGGATAAATATGAATATTTCGATAAGAACGTTACCCAGTTTACTTCATTGACCATGGAGCAGGTGGCCGGTCAGGGAACGTTTGAAGATAACTACAATGAAATGAAAGACTACTGGCTAACCAGACTTTCAAAAGTAGTGGATATCGGTTTGCCGAATAAAGAGCTTGAGAATGCGTTCAAGTCAGGTTATATTGATACTCTGATTATCAAGGATGACAAGTTTCTGCATGTGGGTGAAAATGGATATGCCCGGTTATTTTCTCATGATACGCTGGGGATATTAGTGGACTTGATTCAGAGTGGGGATTTTGAATATGCGCAGGATTATTTGAAGAGTATCCCTCTGACAGGAGGAATCAATATTGAGACGGGTCAGGTGGACAGCAATCTGTATTGGGACACCAACTGGAAGATTCCATGGGCTTATGCTGTTTATTTAAGCAAGACTGGTGACGCCTCTATTTTTGATGAACAGATGACTGCTGAAGACGGATCTAACGGTACCGTATTTGAGAAGAGAGTTAAATTTGGTGCGAGAAGCATTGAAAGTGACCGCAACGCTGACGGGATTATGAAGAAAACGTATGCGATTGATTCGGAGGGGAATTGGACCATTGACAATTATTCCGCCCTGACCGGTCTGACCGCCTATGAATATCTAACCCGTGAATTATATCGTTTGAAGAATGACGAATATTATTTGCATGAGGCGGAGTGGGCAAAAGCCCGGTATGATGATTTATTAGAAAAATTCACAGCCAAATTGCAGCAAACGATAACGGATAAAGGGCTTGATTATATTCCGGCGTCGGTCGTGGAAAGCAATGACCAGAACCGCATGAAAGATTCAAGGGATGCGAACTGGGCTTCCATGTTCCTGTTCGGCAGATGGCACTGGGACGGATATTTGTACGGAGCGGAGCAGCCGGAAGATAATATTAACTTGAAGATGCTGGACGATACTTATACTTATGGAATAAACAGACGTATTCAGGAGGATACCACAGATTCTCCGTATAACTTCGGAGGTTACCCGCATGGCTTCTATTCAAGCGCATATAACGCCGGTTATGGAAGCGCTGCGCTGCGTGGAGAAGAATACCGGGATATGGGAATTAAAGCTTACGAATTCATGATTGAAAATTCAATGAGTGGACCGTTCAGCTGGTGGGAAGGCATTAATTATCCTGTCGCGGGAAGCCCTTGGGCACAAACGAATGATAATCTGAATATTCAAAATGCACCGGGCGGCGGCGGATCGGCACAGCATATGTGGGGGCAATCCGTTAATTCCAAGGTGCTCTTTGACTCCTTGATTGCCGAGAAAATTTATGACCAGAATCAAAAGTATGATATTATCGTGGGCCGCGGTATCCCTAAGGAGTGGGTCATAGATGCGGCGAAGAATAATAATGTAGTGGCAAGTGTGCAGAACTATCCCGCTCTTCAAGGCGGTAGAGTAGGATACAGTGTGGTAAGAAAGGACAATCAGCTAGTTGTTACATTTAACAGCGATCTGAATCAAGCTAAGATTGAGGCAAGTAAGGCCAGTTTTAGCGTTCAATTGCCTAGTATGGTGAACAACATCGCTGCTGTATCCACAGGCACAATGGATAACGAAAAAGGTATCGTTACTGTTCCGCTAAATACAGCCTCGGTAACGATCACTTTAGGCGATTTGCCTAAGCCGCTGGATGTGAACTTAGACAAGGATAGACTTGAGATCGGTTATGCGGCAGGGGATCTCAGTACCTCTGTAACGAAGAATGTTATTTTACCGGCTATAGGCGAGCATGGAAGTGTGATCACCTGGGCTTCAAGCAACCCCGGTATCATCTCTGGCACGGGGGAAGTTAAGCGCCCGGCCAGCACAACCGAGGTGACTCTGACAGCAATCCTTAAGAAAGATGGGACTGAGGCGCAGAAAAGTTTCGTGTTAACGGTTCTAAAGGCTGACAAGAAGCCTGACGGAGGCACGGATAATCCGGGCAACCCTGGCAACCCCGGCAACCCCGGCAACCCCGGCAAACCTGGCAACACGGGGAACAGCGGCAGTACAGGCAATTCGGGCAGCACCGCGGGTAATACGGTAATTCCCGGAACCATTGTCAACAATGACAGCACTGGTAATCCGGGCAATAACGGAACTACCAATCAGCCTAAGTTTAAGGATGTTGATAAGCATTGGGCTAAAGAGAATATCTTAACAGCGGTGGAACGTAATATAGTGAAAGGTTATGAAGACGGCACCTTCCGTCCGGACGGAGAGGTTACCCGCAGTGAATTTGCGGTAATACTTGGCCGTGCGTTAAATGTAAATCTTGAGCAATCCGGGCTTTCCTTCAACGATGAAGGCAGCATTCCGTCATGGGCGAAGCCGTATGTTGCAAATGCGGTTAAATCCGGCTGGATTACAGGTTACACAGATCAAACCTTCCGGCCTGATGGAAAGATTACGCGCTTAGAGATGATTGCAATGATCGTCCGGGCGCTGGACTGGAAGCCGGACTCGAAGGCAAAGGCGCCTTTTGCAGATGCGGAGCGCATTCCTTCATGGGGGCAGCCGTATGCAGCAGCCGCATATGATGCTGGTCTGATCGAAGGCAAGGACAATAACCGGTTGGCTCCAAATGATCAGGCGACGAGAGCGGAAGCCATAACAATGGTTCTTAGACTGATTAAGAAGGTTGAGCAGCAATAGACAGCCATGCCGCTCTTTCGCGGCACTTCAGACGATGAAATTTCATAGAAGGGCCTTGGGTTTGGCTTCGCCAAATTCGAGGCTTCCATAACAATGTTCTCTGTTCGGACATCGTTATTTCAGGATAGAATACAGTAAATGAGGCTAACGTCCGGAATTCCGGACGTTAGCTTTTTGTGCTTTTAAACATTGAAATTGTGATATAATGACGTCGTTGTTTGTGAAAAGCAGAACTATAATATGAAAATAGGATGGACCATATGAAGGGGTATATTAAAAAAGTAGATAAAAAACGATTGATCATTATGATTTTCGGCAATGTATTTCTGGGCATGGGAATCAGTATTTTTAAGCTGTCTGGCATGGGGAATGATCCCTTCAGCGGCATGGTGATGGCACTTGCAGATTCCAGCGGTATCACCTATGCAAATTTTCTGATCTTACTGAACCTTGTATTGTTTGTAATCGAATTCATAACGGGACGAAAGTTTATCGGAGCCGGAACTTTTGTAAATGCAATTCTTCTGGGCTACATAGCTACTTTTTTTCATAGTACCTGGCTAAATCTGCTCGGTGAACCTCAGCTGTTATGGCAGCGGGTGGTCATCGTGGCAATTGGCGTGGTGGTATGCAGTTTTGGGGTATCCCTGTATCAGACATCGGATGTGGGAATAGCCCCCTATGACAGCCTGTCCCTGATTATGAAAAATTACTTTCCAAAAATCTCTTATTTTTGGCATCGTATGTTTACAGATGCCCTTTGTGCTTTAATTTGCTTCCTATTCGGTGGCATCATAGGTTTGGGAACACTGGTGTCCGCATTAGGCCTGGGACCAATCATTCATTTTTTTGATGTGAATTTTACGAAGAAGCTTCTGGAAAAAGAGGGTAAACCCTATATTGGAGGCTGAATTGCCTGCTTGGGCTTATTTTTTGTTGCTTTTATGAACATCCTCCGTGCCACAATCCAAGGCAGTCTTGTAATATAAGCATTTATGTTCAATGACTGCCATTGTTTTTTTTAACTCCTCCATCTGTGCTTCTACAGAAGCTTTCCGCTCCAGGAACATGTCATATCTTTGCTGCAAGGTAGAATCCCCCTCAGAGCACCACTCAATGAAATATTTAATTTCCTTAATCGGCATCCCGGATGCTTTCAGACATTCAATTACTTTTAAGGCTTCAATATCGGATTCTTTAAATACGCGTCTCCCGCTGGAGGTCCTTTCAATAAAAGGTATAAGTCCCTCCTTGTCATAGTAACGCAAGGTATGGGGTGTCAGGTTAAAGTGTGCTGCAACTTCGTTTATGGAATATGTCTTCATCATGTATCTCCTATCTCTAATTTCATTGACTTCGAGTTAACTCTAACAGGGATTTTATCACGGTATTTGCTGATTGTCATGTTTCAGTTATAAGCAAAATAAAATTATCACTTGACTTAGAGTTAACTTTAAGTAATAACATATGGTTTGTATACAGGCGTTACATCTTTTAAATCAAATAAGAAGAGAGGTTTTGACAGATATGATGAAAGTTAATGCACGTGCTACATTCAGTCCGGAGGGTCCGTTCAAGCTGACCACGATAGAGCGCCGGAATCTCCAGCCGCACGATGTTCTCATTGAGATTAAATACGCTGGGATTTGCCACTCAGACATCCATACAGCCCGCGGGGAGTGGGGACCGGTGAAATATCCTCTCGTTCCGGGACACGAGATCGCCGGCATTGTCAGCCAGATTGGTTCCGAGGTCACAAAGTTTGCCGTCGGCGACCGGGTAGGGGTAGGCTGCATGGTTGACTCCTGTGGAGAGTGCAGTAGTTGCCGTAAAGGAGAGGAGCAGTATTGCCTTAATGGGAATACGGGCACCTATGGAGCAATTGACCGGCATGGACATTATACGCAGGGAGGTTATTCCACCCACATCGTCGTAACGGAAGGCTTTGTAGTTAGAATTCCTGACAGTATTCCGCTTGATGCTGCCGCGCCTCTTTTATGCGCAGGGATCACAACCTATTCACCGCTGCGCCATTGGGGAGCCGCTCCCGGCAAGAAGGTAGCTGTTGTTGGACTTGGCGGGCTTGGACATATGGCAGTGAAGCTCGCTCATGCTATGGGAGCAGAGGTTACTGTTCTATCACAGACGCTCAAGAAGAAAGAAGACGGCTTGAAATTAGGAGCCGACCATTATTATGCCACAAGCGATCCAGAGACGTTTAAAATACTTGCTGGTTCGTTCGACCTTATCGTGAATACAGTAAGCGCGAAGATTGATATGAGTGCCCATCTATCGCTCCTGGCGCTGGACGGCACACTGGTCAATGTCGGTGCGCCGGCGGACCCGTTAGCAGTTAACGTGTTCTCACTGATCGGCCAGCGCCGGTCGTTTGCCGGATCAATGATCGGTGGAATTCAAGAAACGCAGGAAATGCTTGACTTCTGCGCGGAACACAATATTGCCTCTGAGATCGAAGTTATTTCCGCTAACCAGATTGATGAAGCTTGGGAGCGCGTATTAGCTTCAGATGTCCGGTACCGGTTTGTAATCGACATCAGCACGATGGAGCAAGAGTAAGGGGCGTTCATTTTTTTGACATTGCCTCGGTACAGAAAGCAACTTGTCTGCGGATGAGTTGCTTTTTGTTGTTTGTATATTTCTTTGAAACACGATGTTGGCAAGCTCTTAAAAATGCCCTGTAAAATCTATAAATCATCCCTTTGACTTCAAAATTAATAGGGGTATATTTTCGTTTATCAGCGGGAAGGAGTTAAGTATATGAATAATTTTCTGATAGCGCCTTTGGAACAGGTTATGTACAATCATTAATAAAGTCGTTAAGTAAAGGAAGGGCAAAGCATGGAATTCCAACAATGGACACGAAAGTCAAAGGCGAAGATAAGAAACATGAAGTTTCAAAATAAATTAATGGCGGGGTACCTCTTGGCCTGTGTTATTCCCCTATTATTTGTAAGCGTATTCATATTTCATCAGGCGGCTGCCGGTCTGGAAAATTCCTCTCAGGAATTTGCTTCATTATATACGTCTCAGATCAAGACGAGCCTGAACGAGTTCCTTAATGAATATGACGAGGTCACGAAGTCAGTGCTGGTCGACAATGAATTGATTTACGGGCTGGGTGAAGCCCGGAATTTACCTATGGACGAGCAGGTGAATCAGAGACTCGCCGTTCAGCGCCTGCTGATGCGTGTTGCGTTGCTTAAATCCGAGATTAGTACCGTGATGTTAATCAGCCGCGACAACAGTGTGTATCAGTATACATCGACAACAAGCCGGGTGAATGAGAATGCACTGCTGTCCCGGCAGTGGTATAGAGAGATCGACAGTTCCAATGAAACCTTCTTCATTACCGGATTGCATGACCGTTCTTATTATGAGGATAAAGGAGCGGGAGCGGTTGTCACCGTGGGAAGAGTGCTGTTCAGCTCCAATGGAGCGTATGCCGGCTTGCTGCTTATAGATATGGATCCGTTTACACTGCTGAAGCTCGATCATGAATTTATCATAGCCCGGGACAAGTACGGCATCAGCGTAATCATCAGCAACCGGAAGCGGGAGATTGTCTATCATTCCGACGCCGCCAGCGGCCAGTTGTCCTGGGAGAAGGTACTCGAATCAGGAGATAGCTACATTGAGGATAACGGGAGCAAAGAACGTATCATCTTGCTGGGCAGCACCGAGCACGGGGAGTTATCCATCAAAACGGAAATTCCGCGGGCAAAGCTTCTGCAAAAGATTAATCATATCAAAGGGATGACCGTCATTATTATCGTGTTGAGCTGTCTATTCATAACCCTGATTTCACTGGCTCTAAGCTACACGATCACCAAACCGATCAAGTCACTGCGCAGAAGCATGAAACAGGCGGAGTTGGGCCAGTATCTCCCGATAGAGAAGGAGCAATCTTATGACGAGATCGGGAGTCTGGTTCATAGCTACAACAAGATGATCCTGACAATCCGTGAGTTAATTCAAGATGTGTATATTGCGGAAATTAAGCAGCGTCAAGCCAAGTTCATGGCGCTTCAGAATCAGATCAACCCACACATGCTGTATAACACTCTGGAATCCATTCGTATGAAAGCGATCGTGAATGACGATGATGAGGCGGCAGAAATGATCCGGATTCTGGCGCGGATGTTCAGGCTTGCTTTGGGCAAAGAGGGGATGGCTCATTCGGTATATCATGAACTGGAGTACACCACCAATTATTTGCAGCTGCAAAATATTCGTTTTGAAAATATGTTCAAGCTGAATGTCCGCATACCCGATGAGATGCTGCATTGCCGTGTAATCCCGCTTATCTTCCAGCCGATTGTCGAGAACAGCATCAATCATGGATTTGCAGATTATGACCGGCCTATGGAAATCGGGATTGAGGGAGTCTGGACGGATGAAGGCGACCTGCTCATCCGCATCTCGGACAACGGAGCCGGCATGCTGGCGGCCAAACAGGCTGAGCTTATGGCCCTCCTGGAGGCTGTGGAATTGAATAAATACAAGCTGGATCAAACTGAAGTTCCGGCAGGCAAAGGGCTGGGAATAATAAATATAGCCGAGCGAATCAAGCTCCAATATGGAGACCGTTATTATCTGACCATTCTCCCGCCTTACGGAAACGGAACAACAATTGAAATCCTGCTCCCCAGAATAGACCTATGACGAAAGGAAGGCTGAAATTGAAAATTATATTAGTAGACGATGAAAAAGGCATTGTGGAAGGTCTGAAGAAAATGATCGGCCGTTCTGTTCCTGAATGCAGGGTAGTGGGTTCAGCCCATAATGGACTGGATGGCTTTGAACTCATTCAAAGGCTTAATCCGGACATCGTTGTTACGGACATACGAATGCCGAAAGCCGATGGTCTAGATATGATTACAATGCTCAAATCCGCAGACATTCACGCAAAATATATTCTGCTTAGCGGTTACGCGGATTTCGAGTACGCCAAGAAAGGCATACAGCTTGGAGTGGAGTTCTATCTTAATAAACCGGTAGATGAGCAAGAACTGAGCGAGTGCCTCAAGCAGGTCATGGAGTCCATCCGTGCAGACAGAACCAAACTGAAAGAAGTAAATGAATTGAAGAAGGAAGTTCATAAAGGCATCCAGGAAAAGGCTCTGCGGGATATTATTGATCTGGGCAGCGAGCAATCAGACCTTGTGGAAGAATTACTGCAGATAGCCGGAATTCCAGTGGAGTATAAACGGTTTGCGGCTGTAATTATTGAAGCCGGAAGCATTGATTACTTAAAGGAGTTTGGTTTTCAGCCCATTTTCAAGCACATAGACCTGGCGCTGAGACAGTACAAGCAGGTGTACAAATTTCGTTATTCAGGAACCCAGATAGCTGTTGTAATCGCCCATACCAGCACCATTGAGAACGGAGGAATCATTCGTGCAGTACAGCATTTTCGGGAAACGGTCAACCGGCAACTGCGCTTGTCTGTTACTGTTGGTATCGGCACCGCGAAGGACCGGGCAACAGGAATCAGCCAGTCGTTTGAGGAGGCCAGAAGTGCGCTCAGCTACAAATTACTCAAAGGAGCAGATGCCATCATTTCTTTTCCCGAGATCATGAATTTAGCCGGTACATGCGATCCAGTGCATGGAGAGATTATTGATAGACTGGACGCTGCCCTTGACAACATGGACGAGGAGGAGTGTGCCGCTATCATCCGCGAGATTTTCCGGGGAATTGAGAGGAATCCCAGATTAAGTCCGTCGGAACTCCAGATGCAGTGCCTATATATTCTTTTATCAAGCATCCGCAAGATGTCTATTCAGCAGTTGCAGCAGAATAAGCTACTCAGCCGCCAATTGCTGTCTTTGGAAGGAATTTCGAGTTTCCGGACGCTGGAGGCTCTGGAAGAATGGATGAATCAAGTGATTCGGGGGATTATTGCGTTTAAGAAGAAGCACAACATTCCCCACAAGAAGGATATGATCTCGGAAATCAAGGAATACGTGTCGAAGCATTACAATGAACAAATCAGCCTGGCTGATCTGGCGGCACGTTTTTTCATCAATCCCTATTATTTAAGCCAGATCTTTAAACAGAAGACAGGGGATACCTACCTGAATTTCCTGACGCAAATCCGTATCGGCAAAGCCAAAGAGCTGCTGGAAACCACCGATCTGAAAATGTACGAAATCTGTCAAATGGTCGGCTACTCGGATCCCCAGCACTTTTCCCGGATGTTTGAAAAGATAGCGGGGTGCAAGCCCAAAGAATACCGGAAGAACTTGCCGGATATGTAACGTTTCCAGCCGTATCGTTCAACGGTGATGTCGGTTGTGATATTAAAAATGACCCGGTTTTTCTTAAAAATGCCCAATTGAGAGCGGTTTCCCCCGGCAGTATAGTAACGATGAAAGCGAATTCAACAACAAGAATCAGGGGGGGACACATTGAAAGCTACTGCAATTCATCAAATGAAGGTGTATTGGCCACTGTATGTGATGGCGATTCCGGGAATTGCTTTTCTTATCGCATTTAAATTCATTCCGCTGGCCGGCGCTGTAATCGCCTTCAAAGACTATTCCGTCTTCCAGGGGTTTATCGACAGCCCTTGGGTGGGTCTCAAGCATTTTAAGACGCTGCTGAATCATCCTGACTTCGTTCAGGTATTCGGCAACACGCTGATGCTGGGATTTTTCAAGCTTGTATTGATTTTCCCGGTGCCCGTTCTATTGGCGCTGATGATCAACGAAATCCGCAAATCGGCACTGAAGAAAGGGATTCAGACCGCTCTGTACATTCCGCACTTTCTGTCCTGGGTTATAGTCGGCGGGATTCTGTTCGACTTCTTCTCACTCAGCGGTCTGTTCAACATTATCCTCGGATGGTTTGGTGTTGATCCAGTGCTTGCGATGCAAGAAAGCGCATATTTCCGACCGATTTATGTGCTGGCGTCCATTTGGAAGGATGCCGGTTGGGGAACCGTGGTCTACATGGCTGCCATCAGTGCTATTGATCCGCAGCTCTATGAATCAGCGATGATCGACGGGGCCTCCAGATTCAGACAAATCCGCCACATTACGTTTCCGATTCTTCTGCCGACCGTGCTGGTGTTGTTCCTGCTCGAAATCGGGAATTTCCTGGATCTCGGCTTCGACCAGGTCTATAACCTGCTTACTCCGATGACCTACAACGTGGGCGATATCCTGGATACGTATGTATTCCGGACCGGCATTCAGCAGGGACAATACAGCTATGCTACGGCGGTAGGGCTGTTCCAATCGGTGATCGGATTTATCATGGTGTACACCTTTAATAAGATTTCCAAGAAAGTTTCGGACGGGGGGCTCTGGTAGATATGCTTGTATCGAGAGGGGAAAAGGCTTTTGCTACCGTAATTACGGTTGCTCTCATTATATTTTCAATCATAGCGCTGGTGCCGCTCCTGTCCGTCATCGCGACCTCATTCAGTTCGAAAAGTGCCGTGGACATGAATCTGGTCACGCTATGGCCGAAACAATTCACCTTGGACTCCTGGAAGTATATCCTCGACCGTCCGGACCTTTGGAAATCCTTCCTTCTAACGCTCTGCACAACGCTCATCGGTACAGTATTGGCGCTTCTGATGACCGCATTGTTCGCCTATCCGCTGTCGAAGCCAGAATTCCGCTGGGGTTCGGTAATTATGGTGTGCGTGGTCATTGCCATGATCTTTAAAGCGCCGATTGTGCCGTACTTCCTGGCGGTACGCGGCATTGGTCTTTATGATAATCCGCTGGTGCTGATTGTTCCGCATATTTTGAATCCGTTTAACTTGATTATTATGAGAACATTCTTTAAGCAATTCCCCAAGGAATTGGAGGAAGCTGCTTTCCTGGAAGGCTGCGGATATTTCCGGATGCTGTTCCAATTCGTTCTTCCGCTGTCCAAGGCCGTGCTGGCAACCCTTGCCTTGTTCTACGGTGTGGTGCTGTGGAATCAGTTCCAGCATCCGCTGTTCTTCCTGCAGAACCCGGACTGGTTCCCGCTGCAGATCAAGATCCGGCAGTTCATTACCGACGACAATGCGATTATGGCAGGCGCCGTATCTACCGTTGACCTCAACTACAATGAGCGGACCTTGCGGGCGGCCACCGTTATTTTTGCCATCCTACCGATTGTGGCGGTGTATCCGTTCCTGCAGAAATACTTTGTCAAAGGAGCCATGATCGGCTCTGTGAAAGGTTAAGTCATAAAAAAACAAATCAAAGGGGAAACGCTCATGAAATTTAAAAAGCTCGGGTTACTTTTGTCCGCCGGTATTCTCTCTGTTATAGCTGTAACCGGTTGCGGCGGAAACAATGAGTCTTCGAATGCTGCGGCTCCGGCGGGTCAGAGCCAAAATGCCAGTGGAGAAGAAGTTGTAGACATTGAAGTCTGGGGGACCAACATCGGTTATCAACCGATTACCAAGGGCAGCAAGCTGTATGAGTTCTATAAGGAAAAGCTCGGTGTCGGCGTCATTCACCCTTATGTGGAATGGAACGGAGGCACCAATTACCTGAACCAGCTCAACATGAAAATTGCGGCCAACGAGATGCCGGACCTGTTCCTGCCCCAGCAGGGTCTTGAAGACAGCTTGGCCAAGAATGGTGCGATTGCAGATCTGACGGAACTGCTGCCTAAGTATGCTCCTAATCTTTGGAATGCCATTCCACAGGATATGTGGGATATCGTCAAGGCGAACGATCCCACCGGCCAAGGGAAGATTTATTATATCCCGGGCATGGTGGATTACGGAAGATATGCGGGCATGATCCGCCAGGATTGGCTTGACAAGTTAAAGCTGTCCATGCCGACCACGCAAGAAGAATATGTCAAAGTGCTGGAGGCGTTCCGCGATCAGGATCCGAACGGCAATGGCCGGAAGGATGAACTGCCTACCGGCGGCCGCGAGCAGGCCCGCTGGATGGACCATTTATTCGCCATGTACGGAGTCGCCATGTTCGAAGGTTATCCCGACTGGGATCTGTATGATGGCCAGTTAACCTACTCCGCAGTTACTCCGAATATGAAGGCTGCTTTAGAGTTTGTGGCGAAGCTCTACAAGGAAGGGCTGATCGACAAAGAGTCGCTGCTGAACACAAAGGATAAATGGGACGGAAAAATTCAGTCTGATAAAGTAGGAAACTATTTTCATTGGGTCGAGAGCGGCTACCTGCCTCTTGAAAACTTGAATAAAAATACAGGTGTAAAGGCTAACTTCACCGTACTGCCTGTACCGAAGGTCGAAGGTTATGAAGGATTTTATACCTGGAAGCGATTCACTCCTCCGGCTTGGGTAGTCAAGAACAACAAGGATGAGAAGAAGCTGATGGCAACGCTGAAGCTGCTCAACAACATGTACGACAAGAAGGTTTGGAATGATCTGTACCTGGGTGTGGAAGGCATGCATTATACAATGAAGGACGGTAAAGCCGTTAAATTGCCCGATGACAAAAGTACACAAGAGAATCTAATTCTTGATCCGTACTCCAAAATATCAACCCTTGATTTCATGATGGACTTGAACAAGAGCACAGCCTCGGAAGACAGAATGTGGGCGATCGACCAGGTGAACCGGAACATGAAGGAAGCCCAGAAATATGCCAAGAATATCGCCGGGGACGGGATGCCGGCCAGCGTATATGACGGCTTCCCTGATATTAACAACCGCACCTTGTATGTTGAATATGCCACAAAGATCATTCTGGGGCAGTATCCAATCAGCAAGTTTGATGAGTTCGTTGAACAATGGAACAAATCAGGCGGTGAAGAGGTTACCAAACGCGCCAGAGAGTGGTATGCGAAAGTGAAAAAGTAAAATGTAAATGGAGATGATCCGCTCGGGTTCGATGCTGAGTCGGGCGGATGTTTTAAAATATAAGGATTTATATGTTTTACACCATAAATCATCCTTATATTTCTCGCTGAAACGGATACCGTCCTTTTAAGGACGGCGAAGCCGTTTCTACTTGTCCAGGATAATATTCAGGAGGTACTTATGGGAAGCCGTATAGCAGAAGTATTGCAAGGCCGGGAAGCTAATTATATACTCCCCTTTCTCTGGCAGCATGGTCAGGAGGAAGAAGTGATCCGGGAAGAAATCGCCCGTGTCCACGAATCGGGAATCGGGGCGCTCTGCGTTGAGGCGCGGCCGCATCCGGATTTTCTGGGACCGAAGTGGTGGCAGGATATGGACATTATTATGGATGAGGCGCGAAAGCGCGGCATGAAGGTATGGCTGCTTGACGACGACCATTTTCCGACAGGACATGCGGCAGGCCGGGTGAAGCAGGCTCCGGAGGAGCTGCACCGCAAGTTCCTGGGTGAACGCTACATCGACACCATCGGTCCGGCGAAAGGAACCTCTCTGCTGCTGGATACCTTGCTGATGACCGGACTCCGGCCGACGTTCTCTCTGCGTTCATATGCAAGCGGTAAACATAAATTGGTGTCCGTGATCGCGGTCCGCCGGAATCCGTCTGATGGAACGCTGCTTAATGACTGCATTGATCTGTCCGGATACGTTCATGAAGGAGTGCTCTATTGGGATATCCCTGACGGGTATTGGCGGATCTTCATTATTTCAGAGAATAAGGATGGCGGCAGCAAGCAGCAGGAGGATTATCTGAACCCGCTTGTCCGGGAGTCCGTCCGGATTCTGCTGGATACCGTTTATGAGCCTGTGTACGAGCGCTATCAAGCGGATTTTGGACATACCTTTGCCGGTTTCTTCTCGGATGAGCCCGGTTTCTATAATGATATGACCACCTTCGACTTCAATTCGAAGCCCGGTAAACCGGGAGTGCCGCTTCCCTGGAGCAGTGAAATGCCCGCTCTTCTGGAACAGGTGCTCGGCGAGGATTACGAGAAGCAGTTGTATCTCCTCTGGCATGATGCAGGGGAGCAATCAAACATTGTCCGGTACACTTATATGAATATCGTTAGCAGGCTATATGGGGATAATTTCTGCGGTCAAATTGGTGAGTGGTGCAGAGCCCGCGGAGTGGAGTACATCGGGCATGTCCTTGAGGACAACAACGTGCATGCAAGGCTTGGTTCCGGCGCCGGGCATTTCTTCCGCGCGCTCAAGGGACAGGACATGTCGGGCCTTGATGTGGTGCTGTGGCAGATCGTTCCCGGCTTCGATGAAGTCTCCTACCGCCAGCCGACAGGGGAGACGGACAGTGAATTTTTCCACTATGGTCTCGCCAAGCTTGGGGTGTCGCTTGGGCATCTCGATCCCCGGAAGATGGGCAGGACCATGGCTGAAGTATATGGGGCGTATGGCTGGACAGAAGGATTAAAGCTGATGAAGTGGCTTACCGACCACATGCTTGTCCGGGGTGTCAACTATTTTGTGCCGCATGCGTTTACCCAAAAAGCCTTCCCCGATCCGGATTGTCCGCCGCATATGTATGCGGGCGGGAAGAATCCGCAGTACCGGTACTATATGCACTTAAATCAGTACATCAACCGGATTAGCCACCTGATTTCCGGGGGGAGACATGTGGCAACTGCAGCCGTCCTATACCATGCCGAGGCCGAATGGTCCGGCCCGGCGATGCTTTTCCAAAAGCCCGTAAAGACCTTGATGCAGCATCAGATTGACTGCGACGTTCTTCCGGTAGATATTCTTCTGGAAGCGGGGACAGTGGCGGACGGCAAGCTGCTCGTCAACGGAGAAGATTATCAGTGTCTAATTGTTCCCTATGCCGAAGCGCTTCCCGCCGAAATGCTTCAATGTCTGGTCCGGTTTGCCGAACAAGGATTACCGGTTCGCTTTGTGGAGGCGTTGCCGGTGCGGTCGAGTGAGGGCATTGACGTCTCGGCGGCACTGTCAGGGCTTAGCGCGTCCCCGCAAGTAAAGCTTACAGATCTGGATCACCTTGCACATGAGCTGATTGCCGATGGATTTTACGAGCTCTGTATTGACGGGTATGAACCCTATCTCCGGAATTATCACTATATTCATAATGACCTGAATGTCTATATGTTCTTTAATGAAAGTCCGCATCGGATCATTACAACAACCGTTGATCTGCCGGCTGAAGATGAGCTTTATATGTATGACGCCTTCCTTAACAGGCTATCCACCATGAATGCGCCGAGACAGGATGGAATTACAAAGGCTGGACTGGTGCTGCATCCATATGAATCCATTGTGCTGCTGCATGGGCCGGGCTGTAAAGATTATGCGGTCGAACCATCTCCAATTGCAAGAGGATCAAGCCTTGAAATCCAAGGAGAATGGACGGTATCTACTGCCGATGCGGTACATTATCCTCAATTTAAGGAGTGGGGGAAGCTGGCCACTCTCAAAAATATGAGCGCACCGGAGGTTCTGCCGCGCTTCTCCGGAACTTTCCGCTACGAAACTGAATTCGTATGGAACAAAGTCTCAGACAGCGTGCTGCTGGAATTGGGTGAGGTTTATGAAACGGCTGAAGTGTGGCTGAACGGAGAGCAAGCGGGGGTGAGACTTTGTCCTCCTTATCGGCTGGAGGTAGGCGGCTTAGTCCGGGAGGGGATTAACAAGCTTGTCATTGAAGTCACCAATACGCTGGTTAAGGACCAACACGACTTTTTGTCAGCCTTCTCCCAGCAGGAGCCGAGCGGCTTGATCGGTCCGGTTCACATCAGCAGCATGGGGGGAAGCAGCAAATGAAGTTCATTTCAAACCCGGTCTTGCGCGGATTTAATCCTGATCCATCCATTATTCGCGTAGAGGACGACTACTATATCGCCACCTCTACCTTCGAGTGGTTTCCGGGAGTGCAGATTCATCATTCCAGGGATCTGGTCCATTGGCGTCTGCTCGCGCGCCCCTTGAACCGGGAATCTCAACTGAACATGCTGGGCAACGGGAACTCGGACGGCATTTGGGCACCATGCTTAAGCTATGATAACGGACTGTTTTATTTGATCTATACCGATGTCAAATCACATAAGGGTGCCTTTAAGGATACCCACAATTATTTGGTGACAGCCGCCGATATTGAAGGGCCCTGGTCCGATCCGGTATATCTGAACAGCAGCGGGTTCGATCCTTCCTTATTTCACGATGACGACAGCCGCAAGTGGCTGGTCAATATGCTGTGGGATTTCCGCAAAGGGAGAAACAAATTCGGCGGCATTGTCATTCAGGAGTATTCGCCGGGCGAGAACAAGCTGGTTGGACCTGTTACCACTATTTTTAAGGGAACGAAACTCGGCTTCACCGAAGGCCCGCATATATACAAACGCAACGGGTACTACTATCTGATTACTGCAGAAGGCGGAACCCGCTATGATCACGCCGTTACGGTTGCGCGCTCTGCTTCGCTTTTCGGCTCTTACGAAGTAGACCCTCAGAATCCGATGCTGACCAGCAGCGGCAAGCCTGAATTGGTTCTGCAGAAATCGGGGCATGCCTCATTGGTGGAGACGCAGACGGGGGAATGGTATATCGCTCATTTGACCGGGCGGCCGACGGCGGACAACAACTGCACCCTGGGCAGAGAGACGGCGCTGCAAAAGTGCTGCTGGAACAAGGAGGGCTGGCTCCGTCTCGAGGGAGGTGGAAACCAGCCTTCGCTAGAAGTACAGGCGCCTGACTTGCCGCAATATCCTTTTGAACCTGTACCGCAGCGGGATGACTTTGACGGGCCTGAGCTGCGGAGCGAGTGGAATACGCTGCGTATTCCGCCGGATTCAAGCTGGCTGTCTCTTGACGAGAGACCGGGATTTCTGCGCTTAAGAGGCATGGAATCGCTGAGCTCCCTGCATCGGCAAAGCCTTGTCGCCCGCCGCCAGCAAGCTTTTGATATCGAAGCGGAGACGCTTATTGATTATGATCCTGAGAACTTTCAGCAGATGGCGGGCCTGATCCTGTATTACGACACGGAGGATTACGTGTATTTGCGGATTACTCATCATGAGGAGTATGGGAGAGTACTGGGAATTATCCACACGGTTCAGGGAGTATACGATGAGCCGCTCGCCGCAGACCTGATTCTGCCGCAATCGGGAGCGATCAAGCTTAAGGCTGTAGTTCATCGGGAAACACTGCAATTCTTCTATGCAACCGATGCTGCCGGCTGGCGTCCCGTCGGTGAGGCTATAAATATTCTGCATCTTTCAGACGAGGCTTCGGCTGCTCTGCGGTTCACCGGCACGTTCGTAGGAGTGTGTGTCCAGGATTTAGGGGGCACCCGCAGGCATGCCGATTTTGATTATTTTATTTATAGGGAAATGGAGTGACTGAATTGTCAAACCTTGAAACAATACTCAACGTGAAGGGGGAAGTCTCTGGTGAAATACGTATGCAACCCTATGAATATAGAATATAAATATCAGTTTGTAGAATTAGACAAGATGAGTATTTATAGAGAAGCAGCGGATCCATCGCTGATTATGTTTAAAGGGAGGTACTACCTATTCCCATCAATGACGGCCGGATTTCTTACAAGTGATAATCTGGCAGATTGGGTTTTTCATCCCCTGAAAGACGTGCCGATTTATGATTATGCTCCAGATGTACGGGTAATCGGGGAATACATTTATTTTTCCGCATCATCTAAGAGTAAAAACTGCTCCTTTTTCAGGACAAAAGATCCAATGAAAGGGGAGTTTGAAGAAATCCCGGGGGATTTTTCTTTTTGGGACCCGAATCTGTTCGTTGATGATGATGGCCGGATTTACTTCTACTGGGGCTGTTCCAACGTAACGCCGATTTATGGAGTTGAACTAAATCCCGAAGACATGAAACCGATAGGTGAGCCGGTTGAACTTATTTTTGGCAAGCCAACAGTGCATGGTTATGAAAGAAATGGTGAACATCATGTTTTCAGCAGAACTCCCGGACAAATTGAAGAAATGGTTCAAGCCTATGCGAAAAGCGGAAACGTGCCCGAGGAAAGGTTGAAGCTGCTCAGGCTTGCCCTCGGCAGTGATCCTTACATCGAGGGGCCGTGGCTGGACAAATATAACGGTAAGTATTATTTGCAGTATGCCAGCCCGGCAACGGAAGTTAATGTTTACTCCGATGGCGTGTACGTATCCGATAAACCGCTGGGACCGTTCGCTCTAGCCCGCAATAACCCTTACTCATACAAGCCGGGCGGATTTATACCCGGAGCCGGCCATGGCTCCACGCTCGAAGATAAGTTTGGGAACCGGTGGCATGCCGCAAGTATGAGAGTCAGCGTCAATCACCCTTTTGAAAGACGTATGGGATTGTGGCCGGCAGGCTTTGACCAGGATGGGGAATTATTCTGCAATCAACGATATGGCGATTGGCCTATGAAGATCGAACAAGCAGCGATGAACCCATGGAGCAATCCCGAGTGGCTGCTGCTCTCCTATGGCAAGCCGGCGCGCGCTTCTTCCTGTGAAGAAGGAAAAGATGCTTCGAAGGCTACAGATGAAAACATTCAGAGCTGGTGGAAAGCGGCGTCCAATGGGCCGGGAGAATGGCTTGAAGTTGATCTGAAACATGTATGTGATGTACATGCCGTGCAAATTAATTTTGCGGATGACCAGTTGAACCTCCCGATTCCTGAGGGTGTAACTCCAATGGAAAACGGAGAATTGCATAAAACGAAAAGATACATTGACGAGCGGCAGCATGTGACCAGATGGCTCCTGGAAGGATCGGTTGACGGAACCGAATATTTCGTAATCGAAGATAAATCAGAAGCAGATTCCGATTTGCCGCATGATCTTGTTGTAAAAGAAGCTGGAGTTAAAGCGCGGTTTATCAGATGCACCGTTAAGGAACTTCCTTATCAACAGAATGCTTGCATTTCCGGTCTCCGGGTGTTCGGGATTGGCAAAGGTGAACTGCCGGACAAAATAACTGGAGTTACTACAAAACTCTTAAGCGAGCTGGACCTTTCGGTATCATGGGAGAGTACAAATGCTGTGGGATACAATGTGCTTTGGGGTTTCGCACCGGATAAACTGTATCACAGCTATATGGTTCTTGGTAAGAATCAGGTTGATATTGGTGCCTTGGTCAAAGACCAGTCCCTTTATGTTAGAGTGGATGCTTTTAATGAGAAAGGTATCACGGAAGGCTGTGTTTCAAAAAAAGTAGTTTAATGCCACAGTTTATGGTGAAGGGCCTGATTGGAGCACATTTCGGACAGAAAAGAAGTCAAACCTCGATGAGAAGACGCTGAAATGGGACTTTCACCTTAGAGATGACGCCTATGCTGGGCGTACTATAAAAAGAGTTCACATAGACGACATGTGAACTCTTTCAAATTAATCATCATTTTTCTGAAAATGATTCGGTGTCACCAAACTTCTCCTGCATGTATTTTGCACTAACCTGGAGACTCTTAATGGGATCGTTATCTACCCAATTTTTATGAGTTTCTAATACAACACCTTCTACTCCGTTTTTTATAGCAATTGCTGAGAGTGTATCCAGATCCATATTCCCATTGCCCAATTCAGTAGCATTTTCTTTCAGTATTGGTGTCATATAAGGACCTGATTTAGTATGACCACGGTCATTGATATGCCATAATTTCATTCGGCTGCCCAGTTTTTCCATCAAAGCCGGAACATTAGCACCACCATCGGCCATCCAGTAACTATCAAACTCGAAATTGACATATGTAGGATCTGTTTCTTCAATTATAATGTCGTAAGCCTTTTTTTCAGGGGTTACCTTTTGAAGTTCAACATTATGATTATGATACAAAAGACGTATTCCTTCTTCCGAAAGAGCTTTTCCAGCCTTATTTAGACGCCCAGCAAGTTCTTTCACGTCATCTAAATTACTGTAATCAAATCTGTACATACCAGTAATAACTACAGTATCGGTCCCGAATTTTTTCGCTTCATCGGCGATCGCTTTCGCGTCCTTCTCAATGCTCCCCAGATTACTGTGTAAGCTTATGACCTTTAGTCCACTTTCCTCAATCAGCTTAGGCCAATCAAGCTTGCCGCCATTGCCAATAGGCATTCCTGAGAACTTTGTCATTAGTTTGACAAGCATAGAAGACTTGTGAATCATAAAATCATTCAATTCGATGGATTCATATCCTGCGTTTTTGATATTAAGTAATGTCTGCAAAGCATGATCATAATTATTGCTCATCGTTCCTATCATAATCTGTTGAACTGCAGTCGTAATATGCCCAGAGTGGTTCTCATCATTGCTGCTTACAACATTGTTTGGTTCTGCGCTTTGCTCTATTTTGTGTGATTTCATAATTTTATTAATTCGGATATTTTCTTTGAATTCATAACCAGCAATAAGTATTATCACGAGACTAATGCACCCAATGAGTACTGTTAATATTTTTTTCCTGCTTTTTTTCATTTTCACATCTCCGTTTCGTTGACTTATTTCATTTGTACTTTACAATGATATCAACATCTGTCTATTTTACAACCGACAGATTCTTTGGAAATGTCGAATGCAATGGAGGATCTATGTCAGAAAAAAATAATGTCAACCAGAGGGTTATGTTAACAAAACGCTTGATTGGTGAGGCTTTATTAAAATTGTTAAAGACATGTAATATTAATAAAATATCCATACGGGAATTATGCCAAGTTGCAGGAATTAACCGTACTACATTCTATAATCACTATGGAAGTCAATATGATGTATTAAATGAAATTGCTGAGACGTACATACAAAGCACTTCATTTACCGTTATAAATGATCTTGCAGCAGGCAAAAATATCGTTGAAAGTCTGACTGGGATTCTTCAATATATAAAAGACAATCTCGAATTTACAAAACTTGTATTAGATTTAGATAATTATGACCTAATCTCCCACATCACAATCTCACTACCGCAATTTGATCATATGGTCATTAAACACTTACCAGAAAACCTGGATTTGGAGGAAAAGAAGGCGATTGCTTCGTATGTTCAGTATGGAACAGTAAGACTTCTTAAAGAATGGATTCTCTCAGATTGCTTGAAGTCACCGGAAGAAGAGGCAAAATTGATTTTAAATATTGCCGGAAGAACAATTGGTAATTGATAATCGCACATAGTAAGACTCTTCAAGGACTGACCGGTGGCCGAAGCGGCCAAATGCTCGTTAAGGTTGAACCCATCTGCCTGTTGGATATCAGGGAACCGTCTAACAAACGAGGCTAGAGCCATATTCGCCCGGTTGATCGAACAGTATACAATAGAAAATGTTGGAGTTCAGAAAAAAATCCATTGACAAGAGCATGGTACGCATATAATATTGTCATATAAAGGTCAGAAACGGCCTTTATACTTTTCCTCAATTATTTAAGAACATTAATTAATTATCTTGAATAAATCGAAAGGAGTGACAGGATGAAGTCGTTTTTGCCGAATGACATTAAAGATGAGAATAGAAAGATCATTTTTGATATTGTGATGCAGAATCCGGAATTGGCGAAGGTTGAAATCGCGGAGAAGACAGCGATGAGCTTTGTAACCGTAAGCAAGATCGTCAATTTCTTTGAAGAAATCGGATTGCTGACCGCTACTGGAGAAAGCCGGGAAGGCTCCGGCGGCTTGGGAAGAAAAAGAACGGTATACCGGTTTAATGAGAACAGCTATGTAACCGTTGGAATTCAAATCATAGGCAACAGAATCACGGCTCTACTTATCAATCTATCCAGCAGAATTATTGATTCGTACTCCATCGAGACGGATATTCCATTTTATAACGAGCAGTTTATCTCGATTTTTGAAGACATCATCGAGCGTATGAAGGATGCAGCAAAGAAAACAAACAGCGTTGTCTTAGGCATCGGTATCGGAGTCGACGGGGCGATAAACACAAGGAAGAAAACGATCAGAATGAGGGTTCAGGACAATAAGGAGCAGGATTACAATTATGAGCCGATCATCAAGAATCTGATTGACCAGGTTGAATTGCCAATTTTCCTTGAGAATGATGTAAACGCTTCTACAGTTGCTGAATTCCGCAATCTGGAGAACTCCGGGAAAGCGCTGGCTGATCTGGTCCATATCGCAGTAGGGGATGGGATCGGCGGCGGCCTGATTATCAATAAGGAACTGCATAGAGGATTCAATGCAAGCGCGGGTGAGCTGGAGTATATGTGCTTTGACCCGGAGTACAGAAGATCACCGTCCTCTGTCGGCTGGCTGGAGAGCAGGCTGGGGATTCAGCATTTGTTGAGCAACTATGATCTTAGCTCTGAAGATGACATTGAAGCGTGCGCAGATTATGTAGGCAAGCATCTTGCCCTGGCGATAGTTAATATCATCAGCATGCTGGACATCGAGCAGATTATTATTAGCGGCAAGACGGCAGCACTGTTCCCTGAACGGATTCTTGAGAGAACAAGATATTATGTCGGGCAGTATGCGGAGTGTACTCCAACGATAACTTACAGTGATTTGCATCATTCGTCGGCTGTCGGAGCTGCCGTACTCTCGCTTCAGCATGAGATGATAAAAGTAATTTCCGGATAGGAAGTGAACGTGATGATTAAAATTTTTGCGACGGAAGAGGAAGTTGCAGACGCCATTGCCAGAGAGATGAAAGAGCATCTATCGCATCAGCATCCAGTGTTCTGCTTGGCGTCGGGCAGCACACCCCAGAAGAGCTACTTGAAATTTGCCGGGGACGCCGGGATTCATGCAAGGATTCCGCAACTGAAAATTGTCAGCCTGGACGAGTGGGTCGGAATAAGCAAAGAGTCTGAGGGAAGCTGCTATCAAATGCTGAATCAGGATTTATTCTCGCTTGTTCATTTGGACCCCCGGCAGATCGAATTTTTTGATGGGACAGCACCGGATTTGGAGCAGGAATGTCTGAGAATCGACCGCTTTATCGGTCAGAATCCCATAACTTTCAGTTTGATGGGGGTTGGAATGAATGGCCATATCGGCTTGAATGAGCCAGGTTGTCCGGTGCTGGATCATAGCAGTGTCGTAGATTTGTCGGAGACGACCAAGACCGTGGCCCAGAAATATTTCCGGCAGCCTACGGTATTGGACAGAGGAATCACCTTAGGACTAAGTCAGGTGGCGGGCAGTAAGCGGGTGATTGTAGCGGTGACCGGTGAACGCAAAGCCGGGATCGTCAAAGAAATATTTTCAAATCCTGAAGCGAAGCTGCCTGCTCAGGAGCTGCTCGGTTATGAACATATTGACTTCTTCCTGGATTCGGAGGCAGCGAAATATATAAACAGCGATAAAAACTGAGGAGTACACATTATGAGTAACAGTGTCATTGGAGTGGATATTGGAGGCACGAACATACGGGTCGGGTTAGTCAATGAGCAGCTGGAACTGGTTCGAAAAGAGACGGCATTGACTAGCGAGTTCCAAACTGCTGATGAAGTTTTCAACTATGTCAAGCGGGTGATCGGGAAAGTGGATCCTCACAAGACGGCTGACAAGATAGGGATTGCCTTGCCTGTTCCCTGGAAAGAGCGAACCGAGATTATATGCGATGCGACGAACGTTCCCTGCCTGGAAGGGGTTCATACCGATTTTATAAAGCGCTTTTTTCCCGGTTATGAAGTTCATTTCGAGAATGATGTAAATGTCGTGACCCTGCTTGAATCGGAGCATGGCGCGTCCCAGGCGTATGATCAATCGATCTATATTACGGTCAGTACGGGGATCGGCGGCGGAATCGTTCTGAACAACGAGGTGCTCCACGGAGCGCATGGTTATGCCGGAGAGATTGGCAGCATGGTTATATCTGATAAAGTCAAGAGCCATTCGGCATTACATCCCGGTACGCTCGAAGCTCTGTGCAGCGGCAGAGCCCTGGAGAAAGAGAGCAGAAATCTGTACGGCAACGAGGCTACGGCGCATTTATTGTTCGAGAAATATAAGCAGAATGACGAGATGGCGGCAGGTATAGTGAATACCTGGGTCGAGTACTTCTCCAACGCGATTGCTTCATTAATGCAGACGATTGATCCGGGTATATTTGTCATTGGAGGAGCAGTCATTCACAACAACCAATGGTTGATTGATAAAATCATTGAAAGCGCTAAAACCAAAGTATTTGAGCATTTAAGCGACAAAGTCAAGGTAGTCTTGCCTAAATTCGGCCCGGATGCAGGAGTGATCGGGGCGGGGTACATGGCGATAAAAAACAATAAAGGAGCATGAACAACATGAAAAAAATGAAAGTTGCGTTAATTGGAGCCGGCAGCGTGTCCTTTGCTTTGGGAGCACTTCAGGATATGGTGTTGTCCGAGCGTTTGAAAACTCAGGCCCAGCTTGAGATCGCCCTGATGGACATTGAAGAAGAGAATGTGGCAAGAACCTATAAATATGCAACAGATATGTTTACCGCCTTTTCGCATCCGGCGAACATTTGGCAGACGACCAACCTGGAAGCGGCTCTGCAGGCAGCCGATTTCGTCATCGTGGCAATCGAGGTAAACCGCTACTTCTATTGGTCGCAGGATTTCCATGTTCCCCGCAACTTCGGCAGCAAGCAAATTTACGGTGAGAACGGCGGTCCCGGCTCGATGTTCCATACACTGCGAAATCTGGGCCCGATGCTCGACATCGCCCGCATGATGGAACGTGTCTGCCCGGACGCCTGGTTCATTAACTATACGAATCCTGAAGCGAAATTGGTTGAGGCGATCTCGAAGCTTACCTCGGTCAAAGTTGTCGGTCTATGCCATGGACTGGATATGGGGATCGAGCAGCTGTCCCAATTCCTGGAGATGGATATCGCAGATATCGGAATTGAAGGCGGTGGCTTGAACCACTTCGGGTTCTTCACCAAGATCTGGAACAAGAAAACAGGTGAGGATCTGTATCCGTTATTTGATGAGAAGGAGCGGAAGGCCAACCGTCTGGCGCAATTCGAGCATGTCGCGCTATCCAGAACGATGTACCGCACTTATGGATATTACCCTTATCCAGGCACCAACCATGTAGGTGAATATATCACTTATGCAGAGGATTTCTATGCGGGCTTGTCCCTGCAATACCGCTACGATCCAATTCGCGAGAAGCTGTGGGAGAAGGATTCCAGAACCCCTGAGTTCGTATACAGTGCAAGCGGCAACAATCTGGATCAAGGCTTGTTCTCGAAGGTTCAGACGCAGGAGCTCTGGGTGGAAGAGGCCTATATCTTCGATAAGTCGAAGGTCTGCCGCAGCAATGAATATGCGGTTCCGATCATTGAGGCAATTTTCTTCGATGATGAGATTGAACTGAACGCGGTGAATTTACCGAACTACGGTGCGATTAAGGGACTTCCTGACGATATGGTTGTTGAGACCCAGGCGATCGTTAACGGCAGAGGAATTACGCTGAAGCCGATGACGGTAGAACTGCCGACTGCGCTTATCGGAACGATTCATATTCAGGGCACGATCCATAAATTGTTGCTCGAGGCTTTTGTGGAGCAATCCAAGACGAAGCTGCTGCAGGCGATCCTGTTAGATCCTCAGTCTCCAACTTATTACCAGGCCTCAGCAATGATCGACGAAATGTGCAAATTGCAGCAAGATATTTTACCTAAGCTAGAATGGAAATAAGGGGTTTATATGGACAACAAGAAAATCACCGAACTGCTTCAGGAGATGACGCTGGCCGAGAAGATCGGACAGCTCTCTCAGACAACCGGGGAACATTATGTCGGCAAAATCGATAATGAAATGGTTGAGACTGGTCCGGCATTTCCAGATCAAATGCTTGAGGGAGACGCGTTATTTACGATAGGAAGTATCATCGGCGCGTCGAGCGCCAAGATTACGAACCTGATTCAAAGTGAATATTTACAGAAGTCCCGGCTAAAAATACCTCTGCTGTTCATGCATGATGCGATACATGGATACAAGACAATTTTTCCGATACCCCTAGGACTCTCCTGTACCTGGGATGAGGGAATCGTGCAGCAGGCAGCGGCGGATACCGCTTCGGAATTGCGGGCTGCGGGCATACATGTTAATTTCTCGCCGATGGTCGACCTTGTGCGCGACTCCAGATGGGGAAGAGTCATGGAATCCTTTGGCGAGGACCATCTGCTGTCCGGCAATCTTGGCCGGGCGATGATCAGAGGCTATCAGAAAGGCGGGAACGGAGAGATTGCCGAGTCGGGAGTAGCAGCCTGTTTGAAGCATTTTGCCGCGTATGGAGCCGCCATTGGAGGTAAGGACTATAACGCTGTCGATATGTCCTGGAGAGAATTCTACGCCTATTATGGCAAGCCCTATGAAATAGCGCTTCAAGAGAAGCCAAAATTTGTGATGAGCTCATTCAACACTTTCAACGGGGTTCCTGTAACCGCGAGTGAGCAGATGATGAAGGAAATCCTAAGAGGGGCCTATCAATTTGACGACATCGTAATCTCAGATTGGGGCGCTGTTACCGAACTGCAGAACCACCGCGTTGCCGGCAATGGCAAGGACGCTGCTGAACTGGCTTTAAAAGCAGGCATTGACATCGAAATGGTCTCGACGTTGTATCTTGAGCATTATGAACAGATTCTAGAAGAGAATCCTTCGCTGATGCAGGATATAGATGCGGCCGTTCTGAAAATCCTGCAGCTTAAAAATGAACTGGGCTTATTTGAAAATCCTTATGCAGACGAAGCTCGTGAGCATGGAGTCATTCTGAATTCGCGCTTTCTGGAGCACGCTAAGGACGCCGCCAAAAGAAGCTGTGTGCTGCTGAAAAATGAACAAATGCTGCCTATAAGCAAGGAATGTAAAAAGATCATCATTGTCGGCCCGTTTGCCGGCAGCAATCAATTGCTGGGCAATTGGCAGTGCAAAGGAAGCTTTGAAGACGTAGTTACTTTAGCGGAAGGGATGAAGCGGGTGGATGATTCACTCGATCTTGAGGTCTATGAATCCCTGAAGGACTGTCCTCAAGCTGAGCTGGAGCAATGCGATTATATTGTTGTGGCGGTTGGAGAGCACTGGGAATTAAGCGGTGAAGGACATAGCAGCGTGAACATCGAACTGGAGGCCAGCCAGCAGCAGCTTATCCGTGAAGTCAAACAGACGAACAAGCCGTTTGCATGTGTCTGTTACTCAGGACGGCCACTCGCGCTGCAGAACATTATCAATGAAATCCCCGCCCTCTTGTGGTGCTGGTATCCGGGTACACAGGCCGGCAGCGCGATTGCGGAGCTGATTATGGGCCAAGATACCCCATCGGGGAAACTGACGATGTCGTTCCCGCGTCATTCGGCGCAAGCGCCGATCTATTACAATGAGTACAGCACGGGCCGTCCGGCTAATGAAACAAGCTATAGCAGCAGGTATCAGGATTGTGAGGCCGGGCCTTTGTTCCCGTTCGGGCACGGGCTGACTTATACCGGTGCGCAGTATTCTGATTTTCAAATTTCGCGTCATCATCTGACAGCCGATCAGGAGCTGACCATCTCTTTTCAGGTGAGCAATCCAAGCGGGTATAGATATTCTGAAATCGCAATTCTATATATTGAAGATCTTGTCTCCAAAGCAGTACGTCCTGTGCGCGAGATGAAGAAGTATCAAATCGTGGATGTGCCAGAGCATCAGACAGTTACCGTACAGATGACTCTGAGCTTGGATGATCTTCAATATTTGGATACCAGCCTGCAGCAAACGGTTGAACCGGGAAAATTCAATATTTTTATCAATGATCTTGACCATCCCGTGTTCACCATAGAATATCAATAAAATCCCGTGAATCAGAACTATTTGTCCGAAATAATCGCTAGGCTCGCTCAATTATTAAATTAAATTAATTAATTGTGTAAAATTTATTCATGCACAAATTCAGAATTTTTGAGGGGGCCTAGCAGATTTTGGGATACGCTTACATGATTCAAAAAGAACTGCCAATGCTGTACCTGAAGAGAGAGGAGGCATACGGATGATGTCCAAATTTAAATATAAATTTTTATCCCAGTGGGAGCTTCAAGCAATGGTCTGGCCGAGCATTATATTGATGATTGTTTTCTCTTTTGTCCCGATGCTCGGATTGATTATCGCCTTTCAGGATTATTCTCCGTTATCCGGTTTTACAGGCTCGGAATTTGTAGGTTTGGATAATTTCAAAGCTTTTTTGGGGGATAAAGATTTCTACAATGTGCTGACGAACACTCTAGGCATCAGCTTGATGAAGTTGTTGATCGGTTTCCCGCTGGAGATCGTCCTGGCTATATTAATCAATGAAATCAGACTAGGAATCTTCAAGAAGTTCACGCAGACAATATCTTATTTACCGCACTTCCTGTCATGGGTTATTCTTGGCGGCATGGTTATATCCTGGCTCGGCTCGTCGGGACTGGTGAACAGCTTCCTGTTGTCGACGCATCTCATCTCTGAACCGCTCTCCTTCCTGTCAAATTCGAATGCTTATTGGTGGATAGCGACGCTGTCGGATATTTGGAAAGAGGTTGGCTGGGGCACAATTCTCTATCTCGCTGCCATTACAGGAATTGATCCATCGCTATATGAGGCGGCGAAGGTCGACGGGGCGAAAATCCTGAAGAGAATTTGGTATATCACGATTCCCAGTATCAAAAATATTATCGTACTGATGTTCTTACTGCGTGTAGGTTCTATCCTGGGAGCGAACCTGGATCAGACGCTCGTCCTGCAAAATTCTTCGAACATGCTGCGCAGTGAAGTCATCGATTCTTATGTTTATCATTTAGGTCTGACACAAGGGGACTTCTCATTCGCGACTGCGGTCGGAATCTTCTCGTCCGTCGTATCGGTCACACTGTTGCTGATAGCCAATTTCTTAACCAAGAAGCTTAGCGATACCACAATTTTTTAGAAAGGAGGAAAAACTATATGGGGCTGGATAGAGGCGAGAAAATATTTAACGTTTTTAACGTGCTGTTCATGCTGCTTTTCATTTGCATCATCGTATTTCCGTTAATCAATATCATCGCCCTCTCGTTCAATGACGGGTATGACGCGATGAAAGGGGGCATTTATCTGTTCCCTAGAGAATTTACGCTGGTTAACTATAAGACCATATTGAAGGATTCGACCATCTACACGGCGTTTGGAGTTACGGTAGCCAAAACTGTAATCGGTGTCATCGGGCATTTGGTCATTACAGGGGCCGCAGCCTATGCTCTGAGCAAGCCTTATTTGCTGGGAAGAAAGATATTCATCCGTATGGGCGTCATCACGATGTTCTTCTACGGCGGGATGATTCCATCATTTCTGGTAGCCAAGTCGCTGGGCCTGGCGAACAGCTTCTGGGTGTACGTTATCCCGGTGCTATTCAGCTTTTACGACATGATCATCTTAATGAACTTCTTCAGGAACCTGCCGGAATCGATTGAAGAATCAGCTAAGATTGACGGGGCCAGTGTATTTCAGGTGTTCTTCAAAATTATTGTCCCGCTTTCTTTCCCGGTGCTGGCGACGATTGCCTTGTTCCACGGGGTGTACCAGTGGAATGATTTCTTCGTGGCTAAGCTGTATATTACGGATAAATCGCTGTATCCGATTCAATATTATTTATATCAGCTGTTAACAAGCGCAGGAGCTGCGAGCTCTGCCAAAGCGGGAGTGTATGTTTCCAAGGCATTTACGACACAATCTTTGCAGCAGGCTACGATGATTGTTACGACCTTGCCTATTATGCTGGTTTACCCTTTCCTCCAGAAATACTTTATTAGCGGCATGCTGGTTGGAGGAGTTAAAGAATAATGAGAAAAGCGGGGGAGAATGTTATGAAGAAATCGATCACCCTTTTGACTTTGGTTGCATTAGCAGTATCGTTGACTGCCTGTGGCGACAAGAAGACAAGTGAAAATTTGCCGGACTCGAAGATTGAAGTGACCAAAGATACGCCTAGCTGGAAGAACGACAAGGCAAAGGCTGATCTTAACTGGTACATTAATTTCGATTGGTTCGCCCAAACCTGGGGCAATGATGTGGCTACCAAGTATATTACGGAGGATACGGGAGTGAACATCACTTACTCAAGCGGCGGCGACGACAAGCTGAATACGATGATGGCCTCCGGAGATCTGCCGGACATCATTACTATCAGAGGAGACAGCCCTTTTGTTAAGGATGCCGCTAAATTCGCGACTCCGCTGGATGTACTGGCCGAGAAGTATGACCCTTATTTCCTGGATAAAGCAGCCAAGCCGGAAACGCTCAAGTTCTTCACACAGGACGACGGCCATATTTATGGATATCCTAACTTCTCAAACACGAAAACGGATTATGAGAAAGGCGGGGTTTATGGCAACTCGGCATTTCTGGTGCGGAAGGATATTTATGAACAGCTCGGCAAGCCTGATATGACCACGCCTGAAGGATTTACTTCGGCATTGGAAGCCGCGCAGAAGCTGGCTGTGAAGGATGAACAGGGAAAAACGGTTATTCCGCTGGGGATGACTAATTTCCTTAAAGAAAACGTTGATCCGACCGGGATTTTCAGTAAAACGCTGGCTGATTTTATCGGGGTCCCTGTGTTGACGAAAGACGGCAAATATTATGACCGTTATACAGATGCAGATTATCAGAAATGGGTTAAAGTGATCGTCCATGCCCGGCAGAAAGAGCTGACAGACCGGGACATGATTACGATGACCGGAGACGACAAGAATGCGCGGCTAACGAATGGCAGCTACTTCGCCTATTTCGCTGCAGACCTGAATGGTGATCCAGATTCGTTGTCCGTGTGGGCGAAGGAGCACCCGGACAAAGAGTACATTGCCGTTAACGGACCATCTTCTACGGTAGGAAATAAAACCGCATTGCCGGGCACTTCCATTGAAGGCTGGACACAGACCTTTATTACCAAGAATGCCAAGGATCCGCAAAAGGCGATGGAACTCTTAACTTACCTGGTCAGCGAGTACGGCAACAACGTAATGGACTTTGGACGCGAGGGCGAAACCTATACCATCAAGGACGGAATTCCTGTCTTGAATGCAGATCTGCTCGAGTTCAAGCAGAGCGATCCTGCCGGCTTCGAGAAGAAGGTTGGCTTGACCACTCATCTGTGGCTGCAGGATAGCGCTCTGCTCTCCCGGCAAATGGGAATTTCGCAGTTCCCGAAGGCTCTGCAGCAACCGAAGAAATGGACTCAAGATTACGTGGTGCCGCAATTTGAATTAGCGAGTCTGGATGTACATTTATCTAAAGAATCCTCCAGAAATAAAGAGAAGATCGATCAGAACTGGTCGCAGACGATCGCCAAGATCCTGGATGCCAAATCGGATAGCGAAATCGATCAGGCGATGAACGATTTTGTCCAATACCGCAAGGATAATGGCTACGATAAATTGGTGGAAGAAAGAAATAATCAAATCGCAGCTAATGTAAAAAAATTAGAGTAGACGTGTGGATACTAGAAAAAGGCTCTCTATCCGAGAGCCTTTTTCGTGAAGCAAAGGGGGAGAAAAATGCAAATTCAATATGATTGTTTTCCAGGTGGAACACATAAGTCTCTGACGCTTAGTTACGATGACGGTAGAATTTATGATAGAAGACTGGTAGAGAAGTTGAATGAGTATGGTCTCAAAGGAACGTTTCATTTAAACAGCGGCGGTTTTGGAACGGATGGGGTCGTTTCAACTTCTGAAGTTGCAGCGTTATATGCAGGCCATGAAGTGTCATGCCATACGGTTCATCATCCTTTTCTTGAACAAACCCCGGCCGAACAGATCATTCAAGAAATTGTAGAGGACAGGATAAGATTAGAAGATATTGTAGGCTATCCTGTACGTGGGCTGAGCTATCCATTTGGGACCTATTCCTATCAAGTGGTATCGTTATTGGCAGCTTTAGGAATAGAATATGCTCGGACTATAGAAAGCCACGGCAGGTTTGATATGCCGAAGGATCTGCTCAGGTGGCATCCAACCTGCCATCATAATATGGCGATGGAGTACGCATCTCAATTTGTTGCATTAGAGGAAAAGCCCAGCCGCATGGCATTACTTTATGTGTGGGGCCATAGCTATGAATTTGAAGATGAGGGCAACTGGGAGCTGCTGGACCGGTTAGGGGAAATCATCGCGGGAAAGCAGGATATTTGGTATGCAACGAACGCTGAAATCGTTTCGTATATGCAAGCGTTAAAAAGGCTTCGATTCTCTGCTGATTGTCGCATGGTCCATAATCCGTCTGCTCAAAGCGTTTGGGTAAGTATGGACGGCGTTCCTGTGGAACTAACTGGCGGCAAGCTGACTAGACTATTTTGAACTAGTTAAATCGCTACAAATCCTGAAAGGATATAAATCGCTTATATGGTTAAAATAACGGTACTTTAACCTGAACTGCCATAACCATTATTAGCGACAGGAGGAGGTGGGGGTGCAGACATTTTCTGCTTCGCACGGCAACAGCGAATTAAAAGACGGAACTCTTTTCGTTGCTGAATTAGACCGCAATGTAGAGGCGCTTAAAGGAATACTAGGTGAAGCTGATGACGTTTCGTTTCGCTCTTTTTTGGTTGGTGGAACAATCAGGGCTGAACTCGTCAATATTCCTAGCATGTCGAATAGGCAGGAGATCGACAATAGCGTCTTGAGGCCTCTCATGCAATCGGGGGATGGATTAAGCAACGATTTGCAATCCGTCAAAATGCGCCTTTTACCTGTCATTTCTGTTGATGAGGCTGCGACTGTTGAGGAATGCGCTGATCAATTGATTAAAGGAAATCCTTTGCTTTTTATTGACGGTTGTACCGGTGCGTTACTGTTGGGACTCGATCAATGGGAGAAGCGTAGTATAGAAGAGCCTCAGACTGAAACATCGCTGCGAGGGCCGCGCGAAGGCTTCACCGAATCGATCAAGACCAATCTCTCGCTATTGCGGCGGAGGATCCAGAGTGTGAAGCTGCAAGTAAAATCGCACAGAATTGGCAGCTATACAGGGACTGAAGTCTGCATTGCTTATATAGACGGCTTGGCTAAGACTTCCTTATTACATGAGGTACAAACCAGGCTCGGGCGCATCGATATTGACAGCGTACTAGAGACCGGGTACATAGAAGAACTGACGGAAGACAATCCATACTCGCCGTTTCCGCAGCAGCAATTTACGGAACGGGTTGATGTGGCGGCAGCGGGCTTGCTCGAAGGCCGTATCGTTCTGCTGGTCGACGGCACGCCGGATGTGCTCATTGTTCCTTCGACGCTGGCTACGCTTCTCCAGGCTGCTGACGATTATTATAACCGGACAGTATACGCCAGCTTTTTGCGTTTTTTGCGGTACTGGACGCTCCTCTTGTCCATGATACTTCCGGCAGTGTACGTCGCGATTTTGAATTTTCATCATGAAATGGTGCCGGGTAAGCTGTTGGCCAGCATTGCCTCAGCGCGTGAGGAAATCCCGTTTCCGACTTTCGTAGAAGTTATAATGATGCAGCTCGCGTTCGAGGTGCTGCGTGAAGCCGGGCTCCGTCTTCCGAGGCAAATCGGTTCCGCTGTTACAATCGTCGGTGCGCTGGTCGTAGGAGAAGCCGCTGTATCGGCCGGGCTCGTGTCGGCCCCGATTGTCATTATTATTGCTTTTACGGGCATTGCGGGATTCACGGCTCCTCATTATTCTCTTGAGTTCGCCATTCGTCTATTGAGACTGCCACTCATTATACTTGGGGGGACGCTAGGCTTGCTTGGTGTGACGTTTGGCATTATAGCTATTGCCATTCATTTGTGTATGCTTCGCTCTTACGGTGTCCCCTACTTGTCTCCTTTAGCGCCTTTTGTGGCAAGTGAAATGAAGGATTTCATGATTCGGGCTCCCCGATGGAAAATGACAAGGCGTCCCGGTTTTGCGAATTTGCGGAACCTCCAGCGGCTTTCCCGAGGGCAGAAGCCGGGCTCAGACAGAGGAGGCGGGAACTGACGGATTATGGAGAGAAGTAGGAGAGTATTGCTCGTAATGGCGGTAGCCGGTTTGCTGTTTGTGACGGGCTGCTGGGATCGTGAGGAAGTTAATGATCTGGCGATTGTGACTACAGCCGGTTTGGACCTAAATGAAGATGGGAAGATTGAATTATCACTGGAGATTGTCATTCCTAAGGAGAGAGGGAGTGAGACACAAAAGGGCAAGAATAACTCAAAAAGTAGCGGTTCATCTTTGATTTGGACCGCTTCAGGAGCAACTGCGGCGGATGCTGCTTCCGAGCTGCAGACTAAGCTGTCCCGCACTATCTATTGGGGGCAGCTTGAAATGTTGGTCGTTGGAGAGGCGTTGTCTCATAGCCAGCTTAGGGAACAGTTGGATTATCTCGTGCGCGACAGCAATGTTCGTCTGCGGGTTAAGCCATTCGTCAGCAAGGGAACAGCACGCGATTTTCTCGCTTCCACCTCTCCGCTCGAACGGACCAAAGCGGATTTTCTGGAAGGTGAATCCGAGCGTCTCTTCCGCAGACCAATAACGCTTAATAGCCTCGTACAGAAACTCGGAAATATTTCAAATGAGGCATTTATACCTTACGTTGATACCACGCATGACGGCGAGGAAAACGTCCCATATGTGAAAGGTTATGCTGCCTTCTCTGGTTACCATATGGCCGGATTGATTCAAGGAGAGTCTTACTCCGGGGCTAAATGGATATTGGAACAAATGAGAGGCGACGTTGAGACGGTGAAGCTGGAGCGGCCCTCCTCTTCGCTCATTTCGCTTGGAGTCCTTTCTTCCAGCACCCGGCTCGCTCCTAATCTTAAGGGAGAAATACCGCATATGGACATTTTGATCGAAGCCGAGATGAGCATTGTTCAAAATACGACCCGCTTTAAAACATCTGATTCGAAGTTTATTCACAATGTTGAAGAGGTGGCGGTCGAAGACATCCGCCATAAGACGGAGGCAACAATTAAGCAAGCCCAAAGAATGGGAGCCGATATTTTTGGCTTCGGCGATGCGATTGACCGCCACAATCCCCGGAAATGGAAACATATACATGACCACTGGAAGCAAATTTATCCTTCGATGCAAACAGACGTGCAGGTTAAGGTGAAGATCAGACAAATTGGGATGAACAGTGTGCCTGTCGGCGAATCCTGAAAAGAGGTGTGAAGCCAAGTGACTTGGGTGAAGGTGGCGGGAGCAACGTTTGCAACCGCCTTAATGGTTTGGGCCGAATGGCGTTGTCTGGGAAACAACCAAAAGAGAGAGCGGGTGTCGCTGATCGCCATTGCAGGTGTTGCATGGCTTATGGCTGTGCTCATCCTTCTATTTCCCAATATGCCAGGACCGATCGATATGTATAACAGTATATTTAAGCGGTTGACTTCGGGTTGAAGGGAGGAGAGTTGACTTATGATAGAGAAAGGGAAGATTTCCGCAGCGCAGCTAGGTCTTCTTTTTTATTCGGTAACTGCCTACGACGGAATCCTGTATATTCCGAAAATAACGGGAAAGGAAGCCGGGCACGATTTATGGATATCACCGATCTGGGCTCACCTGCCCGGATTGCTGTTTGTGCTTATGATGCTCCGACTCAACAGTATGTTTCCGAAGGAAACCATCATTCAGTACAGCGAGCGGCTGCTTGGACCTTGGCTCGGCAGAGCCGCGGGGCTTGCCGTCATATTTTACGGTATCAATCTGACTTCTGTTATATTGAGGGAGTTTGGCGACTTTATTTCGGCTGTCTTTTTACAAAAAACGCCACCCTTTGTTGCCGTTTGCGGAATTGTCTTACTTATATCCTACGCCGTCAGAGGAGGGGTGGAGGTTCTAGGAAGGCTGGCACAACTGTTCCTGCCGCTAACTTTCCTGGTGTTTGGACTGCTGATCATCTTATCAATTCCTGAATGGGACGTAAACAATATCCTCCCCGTTATGGGCGAAGGGATCGTTCCTTCCCTTAAAGGGGCCATTATCCCGTTCAGTTGGTTCTCTGGTTATATGATGCTCGGTATATATTTTCCGTTCGTGTCGAATCAGAGGAAAACGACAGCGTATGTATTATTAACCTGGTTTACTCTCATGGTTACATTGTCTGTCTCTGGGCTCGTATCCGTATTTCTCTTCGGCAAGCATGTCAGCGCATTGAATTATCCGTTTATTGAAGTTGTCCGGTATATAGGAATAGGTAAGTTTATCCAGCACGTGGACGCCTTGCTGCTAATCGTTTGGCTCCCCGGAACATTCATTCAGTTAACCACCTATCTGTACACAGCATCGTTGGGGGCTAGCCAGTGGCTAAGACTCAACAACTACCGCCAGCTTGTACTTCCAATAGGCTTGCTTACGCTAGTGTTGAGTATGTGGCAAACTTCCGGCGTTGAACAATTCGAAACATATTTGGGAACGACCCATGTTATTCTTGATTTCTGCAACATTGCTCTCGGTCTTCTACTGTCCCTAACGGCATGGATTCGGAGCCGCAAAGACGCTGTTCCCGAAAATAATAATGGCGAGTCTCCGTAATAACTGAATGTATTAAAATGTAACTCCACTAAATATGGTTATATTAAGGAGAAAGGCTGAAGTAACGCCATACAACAAGCAATTATGTCCATATTTTCCGGAGGTATATAAATGTCTAAACAATACCTTAACGTTCTCAAAGAATGTGTTATCGAGACAGGAAAAAACAGTTTGCGGCACATAGAAGGACACATTAGTGTAGGTTCGAAAGCATCGCATAAAGAATTAGTTACATTCGTAGACCGCCAAAATGAGCAAATGGTAGTACAACGAATAAAGGAAGATTTTCCTCATCACAAAATTATGGGAGAAGAAACTTATACAGGGGAAGTTTTTGAGCCGGATGACTTCATTTGGATTATTGACCCGATTGATGGGACAACTAACTATTTGCATCAAAAAGAAAGTTTTGCGATCTCAATCGCTTTATACCAGAATGGTCAAGGGATTTGCGGGGCCATATATAATCCTTCTACTGATGAACTTTTTTGGGCAGAGAAAGGTACAGGTGCATATCTGAACAATAAACGGCTTTTGCTTAATTCTACATCAGTGGCATTAACCAATTCATTAATTTCTACGTATATTCGATATGATCAGGAAGAACAGAAACTTGGATTTGAAAGGTTTGTATATCATATAGCTAATGAGTCCAGAGGAATCCGTATGATTGGGTGCGGCTCTCTGGAACTGGCTTATGTGGCTTGCGGACGATTCAATGCGTATTTTAGCTCACTTCAGAAACCGTGGGATTTTGCGGCAGGTAAATTGTTAATCGAAGAGGCAGGCGGTAAATTTACTTGTTTAAACGGAGATCCGATAAATATATATCAGTCAGGGAGTAGTATTCTTGCGGCCAGTAAGGAACTTCATCAGGAAATATTGAATATTTCTAAGACAATTTTGTACGCATAACGTTTAGTATATATCCTATGTTAACAGCACCGCTGGTACTTCAGGGGTGCTGTCTTTTCCTATCCCAAGCTTTTCTTAGTTTGTTCGGGGTAAGCTGGATTCGTAATCGGCTTGTTCCATTTTCACACAGTACGCTTTATTCCCTTTTCTTTAACAAACTTCTCCAGAACCGAGAAATCCTCGGTAACCTTCTTAAACGGTAAAGTTTCCAGTACCTTATCCCGGTAATCCTTTTTGGCTGCGGCGCTGAGGCGGGAATCGAGTATGCTGAGCACACCAAGGTCAGTTTCGCTGCGGATCAGACGTCCGGTTCCTTGCCGTAACCGAAGAAGCATGTCCGGGACAAAAACCTCCTTCAAAGGATTCTGAGCTAAAGCTGCCTTATATTCATAGATAGGATCAGCCGGAACAGGGAAAGGCAGACGGAAAATAATGACCTGCGACAGGTCGGAGCCTTCGATATTCACGCCTTCCCAGAATACACCGGTACTAAGGAGTACGCCTTTGCTGCGCCGGAATTCAGCGATCACTCCGTCCTGGGAAGCTCCCTCTTTTTGAACATGCAACGCCCATTTAAGCTCATCCGCACCCGAAATCAGCTTCTTATGAATGTACTTCATATCCTCCTTGGCCGAAAAAAGGACCAGTGTTCTTCCTTGTGTCAAATTACAGAGCTTAATTATTTCTGTATAGGCTGCTTCAAGATATAATTCCCGCTTTTCATGATGGTAGTACGGAATGTTGCCCGAGATGTACATCATGGCATGGCTGCTGTAATCAAAGGGTGAGGCTTGCCGATCCATATAATCACCCGTGTAACCGAGGGATTGCGTCAAATAAGCGTATTGTTCCTCCAGCGTTTCTCCGCCTTGACACATGGTTGCTGACGTTAAGATAACAGGTGTCTTGCCGTTAAATAATGTGTATTTTAGAAACTGGCTTATCGCTTTGGGGCAGATGCTCATCGTCGCTTCACGCAGGGTATTGCTTGCCCATATGAGATAGTTGTCCTCTACTCCAGCCAAGACATCAAAGAGGTTGATAAGTCCGTTCATTGCCTCAAAAACATCATCTATCTCCCGCTCGTGCCGGGAAGTTAATACTGAGAGGCTAAGACTAAGGTCTCTCAAATCACGCGACGCCCGGCTTAACGGAACACCTTTAACCTCCGATACTTTTATACGGTCGTTATCCTGCTTGGCTGCAAGGAGCAAATCAGCGTCTATCTGTCTAAAAATACGTTCAACGCAGCTTTTTAAAAATTTGGATTGTGAGAAAAGGCTCTTATCCCCAGACTGCTTAAAGAGAATCTGCAAAGCATCATCCAGAATACGGCAGGTTCTCCGGAAAGTAAACTCAAGCGTTCCTGCATCTCTGACCTTTGCCTCCAGATTATGAGCTTCATCAATCACGATCAGAGCCGGCAGGTCTGTAATTATGCCTCTTGTGCCTTCTTTTTTCTTAATCAAATCCCGGATGAGCAGGTCCTGGTTCACGATAATGAAATCAATATCGCAAGCCTTGGCATTAATTTTTGCTCTCATATCATAAAACAAACAGGCATTTTTATAATGGCAGCGTTCAAATATGCAATCATTCACGCAAACGTTAGACCATTCGGCATCGCTAATCCCGCCCTTGATATCCGCTCTTTCATCAATCTCAAAATTCAAAATACGCTGCGCAAGGGTTGATAGGGGGGAGCCTGAATCATCAGGCCCGAACAAGCCCGCTGCCCTGTGGCGGCAGGCATATTGGCCCATGCCTTTTCCGACTACAGAACGGACCGTTGTAAATCCTAACCGGCTTCCGATGACTCTCAGGTCTTTATGTATCTGCTCTGAAAGCTGAATGGAGGAGGTTGCAATAATGACCGGCTGCCGCGACGCCTGATTAATGAGCAGGCTGGGAATTAGGTATCCAAAGGACTTGCCGATTCCAACCCCAGCTTCAATCATGGCGTTTCGGCCATTGATATAGGCATCAGCGATATCCAGCGACATATCCTGCTGACCGATCCGCTCCCTAAGTCCAATCCTGGGAAATCTGTCATACATCCGGAAGATGGCATTAACCAAAGAGGGTTCGGTGTCCTTTTTTGGCTCCCGCTTCTGTAATTTATAGAGATCACTTAACCAACTAATAACAATCGCCCCTCTTCAAAATCACTTGTATGTTTCGTTCACCCCAAGCAACGATTTCTTCAATAAGGGGCACTAATTCCTTTCCTGATTGGGTAAGAGAGTATTCAACCCGCGGAGGCACCTCATTGTATTGTTCTCTATGAACAATTCCGTTGTCGATAAGATCTTTAAGACAATTGGTTAGCGTCGTTCCTGTGATGCCATGAAGCTTTCTTTTTAATTCATTATACCGGATAGATTCCTCTTCACTTAAAAAAGCAAGTATGGGTAAATTCCATTTACCTCCAATAACATGAAATGCGAAGGTTGCCGGACAGCGTTGCTCTAAGCTAAATTCATATTTCATCTTGGTTCCTCCAATAGTTCATTTTATATACTAGGTATTAAAAATAATAGTACTTGTTTAAAAGTGTGTGGATTTTATAATTATACTATTCAAAGAACTAAATTGCTAATTATGGTCAATATGAAAGGCAGGGGGAAATCATGAGCGATCCAAATATGATGTGCGATCTTGAGACCGGGGTATGCGGCCCCGGGGATGAAGATGCTGTGCAAGAAATTGACTTGAATCAAATAGAGAGAAAGGTGACTTTATACTACGTTACCGATCCGATTTGTTCCCATTGTTGGGCTTTAGAGCCTGTCCTGAACCGGTTTAACCGGGAATACGGCCAGTACTTTCATGTGAAAACGATTATGGGAGGTTTGCTGGCCAGCTGGAAGGGATTCTCGGATAGTAGCAACGGAATTCAGCAGCCTTCAGATGTTGCCCAACATTGGAGAGAAGTGGGGGAACACTCCCGTATGCCAATAGATGGATCATTGTGGCATACCAATCCGGTCCTTTCATCCTATCCTCCTTCCAGAGTATTTAAAGTAATTCAACGCAAACAAGAGGGCAAAGAAAGTGAATTCTTGAGATACGCCCGTGAAGCAGTGTTTGCATTCAATCAAAATATTGGTGAAGAGGATGTACTGGTAAATATCGTTGACAAACTGGGCATGGATGGAAAAGCAATCGTTCAGGAATCCGCTCTTGAGTCAGCTCAGGATCGGTTGGAAGAAGATTTCCAAATGTCCTCCCGCCTTGGTGTGCGGGGATTCCCAACCATTATTATGGTCAATGAAGAAAATAAAGGTGTAAAAATTGTTGGAGCCAGAACCTTGGAAACCTATAGAGAGGGGCTTCAGCAAATCATTAAAGATGAGCTTAAACCTAAAAAGATATCAAGCTTGTCAAAGGTACTGGAAAAAGGGCAGGTTCTCTTTTCGAAAGAAATAGAGGTTATGTATGATGTTGAAAAAAGTGGTGTGAAGGCATTTATCGAATCTGAATTGCCTGGGCACTCATACCGCATTGGAAGCATAATGGATGAGATTTATATTGAGGGTCTCTAAATACGGACCTCGTTAAAATCTGTTGAGTGAACTCTTGAAAATTCATAGCTAAAAACTTCATTTGACTTCGTGTTACTCGAAGGTGATAGACTTACAGTTGCATGCAAGGGATAAACACGGGTGACTTGAATCATCATATTAGTAACAGGAGGGTTTCATATGAAGAATGTTATTTTGAACAATGGCCTGGAGATGCCGATACTCGGATTTGGCGTGTATCAGATTGCAGATGCCAATGAATGTGAGCAATGTGTTTATGACGCGATCATGGCAGGCTATCGTCTAATTGATACGGCTGCGGCTTACCGGAATGAAGAAGCGGTTGGCAGAGCAATCAAACGCAGCGGCGTGCCAAGAGAAGAGCTGTTTATTACTACAAAACTCTGGGTACAGGATGCCGGCTATGAGAGCACCAAGAAAGCTTTTGCCAAATCGCTCGCGAGATTACAGCTCGATTATTTGGATTTGTACTTAATTCATCAGCCTTTCGGTGATGTGCATGGCTCTTGGCGTGCTATGGAGGAACTGTATCGTGAAGGAAAAATCCGGGCAATCGGAGTCAGCAACTTCCAGATGGATCGTTTGGCAGATTTGATGGTTCATAATGAAGTCGTTCCAGCGGTTAACCAGGTTGAGACGCATCCTTTCTGCCAACAGGTTGAAAGTGGCAGCTATATGAAAGAGAACCATGTTCAGATCGAGTCCTGGGGGCCTTTTGCTGAAGGGAGAAACAACATGTTCCAGAATGAGGTTCTGGTGTCGCTGGCTGAGAAGCATAAGAAATCCGTTGCTCAGGTGATTTTGCGCTGGATGATCCAAAGAGATGTTGTTGTCATTCCAAAGTCTGTCCATAAAGCAAGAATCATCGAAAACTTCGAGGTCTTTGACTTTGAATTGAGCAGTGAGGATATGGAGCAGATTGCCGCACTGGATACGAAGAAGAGCGTGTTCTTCTCACACAATGATCCTGCAATCGTGAGATCAATAGGCTCCGCTAGATTTGATATTTAATTGCGCTTGACTTGGAGTGAACTCCAGGGGGTAGTCTTAGCTTATCCCTTGAAGAGGAGTGTGCTTAACAATGGAATATGTGAAACTCGGAAATACCGGCGTGGATGTGTCGCGGCTGTGCATCGGTTGTATGAGCTTCGGCATTGCGGAGCGCTGGGTTCATCCGTGGGTGCTGGACGAGGAGCAGAGCCGGTCTATCATCAAAAAGGCCCTTGATTCAGGCATCAACTTTTTCGATACGGCGAATGTATATTCGGATGGGACAAGCGAGGAGATCGTCGGAAGGGCGCTTAAGGATTATGCTAACCGGGATGAGGTGGTCATCGCGACAAAGGTATATTTCCGCATGCATGAAGGTCCGAACGGAGCGGGATTGTCCCGGAAGGCGATCATAAGCGAGGTCGACAAAAGCCTCAAACGGCTGGGAACGGATTATGTGGACCTTTACCAGATTCATCGCTGGGACTATAATACGCCGATTGAAGAAACGATGGAAGCCCTCCACGATGTGGTGAAAGCGGGAAAAGTAAGGTACATCGGAGCTTCGGCAATGTATGCCTGGCAGTTTCTCAAGGCAAATCACGTAGCTGAGAAACATGGCTGGACACGGTTTAAAACAATGCAGAATCATTACAACCTCATCTACCGTGAGGAGGAACGGGAAATGATGCCGCTGTGCAAGGAAGAGAAAATCGGCGTCATTCCTTACAGCCCGCTTGCATCCGGAAGATTGACGAGGGACTGGAAGGAAACGACCCGCCGTTCTGAAACCGATCAGGTGCAGAAAAGCAAATATGATGCGATGGCAGAAGCTGACCGATTAATTGTGGAAAGAGTGGCTTCAATCGCAGAACAGCGCGGCGTTCCCCGCGCCCAAATCGCGCTTGCCTGGTTACTGCAGAAGGAGCCGGTGACTTCTCCGATTATCGGGACTACGAAAATGTCCCATCTCGAAGATGGGCTTGCCGCCCTGTCGGTTAAGTTAACACCCGAAGAAATTACGTTCCTGGAAGAGCCGTATGTCCCGCATCCGGTTGTAGGAGCACTATAGGAAGCTGAGTATGACGTTAAGAAGAATCGAAGATTAAAGTGCAGCAAGAACCGGCCACCGAACATTGGTGGCTGGTTCTTTGTGTGCGCTTAAAGAAAGCGCTCTATAATCTAATGAGAACGATAGATATCCAACCGCTGTTATATAGTCCGATGTGTAATTCCACATTATGATATACATATCAAGGGGGAATGCACATGTATGCAAAGCTGCACAAGTATCGCTGGCAATATCTGATGATTTTACCGGGTGCCGTTCTATTGTTTCTATTCAGCTATATCCCGATGGCAGGGATACAAGTCGCTTTCCGGGATTTTCAAATTGGGAGTTCCATTTGGAGCAGCCCTTGGGTCGGGCTTGATAACTTTTCGTTTTTACAGGACCCCCAATTTTCTAACGTCGTGCGGAATACGCTTTATATTTCAGTGCTGAAGTTTATTTTTGGTTTTCCGGCACCCATTCTGCTGGCACTGCTGATTAATGAAGTGACCCATTCGGTATTCAAACGCTTCGTCCAATCGGTCAGTTACCTGCCTCATTTTTTCTCATGGATTGTTATCGCTTACATCCTGCAATCCTTCCTGACGCTTGATGGGGGCCTTGTCAACCAGCTCGTAGAAAAATCAGGCGGAGACCCGATATTCTTCTTAGGCTCTACGGAATGGTTCCGGCCCATTGTTATATTCAGCAGTTTATGGAAAGAGACGGGGTGGAACACTATTCTCTATCTGGCTGCGATCACAACCATCGACCCGCAATTGTATGAGTCTGCAAAAGTGGAAGGCGCCGGGAAGCTGGCACAGATTAGACATATTACCCTACCGGGGATGATGCCGACGATTTCAATCGTCCTGATCTTGAGTATTCCGAGTCTGATCACCGTGGGTATGGATCAAATCTACCCGCTCCTGAATTCAGCCAATCAAGAGGTCGCAGATGTGCTGGATATATATATCCTCCGCAGTGGTCTTCAACAAGGATACTTTGGCATGGCGACTGCAGTAGGGCTGTTATTCTCTCTGTTAAGCCTGATTCTGGTTGTTTCTACAAATAAGTTATCCCGAAAAATAAATGGCGAGGGGTTATGGTGATGGGTTATGAAACAGAGCGGAATTGAAAAATTCGCACAATACTTGATCGTGACACTACTCGCTTTGTTATGCGTGTCGGTACTGTACCCTTTTTTGTACATGCTGGCAATTTCACTTAATGACGGAGCGGATGCCTCCAAGGGGGGCGTATATTTGTGGCCCAGAAACTTCACGCTTATCAATTATGAGATTGTGCTTGGAAATGAGGTCATCAGAAATGCTTATCTCATAACGATCGCAAGAACAGTACTCGGTACACTTGTCGGACTGTTCGTAACTCTGCTGGTGGCTTTTGGATTGTCTTATCGGGCCCTTCCGTTCAGAAATTCAATCCTTGTATACATTCTGTTAACCATGCTGTTCAGCGGCGGCCTGGTCCCATTCTATATCCAGCTAAATAACCTGGGTCTGCTTAATACCTTCTGGGTATACATCTTCCCTGGCCTGTTCTCGGTCTGGAATATGTTCGTCATGCTGAAGTTTGTCCAAGGTATTCCCGAAGCGCTTGTTGAATCAGCGGAGCTCGATGGCGCAGGTCCTATTAGAATTCTGATGCAAATTATTATTCCGCTATCGAAGCCGATGCTTGCCGCATTAGGGCTGTTCACGGCTGTCGGACATTGGAATGACTGGTTTTCCGGCGCCTTCTACGTAACCGACCAGCATCTGATCCCGGTTCAGACGTTTTTACAGCAGCTTCTGGCGGCACAGGATCTATCTGCCATACTTGGCTCGAACTCCAATCAGGAAGCATTGGCAAGAAGCTCCCAGCTTCAGAATGTTACGCTGATGTCGATCAAGATGGCCGTAGTCATGGTAAGTGCGCTTCCGATCTTATGTGTGTATCCGTTTTTGCAGAAGTATTTTGTCAAGGGAGTACTGGTAGGCTCGGTAAAAGGCTGATTTCAGGGTATACGGCAACTTCTATATACCATCATTACAACAATAGGGGGAAATGTTCAGTGAATTCTAAGAGAATCCGGTGGGCGTCATTAACGGTCGCGGCAATGCTGGCTGTAGTCACAGGGTGTTCCGGCTCGGGCGGGGATAAGGCTTCGAATACTGCCAACCAGGGACAGCAAGCAACGAAGAATCAGTCCACTGCCGCTTCCAACTCATTCAATCTATGGCTGGGTTGGACGGCAACAATCAATAATGATAGTATGGTCCAAAAGAATTGGAAGGAGAAGGAACCGGGAGTTGCAGTAACGCTGGAAACAACCCAGGGAGATGCGATGACCGCGCTCAATCTTAAGATTAATACGGGCGGATTTGAGGATGCGGCTATCTTCGGCCGGAACGAAACGGTCAAAAGCGCCATGAACCGTTCCAAACAGATTCTGTCCGTAGAACAGTACTTTGATATGCCGGACAAATACCCCGGATTAGCGGCAATCCCGAAAGCCTATCTGGATAAGATGAAGGATAAGGATGGCCATATCTGGTCGATTCCCACCTGGTTCGACCAGAATCCGGATGACCCGTGGCCAGGCTGGGCCTCGCAAGCCTGGATGGTCAGATCTGATGTTCTGGAGAAGGTAGGCATGACTACTGCTGATCTGTCTACAATCGAAGGCGTTGAAGCCTTCTTAAAGAAGGCTGCAGGGGTAAAGGATGAAACGGGCAAAGCCCTGATTCCTCTCTCGTTCCTGATGGATACGAATGATTCGCTAAGCTGGAACGATGAAAATACTGTACTGACTGCCTTCGGAGTGTCGACAGCCAGCAATGGTGTTGAGAAAAAAGGCGACGAATTTGTATTTGCTTATGATGACCCTAATTACAAGGCTGCTTATCAATGGATGAACAAAATGTACCGTGAAAAATTGATTGATCCCGAAGTGGTTACCAGCAAAAAAGAGCAGTACAATGAGAAAAATAAATCCGGCCGTGTTGCCTTGAATGTGGGCAGCTTCTGGAATATTCCCTCCGGGGCTTGGGAAACCCTTGATGGTCCTACGGGACCCGGATGGTATTATGAAGCCATTTCGTTCCCCAAGGTTAATGGTGTAGACAAGGTCGGTGTGAATCAGGTGATTAATCCGAATCCGGGCTATGATGTCTACATCAGCAAAGGTACGAAAAACCTGGACGCCATCCTGAAGTTCTTCGACTATACGCTGCAGCCGAAGCCGGAACAGCAGCAGGTTATCAACGAAGGACCTGCAGGATTGTACTGGGATTGGGTTGACCAGCCGCTGGGAAAATGGAAGTTTACTGATGAAACGTATAAGAAAAGCCGCAATTCGGGCGATTCAGCCCAAAAGGCTAAGGTTACACCGGAACTATACATGGCTTCCTCTTACAGCAACAAGTGGTATCCTTGGTGGAACACCGCTGATGGGGAAAAAGCAGGCGCAGCCAAAACCATCCAATTCACAGAAGCCATAGGAAAAATGGGCACGATCAGGGTCGCTGAGCCTTACGATCTGGTTGAGACGAAGCAAGGCGGAGTCTGGGAGAAATATTGGCCGGAGCTGGAGAACATCCGGAAGGAATACAGAGCGAAGCTGCTGATGGCCAAGGATGATGCCCGGTTTGAAAAAGAGTGGAACAATTTCCGCGAAGTCCTTGAAAAACGCGGTCACTGGACTGAAGTGAAACAGGAATGGAATGAATCTTATCAGGAACAATTGAAAGCAAACGGAGAGTAATAACGGTTGATGGAGCTGCCCCGCTGTGCGCGGGGGGCTCCCTTTCCGGTTCATGGAGGAGATTATGCAGCTAAGACAACGAATAGAGAAATGGATCATTCGTATGACCCGTTCCATGAACCTGAGGAGTAAAATCGTGCTCTTCTACGCAGTAATTGTATTTATTCCAACGGTTCTTCTTGCGATGGGCGCAGGCTATTTAACGCTCCATACCGTAAGGGACAATTACATGCTTACCATAAAAGAGGCGGTTCGGCAAAGTGCTCTTAGTATTGAGTTCCGCAAGCAGAGTTATGATCTCCTGGCGACCCGAACGGCGACCGATGGTGAGCTGATCTCCAGATTATCAAGGGATTATGAAGATATTTCCGAACAGCTGAGTACGGTCGAATACGTGGACCGTTCCTTTCTGTTTACGAGCAAGTATTTGCCGGGGATCATGAATTTTCGCATTTATCATACCAACGATACACTTGTCCAGGATGGCGGGCTCTTATGGAAACCGGAAGACCGCATGCTCTCCGGCATTAGGGAACGGGAATGGTTCGAGCAGAGGGTTCAACTGCCGGATAACCTGACCTGGTCCAACGCCCTGGACGACAAAAACGGGCTTGTCATTTCCCACAAAATATTGAATGCTTATGGAGATGTCTATGGAATCGTCTATTTGCTGCTGAATTATAATGAGGTTTTTGCGGAATCGTTCGATCATCCCTTTAACGGGGCGGGCGAGATGTATATCGTAGACCAGAATGAGCAGATTATCGCCTCTTCGCAGCCGGATGAGATCGGCAACCGGCTGGAGGCATCTTCTTTAAGGCCGTATTGGAGTACTTCGGGCGGGGTGGAAACGACCATCGACGGAAGGGTACTGATTACGCAAAAAATGAAATCCGGCTGGACGGTCGCAGCGCTCGTTCACCTCGACAGGATGGAGAAGCAATCGACGCGGATATTATATTGTATTGTAGGGGGCATTGCTTTTTTTCTGCTGTTGTCGATCTTCCTGATTATGATTGTACTGAAAAATGTCATTTGGCGGATACGCAAATTAGGAAACCGGATGACCGATATTTCCAAGGGCTATTTCGAGGCAAAGGTGAAAAACCGTGACAAGGATGAGCTGGGAGAGCTCGAAGTCCTGTTCAATTCCATGTCCGGCCGCTTGAGAAATCTGGTTGAAGAGAACACGCAGGTGATACTCAAAGAGCGTGAGCAGTCTTTTAAAGCACTGCAAGCGCAAATCAATCCGCATTTCATCTATAATTCACTTAGTTTAATTCGGTGGCGGGCCATGGACATGCAGGATGAGATGCAGCTGCGTACGATTGATGCCCTGACGACCTTCTATCGCCTTGCGCTCCACAACCGGATGAATGTGACGCGAATCCGCGATGAGCTTGAACATGTGAAGGCCTATGCAGAAATTCAGCAGCTGCGTTACCCGGATCAGGTACATGTGGAGTGGCAGGTTGATCCAGGCGTTCTCGATTTATACACCATCAAATTACTGCTGCAGCCGATCGTTGAGAACAGCTATTTACATGGCGGCATTACGAAGAAAGAGAATGCGTACATTCAAATTTCAATTCAGAGATTAACGGATGCGGTTCAATTTCAAATTTTTGATAACGGGAAAGGGATTAACAGCGAGCAGCTGGAACGAATACGTGCTGGCAGCTTCACCGGTACAAGAAACGGTTTCGGTATGAATAATATCCGGGAGAGGTTGATCCTGTATTTCGGTTCAGAAGGCCAATTTGAAATTGACAGTATGGAGAACGAGTGGACGACCGTAACGATCCAGATTCCGGTTTGCGAGGAGTCTCCTGAAATCAAAAGAGGTGATGGGTCATGATTCAGGCGTTAATTGTAGATGACGAGCCTATGCATATTCAAGGACTTGTTCAACATACAGATTGGAACAAATTAGGGTATACTAGGCCTTTAACCGCCCGATCAGGTGAAGAGGCTCTTGCTATTTTAGCTGTAGACAAGGTAGATGTTCTCATCACAGATGTATCTATGCCCGGGATGACAGGGATAGAATTGCTCGCCAGATGCAAGTCGGATTATCCCCAGCTCCAGTCTCTTCACACCCTGATGATCAGCGGGTACGACGAGTTTGAGTTTGTTCAGGAGGCCATTCATCTCGGCGCTAAAGCGTATGTGCTTAAACCCATCAAGACAGGAGAACTGGAAGAAAAGCTTGCCTTGATCCGGGAATCCATCGAGAAGAAGAACCAGATCGAACAGGAAACAAGCGAGCTGAAGGAAAAGGTTACGGGCAGTTACGATGTTCTTCAGGAACGGTTCGTCAATGACCTGATCGAAGGATGGATACATAGTGACGAACTGCTTGATTCCTGGCAACGGCTTCTGGATTTGCCCCCGGAAGCATGCCAAATCAGTCTGTTTCTGTTTGGCTATGACCGGTTGTTCCTGGCGAACCCGAACGATGCCAGGGAGCGGATTATGTTCAGCGAAGGGCTGATGAAAAGCATCAAAGTGGGCCTGAATGGTTTTGCCAACACGTATATCGGTAAAACAGGGGCGGATGAAGCGGCAGTGATTCATCTGAATACCTCTCCCAGCAACCGGGCGAAGCTCGAAAAGCAGCTTTCTTTTATTAAAGATGTAATGAAGGAACAATTCAATGCTTCCGTTATGGTAGGTATTAGCAGGGAATGCCGGGAATGGGGGGAAGTTCCGCTCTTGTATAAAGAAGTAAAGCATATGATAGCGGGAGCCAGACTGGCCGGTTATGGTCAAATCCTTTATTTTGACCGGGTGGAAATGAGGGATTACTGTAGTTTCCGGCTGCGTGAAGAGTATATTCCCGAAATACTCAAGCTGCTGGAAAACGGGGATAGTGAGCAGGCGCTTGTCTTTTTTACTAACGCTTTTGATATGCTTCTCACACAGGAGCCAGTGTCCTTTTCATATATTCAGGCTTTTGGGATGGGACTTATCAGTGAATTGACCCGCAAATTGAGACGAACCAGGGAACCGGACGATCCGCAAAGCAACATCCTGATCTGGCAGAGTCTAATTAATTGCACGAATGCGGCAGGGGTCCGGGGGGTTGTTTTAGAGTACCTTTCGCAATATGCCGGTCTGAAGCAGAAAGAGCAAACCGCACAGCAGCATCATCTCATTCAAAATATCGCCCGGTATCTGGAGGAGCATCTTCAGGAGAATGTGACGGTAAAGCAGCTCGCCGAGCAGTTTCATCTCAATTCAAGCTATTTAAGCGTTCTATTCAAAAAAGAGATGGGCCGGACCCTGTCTGATTTTGTACAGGAGACACGTATGAATAAGGCAAAGGAGCTCCTTCAGGACCCGAATATCAGGGTATACGAAGTGGCGGAGCAGGTGGGCTTTCAGACCGCTGCCTACTTCACCTTCCTCTTCAAGAAATTGGTTGGCACTACGCCGCAGGAATTCAGAGACTATTACTATACGAGGAGTGATAGATAACATGTACGCGAAAATGAATTTGGAAGGCGTCTGGAAGCTGCAGCTGGATACCCTGAAACAGGGTTTATCCTTGCCGTTCCAAGATTCCATTACACTTCCAGGCACCACTTCATACGCCCGTAAGGGGACGAAGAATGAGACTATTCTGGTGGAAGCTTTGACGGATGAATATCACTTTGAAGGATATGCCTGGTTTTCAAGAGAAGTGGAGATTTCCGGGCATTTGGCCGGCTCCACCTGTTTTCTATATCTGGAGAGAACCCGCGTGACGACAATCTGGCTGGATGGCCAAGAGGTCGGTACACAGAACAGTCTTAATACGCCGCACCTGTATGAGCTGAAAGGACTGGTTCACGGTATACATACCTTAACTATTCGCGTAGACAATACCGGTTACCCGACCAAAGGGGGACATCTGACCTCGCCCGATACACAGACCAATTGGAACGGAATCACAGGCCGCATAGAGCTTCAGTTCTTCAAGGAATCCTACCTAAAGGATATACAAGTGTACACGGACATCAGGAACCGGTCGGTTAGAATTACTTCCAGGCTGGAAGGCGAGGGAAAAGGAGTCGTTGCCGTCTCTGCAAGAAGCTGCGGCTCTCAGCCGGTGCATGAAGTGATGGAGCAGGAATTTGCGCTCTCCGGGAAGGATATCTCCATTGACTATGCCATGGGGAAGGATGCATTACTCTGGAGTGATGAGAATCCTGACTTGTATAAGCTTACAGTTAATCTGAAGAATGAGAATGGAGAAGTTCTGGATAGTCATGAGATTCTGGTGGGCTTGCGGGATTTCCGTGCGGATGGGGACAAGTTCACCATTAACGGAACCAGAACCTTTCTCCGTGGAAAGCACGACGGCTTGATCTTTCCGCTGACCGGTTATGCACCAACCACGGTGGAGGAGTGGCTCAGAATTCTGGGCATCTCCAAATCCTACGGCATCAATCATTACAGATTCCATACCTGCTGTCCGCCGGAGGCCGCTTTTACCGCTGCAGACATGCTGGGCATCTACATGGAGCCGGAGCTGCCGTTCTGGGGAACGATTACCGAGGAGACCGACGAGCAGCATAATCAGGAGGAACAGGATTACCTGATCAGCGAAGGTTATGCCATTCTTAAGGCATTCGGCAACCATCCCTCGTTTGTGATGATGTCGATGGGGAACGAGCTTTGGGGCAGCAAGTCCAGAATTGATGGTTTTTTGAAAGACTATAAGGCATTTGACAATCGCCATTTGTATACTCAGGGCTCCAATAATCATCAATGGGTGCCTTCTATTCAAGAGCATGATGATTTCTTCTGCGGTGTGCGTTTTTCCAGAGACCGGCTCTTCAGAGGTTCTTATGCGATGTGTGATGCACCGCTGGGCCACGTTCAGACTGATGTGCCAGGCACCATGACTGATTATGATGCGCAGATCATCCCTCCGGATTTCCATAGTGGGGAAGAGGCGGCTGAAGAGGGCGATGGAAGTGTGCAAATCCAGTTCGGGACCGAGGCCAAGACGGTTAAGGTAAGTGATGCGGCGACAGAATGGATTCCCCATATTCCAGTCATCTCCCATGAGATCGGACAATATGCGACCTATCCTAATTTTGATGAAATTGAAAAGTATAGAGGGCCGCTGAAGGCCGAGAATTTTAAAATATTCCGCGAGCGGCTGGAGCAAAAAGGGCTGGGCCACCTGGCCGCCAAATACTTCGAGTGTTCCGGACAGCTGGCGGTGGCCTGCTATAAGGAAGAGCTGGAAGCCGCTTTCCGGTCCAGGAAGCTCGCAGGGTTCCAGCTGCTTGATCTTCAGGATTTCAGCGGACAGGGAACAGCACTGGTTGGCATTCTTGACGCTTTCATGGATTCCAAGGGACTCATCACACCCGAAGAATGGCGTACCTTCTGCAGCAATGCTGTGCTCATGGCCAGATTCGAGAAGTATAACTATGTGTCAGAGGAGATCTTCAATGCGCATATCGAGCTAATCTGCTACCTGAGCAAGCCGCTTGGCCAGGCCGATCTGTATTGGGAGCTCAGTGATGGACAGAAGACGCTGGCGGATGGGACAGCAAGTGTGTCTGTTCCTGAAGGTGAGAATTACATTGATATCTGTGATCTGGCGATAGATATGCCTGCCGTGGACACCATGACGCAGGTTGCCTTGTCCCTGAGGATCGGAAATACGGATATCCGCAAAACGTATGATCTCTGGATTTATCCTAATCATGTACCTGTTGACCCCACTGGTGTCCATTGGTTCGAGGAGCTGTCCGGCGAAGCCCTTGCTCTATTGGAACAAGGAGAGAACGTTGTTCTAATGCCTAAGCCGGAAAGCATAAGCAATGCTATAGAAGGATTCTACAGTACGGATTTCTGGTGTTATCCAATGTTTCGTTCGATCTCAGAGAGCATGAACCGGCCGGTACCTGTCGGCACTATGGGACTTCTGATCCGCAATGAGCACCCGGTATTCAAGCACTTCCCGTGCCAAGAATATTCTACCTATCCCTGGTGGAGTATTGTGTCCCATTCACGGTCGCTCATCATGGACGGAACCGGCAGCGAATGGAGTCCGATTGTCCAGACCATCGACAATTTCGAACGAAACCATAAGCTTGGCTTGCTGTTCGAATGCAAGGTAGGCCCGGGAAATCTGCTGGTATGTCCGCTGGATACCGAGCAGGCAGCCGCAACACCGGAAGGCAGACAGTTCCTGTTCAGCTTGCTGAGCTATGTGAAGTCCGCAGACTTCCAGCCTGCTTACGAAATCGGAGTGTCTGAGCTTCTAGCCCAGGTGAAATAATAGATGCCAGTGATTGCGCTAAAAATGAATAATTAGATGAACAAAAGAGATCAATGATGTTACTATCGTTGATCTCTTTTGCAGGTGCGCCCGCATAAGTGTTATCTATAGCTTCGAATGACCTTGAGCCTGGTGGAGGCATATAGGGCGAACAGGAGCAGCAGCAATCCAATGGAGCCCATAACCGGGCCGGGACTGAAATGATCAGAGAGGTAAGAGACAACGGTCAGGCCAATCGACGGAGCTACACTCATAATCGAACCCAGTACACCGAAGACTCTGCCCTGGAGCTCTTCCGAAACCTCCAGCCGGAGAACGGTGTTGATCAGCAGAGTGCAGAACGAGAAGATGAATCCGATCAGCAGAATGATGGGAATGGCTGCGGCTGCAGAAGGGATGAAGGATAACAGGACGTACATCGGGCCCAGACAGAGCAGGCTGCCCATAATCAATAAGCCCCGCCGTCTGATTCTGGAGCCGAGCAGCAGGATCATGCCTGAGCCAATCATATAGCCGAGGGGAATGCAAGCTTCCATGAGTCCGAACTGGAACGGGCTGGACTTCCATATCTTGACGGCCATGACCTGGGTCAGCATCAGTGAAGGCATGAAGAATAACGTAAGCGTCGGAAGCATAATGATAACTGCCTTGGCAAAAGGAAACTTCCAGATATACCGCATGCCTTCTCCAAGATCCTGAATGAAATTCTTCTTCTCTTGAGGTGTTTGATCGACGCGGGCTGGCATCGGCAGGGAACGGACGGCGAGAACCAGCAGGAAGGAGACAACAAACGTGAAGGCATCGAATAAAATGGCGTCCGCCGCACCGAAGGTCGCTACAAAAATCCCTCCCGCCGAAAAGCCGACTGTACGGCAAATATTTTCCGACAGGTTAAGCATTCCAACGGCCTGCTGAACATGCTCTTTGCCGACAACGGTAACAATGGAGGACTGGTAGGCAGGAGACTGGAAGAGGGCCGACACGGTAGTCATCGCTGTAAGTACGGCTACGATAATGAAGGAAGAGGATGGAACGGAGATAACCAGGGCAAGCGTCACAACCAGCGCGGAGCTGATCAGGTCTGTAACCAGCATGATTGTTCTCCGGTTGATCCGGTCCGCGAACGTTCCTCCAATTGACCCGATAAGCGAGCTAAGCAACAGGTTAATGATCGTCAGCACAGCCATTAATTTGGCGCTGCCGGTAGTCTGGAGCACCCAAAGGCTCAGGGCGATGCTGTGAAAGGTATTGCCGAACAGAGAAATGGAAAAGGAACAGAGCAGCAGCAGAAATTTTTTGTTGGCCCAAAGCCCCGGGTAGGAGGGGGCGGCAGAAGCCGCCTGTCTGGCCAAAACCGGATCGGACATAGCGATTCTCCTTTCAACTTAAGCGTTTAAGTTAATCCTCAAAAAAAATTTAATCAACATAATAGCAGTTATTGTCTTGCTCGGAGTAGTCAGAATGATGCAATAACTTCTGCATGAGATCAAATGCCACTTCCGATTTATCCCCATGAAAAAGAACCTTCTCCACACCCTCACCCAGCATTTCCGGAGAATTACAGGTACAGATTACAGTCAGGTGCTCGAAGCGGGCGGTCTTCTCGATGTGGCTGCCAATGAATTCATTGATCACAATCGCCTGCTTGAAGCGGCGGTGATCTGTTGCCGGAAGCAAATCGTGAAGCTCGCGGATCTCGAAAACCGCATCGTCAGCCAAAGGAACACTGCTGCGGATATAACGGGTCAGCAGCGAATTGTTGAAGCTCTCCATAATCAAACAGACCTGCGACAGATCGTCCGGCAGGGCTTTCTCAAGCGCCGGGCGGTAATTGAACACCACCTGCTTGAACAGCTTATCCTCAATCATGCTGTCGATCAGAATCAGGGGAATCCCCTCAACAAAGTGTCTGGAAATCGAGTAAAAGGACGCATCCCGCACATCAATGAGAAACACGGCTTCCAGCTTGCGTTCGACGATAATATCCAGCGTAGGGTTATCGGCATCCAAAGAGTAGAGTAACGTATGGTAACCGGCTGCTGTAAGCCGCTGCTCCAGAGCATGGATGAAGGCGAGCTGGGCATGAAGCTTCCAGTAGGGCATGTGCTCGGACTTGTGGACCAATACGCCTACCAGACCGGTTTTTTGGTTTGCTAGAGAACGGGCTGCGAGATTCGGAATATAGCGGAGCTCCTCGGCCAGTTCTATGATCTGGCGCCGCGTTTTCTCAGGAATGGTCTGATTATCCACACGGTTCAGCACATAACTCACGGTTGCAACGGATACATTGGCCCGCATGGCGATGTCCTTCATAGTCGTCTTTTTCAACAATCCAGTCTCCTATCCGTCAATTTTCTAAAGATTAACATTTGGGCGGGTCAGGAGTCAATCATAGATGTTATGTGGGATAAAAATACTTTTATTACTTTGTATTGATCTAATAGGTAAAATATTGTAGTATCAGCTTAATCGGTTAAGTGTACCGGTTGTTGTCTATCTCTACTCTATCATGGGAGGCGGTTATGCATGGACAATGTGGTGTTGTATCCCTTCAATAAGATCACGCAAGGGATGATCAGGTTCAGGGATTTGACGGATTTCAGGATAAGGGCGGTTGTCGATTTTGTCCTGCATAAGGGTGCAGATGCGGCAGAGCTGGTTGAAGGCAGGGCGGCGGGTATTCCGGTCACGGACAATATTGAAGAGGTGCTTGAGGCTGCCGATACCTTGATTCTGAATGATCCGGGAACTTCATTTGGCAATAACGAAGGCGTATACGGCGAGCATAATCTCACTCAGCTGTGGAGAATGCTGGTTATTGCGGCCCATGAGCGGAAGCTGCGGATCATCAGTGTGCACGAGATTATTGACAGTTCTACTCTGAAATGGCTGTTCGAGCATGGAATTACCATTGAGGTTCAGCCGCAAATCCCCGCAAGTCTGGAGCACCGGCTTCAAGCAGAATATGTATTTCCTTCCCCTGGAGACGAAGTAGCCACTTATCTATCTTATTTTGATGTAGACGCACAGATAGCCGCATACAACCACAATATTTGCAAGGTAGCGATATTCGCAACAAGAGGCTGCCTGGGTAAGTTCACCGCCCAAATGTCGTTATTCAGAGAGCTTAAGCAGGCAGGCGAGAAGGTCCGGGCCATTATAACCGAGCCTACAGCTCCACTGTTCAACCAGCCGGGCGGAGATATTATGAAATTTATCGCCCACAGGCCGCTGAATCAATACGCGTACTACATTCATGCAGCCGTCCGTGAGGCGGAGAGCGAAGGCTGCGATTATGTACTGCTGTCAGGCCAAGGCTCCCTGCTGCCGAATGAGAACTTCGTGATTGCTGCAACCAAAGTCTCTTATCTGCGCGCCTTCCAGCCGGATCTGGCAATCCTGATTGCAGGTTATGATGATGATGAGCAGATCAGAGACAGCCTCGACATTCTTCGCATATACGGCAATGCCAGCCGGCCGTTCGCCATTCTGATTCCAGATAAATACGAAGTTGATTTTGGAGAATACGTCTTGAAGAGCCCTGAAGAAATAGAACGCCGCAAGGAAGAGATCCGCAGCCGCTTTGAAGCTGAGCATGTCGAATCTGTGCTGGACATTGGCAGACTGGCCGCCAAGCTGTCCCAGTATAAGAAGACTGTCAAATTATGAACCGGGCGGAGGCGGTGAATATGCAGAGAGTCGTGCTGTATCCATTCAATAAAATAACGCAGGGGCTGCTTCGCTTTCGTGACCTGCTGGATGTGGAGATTGTCTCGGTGATCGACTTCGTGCAGGAGAACGGGCAGGATGCCGGAGAACAAGTGGACGGGAAGCGCTCGGGGATACTTATGTTTAGGTCAATGGAAGCCGGGCTGAAGGGTGCGGACACCCTGATCTTGAATGATCCGGGCACCACTTTTGGCGGGAACAAGGGTGTATTCGCTGAACATGATCTGGCCGGATTATGGCGGCAGCTGGTTTTGTATGCATCTCACCGGGGCCTAAGGGTGGTTAGTGTGCATGAAATTTATGACCGGGATACGCTGAACTGGATGACGGAGCAGCAAATCAAGATTGATGTGGTTCATAGTCCAAGGGAGCAGCTTATTCAAGAGATGGACGAGCGCTACGGTACGTGCGACACGGAAATAGAGAGCTATCTGGGACAATTCCAGAAGGAGGCGCTGATGTTCTCCCGCCCTAGAACGATTAAGAGAGTTGGGATTTTTGCCACCCGGGGCTGCATCGGCAAGTTTACCGTGCAAATGAATCTCTACCGGCAATTTGGAGTGCAGGGCATTCCGGCGACAGCCTTCATCACGGAACCAACCGGCTTTCTCTTCCGGCAGCCCGAAGGTGATATTTTCAAGTTTCTGGGGCATCGTCCGCTTCAGCAGTATCCGTATTATATAGACACTGTGATTCATCAGGCAGAGCGCAGCGGCAGCGAGTGGATTATCATGGCGGGGCAAAGCTCAATCCTTCCGACGATGAATATTGCCTTCAACTCGCTGAGATACGCGATGCTGCGGACATTTGACCCGGATTTTATACTGCTGATTGCCGGTTATGACGATGACGAGCACATTCATGATGCGATTGAGATTCTGAGAATCTACTCCAGGCGGCCGCTTGCCCTCCTGCTGCCGGACAAGCTGGAGACCTCTTACGGGCACTATGAGTCCTATCCCCATGAACAGCGAATAGCCCGCAAGCTTGAGCTGGAACAGAAATTCCGAATTCATGTACTCTTTATCGAACAGGCGGAAGAAACGCTGGACCTTCTGCTGCAGGCAGCGAGTGCCATCCCGGCCGGTTCTGGTGCGTAAATATGCTGAATCCGGGCGAATGCATTTATCAGATTGTTACCGACCGGTTCTGCGAAGGCAATCCTGGCATCCGTCCACCGGCTGAGCTATTCAGTGCGGATTCAAGCAATCTGCGGAAATACCTCGGCGGCGATTGGGAAGGAATTATCGCCAGAATTGAGGACGGATATCTCACGGGAATGGGCATCACTGCGATTCTGATCTCACAGCCGGCAGAGAACATCCATGTATGCATGGACGATGAAGCAGGCACGGCTTCCTATCATGGCTATTGGCCCAGGGATTTCCTCAGGCCCAACCCTTATTTTGGTTCAATGGACACCTTCAGAGCCCTGGTGAACACTGCACATGAGCATGGACTGAAGGTCATCATTGATTTTACGCCCAATCATACATCCCCGGCACTGGAGCTGCAGCCTGCTTACATGGAGAATGGCGCATTGTACCGCGCCGGAGAGCTTGTGGCAGCGTACTCGGGAGATATGGAGCGGGTGTTCCTTCATAACGGCGGCACATCTTTCCTGAATGCTGAGGATTCGCTGTACCGCAACTTGTATGACCTTGCCGGACTGGATCAGATGAATCCGCAGGCAGATAAGCTTTTACGCGAAGGAATTGCCTACTGGCTGGATCAAGGGGTTGACGGTGTCCGGATTGACGCCGCCAAACATATCCCCCCAGGCTGGCTAACATCGCTGAGTGGATTCATTCATGCCAGGAAACCGGCTTATGTTTTCGGAGAATGGTTCCTTGAGGCACACGGCAGCTCGCAGGATAATGCTGCTTTTGCCAATGGCAGCGGGATGAGCCTGCTGCATTTCATGTTCACACACTCCGTACGGGAGAGCTTTCACGGCGAACGGGGATTCGAAGCTTTCGCTGGCATGCTGAGTGAAGCCTCCAGGAGCTACAAGCATTTGTTCGACCAGCTTATTTTTCTGGATAATCATGATATGAGCCGGTTCACTCAGGACGCGGACCCTTCGCTTACGGATTTGGCGCTTGTACTGCTGCTGACTTCCGCGGGCCTGCCTGTGGTGTACTATGGAACTGAACAGTACATGAGCGGAGGGGATGACCCGCATAACCGTCCCATGATGAGCTCCTTCAGCAGAGAGACACCTGCCTATCGGATTCTGGCTGAGCTTAACAATCTAAGAGCACGTAATCTTGCGATTGGCTATGGCAGTACCAAGCTGCTGTATGTGAACAACAGGGTGCTGGTATTCGAGCGCGGCTACAGGGGAGCTGCTGTCCTGGTCCTGATTAGTCTGGAAGAGAGCGAACATGTCCTGCCGCCACTGGCGACTTCCCTTCCGAAAGGCGCATATTCCAGCCTCCTGAGAGAAGTCTTCCCGGATCGTGAAGTGGCTGCAGGGGCCGAAGGGGACATACAGAATGCAGTGTTGGCTCCGCGGTCTGCTTATGTCTATGCGTATGAGTCTGATTCTGACTCGGAGGAGCCGGTAGCCTTGCACTTCTACCCCAAAGCGGTGTCGCCGGGGAGCGAGCTAATTATTCAGGGAAGACATTTGGGGGACACAGGCAGTCTGACGGTTGGCGGGTATGCTGCAGATGTCCTCTCATGGGAAACCGGCGGGATCGTATGTAAAGTTCCGGAGATACCGGCAGGCAAACACCGGATACAAGGGCTTAGAGGCGGGAAGACGGAGTTCCTGCTGTCGGAAGAGCTGACCGTATGGACAGGTAAGCTGGTTACAGTAAGGCTGGTGGTCAAGAACATACACACGGATTATGATTCACAGGTCTTTGTGTCAGGGAATGTGTACGAGCTTGGAGAATGGGAGGCGGACAGGGCCGCAGGGCCATTTTATAACCATATTGTCTACCGGTATCCCACCTGGTACTGTGACATCAGCCTGCCGGCGGATTGCCGGATTGAATTCAAATTTCTGCTAAGAAGTGATTCCGGGATTGTGCGCTGGGAGCAGGGAATGGCTCATAGCTTCCAATCACCTCCGGAAGGCGTATCCGAAATGATTGTGGAGTGGCAGGAGTGATGGCCGAGAGTAATTCATCCAGTTGTCCAAAGGAGATGCTGCGTATGGATGAGAGATTGCAGTTCGATGGGGCGCGGCTGGTCTTCCAGACTGCGCTGGACGAAGACACAAGGAGCATGATCGCCTGGCATTTTAAAAGTGGCTGGCATGAGCTGCAGCAGGCTGTCCGCCTTACCGCTCTCTCCGCCGACAACAAATTTGCCCAGTTCCTGTTCCCGGTGGACCTCCCACTTGGACAAGCGCTGGACATGCAAATTCCCTGGCCGGAAAACCGCTACTATTACGCGGATTTGGGGATTATTAAAAAAGTGCAAACGTTTGTACCAATTTCGAGGTCGAATATTTTATATGTTTTTGACGATGGCAGAACGAAGTCTTTGGACTGGCTCTCCTTCCAAAGAGACCATTCCTCGCCTCCGCTGCTGGAGCAGAATACGTGGTGGGAATATTTCACGGGTTATTCACTTATGGCACACTGAGAGATTCGGAGGGGACAACCTATGCAATCAAGCGTATCTGTCTTAATCCTGTCCTGGGAGTATCCGCCTTTGGTCATTGGAGGGATTGCCCCGCATGTCTATGAATTGTCCAGGCATTTGCAGGTCGGGCAGACGGCAGTCCATGTAGTCACCAATACCGCGCCCGGGCGGCCTGTTCTAGAGGTGGAGAACAGCGTACATGTGCACCGTGTGAATTCCTATGAGAACCTGACTGACTTCGAGGATTGGGTGCTTCAATTCAATCTGGCGATTGTGGATTACGTTACAGCCCAGCTAAGCGGGAACATACGGTTCGATCTGATTCACGCGCATGATTGGCTGGTTGGTTATGCGGCTCTTCTTCTGCGCCAGCGCTATAAGCTGCCGCTCGTGACGACGATCCATGCTACAGAGCATGGGAGAAATCAGGGGTTGTTCACCCCGCAGCAGCATAACATCCATTCCATTGAACATGAACTGGTCTCTTCGTCGGACAAGGTTATTGTATGCAGTCTGCACATGCAGACAGAGGTCTGCGCCGTGCATGCCCTGGACAAGCAGAGGACAGAGGTGATTCCTAACGGCATTGATCTTCGTTCCCTGGAGCTTATGCCTGCCCATTCCTTCAGAAGAGAGCAATATGCGCAGGAGGGCGGGAAGATTGTCTTGTTCATTGGCAGGCTGGTCAAGGAAAAAGGGGTACAGGTGCTGCTCGAAAGTATGCATGAGGTGCTCCGGGAGTTTCCACATTGTACATGCATTATTGCAGGCCGGGGCCCTATGCACGCCGAACTGGAAGCCAGTGCGGCTGAGCTGGGTACAAGCGTACGGTTCACAGGCTTCGTGGACAGTCTGGAGAAAAGCTATCTGCTGGACATCGCCGATGTCTGTGTATTTCCCAGCTTGTACGAGCCTTTCGGTATTGTAGCGCTTGAAGCGATGGGAAGCGGTACACCGGTAATTGTGTCTGATGCAGGAGGACTTGGCGAGATTGTGGAGCACGGACGGACCGGACTCACCAGCATTCCCGGAGATCCGCATATGCTTGCGGACCGGATTCTATATCTGCTCCGTGATCCTGAGGAGGGGGAGCATCTTGCGGAGGCAGCCCGGCGGGAAGTCCGGCTGCGGTATGACTGGCAGCCTATTGCTGACAGAACCAGAGAAGTTTATTCCGCGCTGAGCGGCGTGAGATTATGAGGAAGGCAAGGTGCTGTGATGACATCTTTTATAACCCTCAAAGAAGAGATTCTTGATCTATCGCTCTGTGCTTCCTGCGGATTATGCGCCGCAGTATGCCCTCAAGGGCTGCTCTCGATGAACGGGGACTCCGTTCCGCTTCCCGTATTTCAGGGCCAGGAGAGCCAGGCGGCCGACACCTGCGGAAGCTGCAACCTCTGTTCAGAGGTGTGCCCGGGGTATGATACAGGCGTGATGGAGTCCGAGCGCCGTATTTTCGGCCGCAACCGGTCCGAGGTTGAACGCTGGACCGGTATCTACCTGTCCACCTATCAATTATCGGCAACAGATCCGGCGATCCTTGGCCGAGTGGCGGCCGGCGGGGCAGGGACGATTCTGGCGATCACGGCGCTGGAGGAGAAGGTGGCCGACGCGGTGATTGTTGTGGGGAGGGAGCAGGAACGCCCCTGGGTGCCGAAGGCGTACCTTGCCGATTCGGTGGACCGGATTATCGAGTGCGCGCAGACTAGCTACTGCATTACGCCCAATCTGGATCTGTTGAAGGATGGCAGATACGATAAGATCGGCATTATCGGTGTGCCTTGCCAGATTCAAGGAATCAACAGGCTGCTGAATCTTCCGGAGCATCTGCCTTCCTCTATACTGGCAGACAAGGTAGCGTTCACGATTGAGCTTGGCTGTGCCTCCAATACCTCCCTTGGCGGTACCGAGCATCTGATTACAGAGATTCTCGGCATCAACCTGGCTGATGTTGTCTTTATGCGTTACCGGGAAGGGCAATATCCGGGGCAATTTGTAGTCAGAACCCGGCAGGGTGAGGAGCATTTTCTCCCCTTTTACAGGCTGGTGGAGGAATTCAAGAAGTTCAAGACGTTCCGCTGCCTCGCTTGCCCGGATTGGTGGTCAGGCATTGCCGATATCTCCATTTCGGATGGAGACCCCAACATTTTTGATTCCAGCAAGGCCGGAGTATCCGCCAAAGCTTCATCCACGGTAATGGTGCGTACGAAGACGGGCGCTGATCTGCTTGCGCTTGCGCTGCGCCGGAATGCGGTTGAACTTACCGATTATACGTTTGAGAACAACCTTGGACTGGAGCGCAAAAGACAGCGTTACCGCAGCTACGCGGCAAAGGGCGACCGGCGGATTCCGCTGGCTCCCGGAAGAGATATGAACTACTCGCAAATACTCTCGGATGACGAGGTGATCAGAAATGGAATTGGTACAGAGCAGAGTCGAACTACCCGCCAAGTGTGACTTGCGAATCAGAGCAAAGCGTGAGGTGGGCTCCCTGGTGTTCGATTCGGTTCCCGGAGACAAATCCATCTCCCAGCGGGCCATTGTTCTGAACGCTATCGCTGAAGGCAGAGGCACCGTGCGGGGTGTGCTGCGCTCCCGTGACACTCAGAGCTGCACCGCTATTTTGCGCCAATTAGGTGTAACGTTTGCATGGAATGGTGCTGACCTGTCTGTGTATGGAAGAGGGCTGCGGGGCTTGCAGGAACCGGAGGGCAGACTCGAGATCGGAAATACGGCCACATCGGCCCGGCTGATATTGTCTATTCTGGCAGGACAGACTTTTGCAGCAGAACTTAGAGGGAACGCATTGCTTTCGGCAAGACCAATGGATTGGGTGGTGAAGCCGCTGTCGGACATGGGGGCTGTTATTGAATATCTGGGTACAAAAGGCTGTCTGCCGTTGCGGATTCAAGGGGCAGCGCCACTGTCTCCCATAGACGTAGAAGCCACTGTATTCAGCGCGCAGGAAAAGTCAGCCCTGCTGTTCGCGGGATTGTACGCGGATGGAGTCACACGTTATCGGCAAAGCTGCCAGAGCAGGGATCATACCGAACGCTTAATGCAGTATTTCGGGATAGACATTCATACGGAGGGCGATGTTACTTCCCTGAGGGGAGGCAGTCCCTTTTCCGCCAAGGATGTGATTGTTCCGGGCGACTTGTCCTCAGCGGCTTTTCTGCTGACCGCATATGCTATTCGGGGAATGGAGCGCAAGAGCAGCCTGACGATTAAGCGAGTGGGCGTCAATCCGACCCGGATCGGGTTCATCCACCTGCTCAGAGAGATGGGACTTTGCTTGACGCTGCACAAGGAAGAGGAGCTGATGTCCGGGGAGCCGATTGCCGATATCCATTGTACACCTGGAACCCGGCTGTCCTCAGTCCTGGCTGAAGGCAATGAGCGGATACAGAGCTTGATCGACGAGGTGCCTTTGCTGGCTGCGGTAGCGGCGTTTGCGGAAGGAAATACTGTGATCAGGAATTGCCGGGAGTTAAAAGACAAGGATACGAACCGGATTCAGACTACTGCGGGGGTGCTGGGCAATTTTGGTGTGGAAACTTCCTGCAGTGAAGACGAAATGGTCATTCATGGCGGCCAGTGTCCATCACCTGCCATTGTAGAGAGCTGCGGTGATCACCGGATCGCCATGACCGCCGCTGTGCTGGCCAGCAGCATGGATGAACCTTCGATTATCCGCAACTGCGGCTGTATCGACGTATCCTATCCGGGTTTTGTAGAGGACCTCTCTCAGTTTGCACATATTGATATTTTGCGTCCGGAATGACCCCGTAACGTGAGACAATCAAAACACCTTCAAGAGAATGGAAACCTATCGTTAGATAGGAAGAAAATCTTGAAGGTGTTTTTACATTAATTTGACTTAATTAAAGAAAAATAGCAAATCGTTGCTTTCCATTTTATAATATATCACGGCTATGAAGTATACCAATATTATGAAGGAGGAGTAAAATAATGAGAAAATATTTAAAGACGTGCTTACTCGCCATATTAGTATTTGCAACTGTGTCAGGAACAGCGGCGGCAAGTAGTTCCGGTATCATTTCTATCTTTGTTAATAACGAGTTTGTAGTTACGGAAGCATCCCCGTACATTGACCACGGGACGACTATAGCTCCTTTAAGTGTAATAAAAAAAATCCCTGGTATTAGCGTTACATGGAACAACTCAAATAAAACGGTCACCATTGTTCATGATAATAAAACAATTACACTTATTGCAGGTCAGAATTCAGCAACTATAGGTTCAAATAAGGTAAACCTGCCTGTGGCTTCTCTAATTAAAAATGGAAGTGTAATGGTACCTTTGCGCTTTATTGCTGAAGCAGCAGATGCCTATATTGCCTGGAATCCTTATGAACGTAATGTTTATGTAGTGAAACCAACTCAAGAAATGATCGCAAAAACGAAATCAGCCAATTTGGCAGAAGCCCGTCAAGCGACCTTAGAACTTCCAACTGTACGTTTACTTAAAACAATAACCCAAAGCATTGAAAGTCACACTCTGTATTACTATTTTCCTGAAGGAAAGGCTGACCAAGTATTCATGACTATGGGGAATGGAGTAGAATACCTTGAAGCAGTAAATGGGCGATTGGAGCAAAAGTGGGTGGCACGGTTTGATGAAAAGGGAACAATAAAAGGGCCATTTTTTCTCCCAAACATTGCAGAAGAGGTGGGTAAGCAGCCGACGATTACTTCTAACCGGATTACCTTCTTCAAGCAGTATTTACCTATTGGAGAGGCTGATTATGGATTTATTGATCAAGAGGGTAAAAGCACAACCTTAGGGCATCATGATATGCCGGGTTTATATGATTTTTTTGAAATACCAGAAGAAAATAAATGAATAATTAACACACATATAAGTTGAACTTTTGATTTTCTTATTAGGGTACTGGTCGTGACTCCGGGGAATGTTTGGACTTCCGGCCGCTGTTGTCTGCAGATTTCTTGATTTGACCCGCTGTTCGCGGTGGAAATCCGCAGACAAAGGCGGACGCTATCGCTCCTCCAGTTCCAAACTTCCCCTCCGCACTCCTACCTTTTATATGATTTTTTTAAGTTCAAATCTTCACTTCACCTTCTTGCCATTTCCATGCAAAATCTTCATTTCGCCGTTCTCTACTCCCAGCGTGTAGGTGAGCTGATATTTCTGGTTGACGGTTCCGCTGTCACGGCGTTCTTCCGCTGTAATGAAGGCATTCACCGTGGCGCTGTCTTCGTTTTCTTCAACTGCCTCGATTCCATAGACCGCTACATAATTGGTCTTCAGGTAACCATTGCGGAAATTTTCATAGCTTGTTGTGCTCTGCCAACCGCTGCCGAGCAGAGAGTAAGCTGTTACATAATCACCATTATTCAGGCTCTCATAGAAATAGAGCACCACTTCCTCGGCATTAGAGTAATCTTCATCATAATCTTCATCTGTGCCTGCATCAGAACCTGTATTTGAATTGGTATTTGTGCCTGCATTTGAATTTGTTGCTGTTTCATTGCTTGAGCGAGCCGCTTCCGTCAGCGGATTCTTGGACCATTCCTCCACCTGATTAAGCACACTGGAGATTGGAATACTGAAGCCAATACCCGGACCTTCACCAGCGGTGGCGGAGTTAATGCCAAGTACTTCTCCGGTGATGGCATCCACCAGCGGTCCTCCGCTGTTCCCGTGGGTAATGGGTGCGGAAATCTGAATCATATTGCTGTATACATAAGGATCTATATCGAAATCGCGGTCAACCCCGCTGACAATCCCGGTGGTTACGGTATTCTCTAAGCCTAACGGACTGCCCAGGGCCAGAATTTCATCCCCAATCTCCGCCTTATGTGTGCGGGCAATAGTCAAGGGGACCATGCCTTTCATTTTGGGTACACGGACTACAGCAATATCCGTATCCACCCCGACTCCAATCACCGTACCCTGGTATTCTTCATGACTCAATGTGCGGATGGTAACCTCGGTTGCCCCTTCGACCACATGCGCATTTGTCAAAAGATCCCCTTGGCTGTTGTACAAGAATCCCGAGCCCAGCGAATCCCCGCTCTCAATGGTGACGACCCGTTTCTGGCTGGCTTCAATGATTTCTTTGCGTGTCTTGGGCTGTTTGTCCTGAACGGACGTTGTAGTCGCCTTCGGGGCCGCGGCATTCGCCGGAGCTGCAGCAAGCAGCGGTCCACGATCCAACTGTTGTTCGGCAGACTTATGTATGTACATCGCTCCTGTTGTTCCTGCCCCCAGAATAAATAAACATGAGAGCATACTTACCCATACTTTTGCAGACATAAATTACGGCCTCCTATTCCAAATACCATGTTGCATTGACCACAGACACCTGTGCCTGCTCATAGACTCCGTAATAGGTAGTCGTAAAATCGCCGGACTCACCGGGTGCGATACGATATGGATTCACGCTCACATATGTCTGACCCAAGGCAGCGCCGGATTCATCATAAATCCCCAGAGTTAAATCAACGGAATAGATCGTTCTTGTCGCTTTATTGCGGATGGTCCCGCTGATTTGCAGGTCCCCATATTCGTCGAGAATGATATGGATCCCCTTTACCTCAACCGCTGCTGTACGGTTCTTCAGATCCTCTGCGGCAGCCTGCTGCGCAGCAAGCTCGATGCGTTCTTGCTCAGCCCGCTCAAAAGCCTGCTTCTCGCTCTGAATTCGTTTGCGGTAGGTGCTTAATTTTTCATTCTCCGGTGCGTAGGATAGACCTTTGTCCACAGCTTGCAGTGCACCGGCAAAATCCTTCTTCTTCAGCAGCTTCTCGGCTGTACTGTAGCTGAGCCCTGCCAGCTTGCTGATAATCTGCTTCTTCACAGCCTCGGCTTCGTTACCTTTCAGCTTTGCAACTGAATCCAGCTTGGCAGCTAGTTTATCCACCGTATTCAGCTTATCCAGCTCACTCTTCACCTTCATCACTGCCAGCAAGGTCTGATCGGCTGCCAGCTCCTTGCGCAGCGCAGTAAATACCGGTTCCTTCCGTGCAGCGAGCGCCTTCGCAAGGGTATTGATTGTAGCCTCGCTGGCCTGAAGCTTCTGCTTCTTCAGCCCCTCTGCTGCTGATTTAAGCTTTCCCTGCCATTCGGCAGCTTCAGCCGTGACTGCTCTGTCCTGAGTGAGCGCCTCATAATTCGGCCGCTTGGCAACCGCAGAATTAAGCAGCGCGAGCGCCTCCGCATATCGGCCTTCCAGCGCTTCAGTCTGGGCTTTCTCTTGCAGCGCCTCCACATCGCGGTTCATCTGCATTTCATATTTGTACAAAAGAGCAAGGCCGGCAAAGACCACGCCAAGCAGCAGCATCGGAATGATTATGGCAAAAGCAAGGCCTGCTCCCTTGGACTTAGGCGCTGGTGCGGGTGTTCTTGCCGGTCCTCCCGGCGACATTCTCGGTTCAAGTCCCGCTGCCGTTTCAGCACGGGTCTGCGCACCAGGCGCCCGCTGTGTTTCGTTTGATAATAATTTTGTGCCACAACGGGTACATACTTTTGCCCCTGTTGTATTTTTGGTTCCGCATGCATGACAGTACACGTTGCTGTCCCCCATCAAAAATGTATCTTTCCTTCCATATATCGACATTATAATCTATTAAATTCGAAATTGACACAGAACATTTAGGATAAACCAATCAGGGAGCAGGGATAGGGAAGATCAGCCTTTTGCCTATTATGAGTGATGTGATATAGAAAGGGTAGAAGGGCGGGCTAGAGGGGTGAAACGGGAAGGTTTCACCCTTGAGGAGCAAAAGCAACTGAGAGTATAGCAAACCGCAGCCAACAGGACAAAACTGCTACTACTCTGTTTTAACGAACAATTCCAGCACACTGAAGGCCGGAGCTTCTATTACGCCTAATTCTTCAGTAGGGGAAGCATCCAGGGTCGCTGCCACCTTCGTAAAGGTCTCAATTTGCTCCATCATCAGGTCCAGATCCAGCATATCCATGAACCCGTCCTCTGCTTCCGCGCATAAATAATCGGGTGTCGGAATCAGCGAGATCGTTGGAATTTTCGCGTTATACAGGGGTTGCCCTTCGCCAAAATAAAGTGAGCCTTTAGGTCTGAGTGTGGTGGTCCGGACCTTTGAGCGTTCTTTTACACAGTCCAGATAGATCCGGTCCATTTCCGGGTTCGCCGTATACACAAATTCATGCTCGATATTGCCGGTGTAGCTGTAGTGCTCATGCAGGCGGTCATCCCGCCATTCCTTGCAGCCAAGATGCTCCAGTGTGATTCCTGCTACCGCACGCTTGTGGTTTCCTTCACCATTCCACAGCTCAGGATGATCTTGCAGCCAACGGGTTGTCGCCTGTCCATGAACACCGAATTGGGGAATTTGAAAATGGCCGGTCACGAATACAAAAACAATACTGCGGTTGCGGCGTTCAAGCGGGAGCCGGGAAAAGTACTTAGCCATCGCAAGCAGACCCACTCCGCCGTTCTCCTCGCAGGCATTAGGCCCGTCCGTATGAGTATTTACAAGGAGGGTCTCTTCCTTATTCGTCCCGGGGAGAACGGCATAGATCGTATCGCTGCTATCGTGGGGAGTTACCGTGGCTTGCAGCATCAATCTTGCTTTAACTTTGTTCAGAGCCGCTTGCTTCAGTTGCTTTCCGGTGTCTTTGCCAACCCAAAGTGCGGGACATTGCTGATGGGCAGTAGTGAAAGGCAAATATTGTCCCTTCGCATTGGGCTCCGAGAACTTGTTCCAGATGCATATTACGCCCAGTACCCCGGCTTTGTGCGCTTCCTCCAGCTTGGGCCCCCTCAGTATCGCCCCCAGCAAAGGGTTCATGATGAATGATGGAGATTTGGCGGCTGCAGCCGGATAAGATGATCTTGTCGAGAACAAAAGCCTGGAGGGAAGCTTCGGATTCGCAACCTCAACCACAGCAATCTTGCCGGCAGCCTTCTGAAAAGCATTCGCCGAGCCTTTGCCGCAATAGACCAGCTCTCCGACTACACCATCTGCCGGGGTTTCTCCGGAATAGGGATAATAGAACGTAACAGGCACATCTTCGAAGCTGCCAGCCTCATTCATGATGGACAAGCCCCAGCTCTTCGCTTCCCATCTTGTAAAATAATGCCGGTCTCTGCTAACCGTCAGCCCCAGCTTCTCCAGCTCCGCTTGCAACCAGTCCACAGACTGCTTATGTGCAGCATTGCCCGTATATCTGGGACCGAAGCCGTTAAGCTCTTCGAGCCAAGTCGTTACTTCCTGCATATTGGGATACAACGAAGCATCTATTACCGTCTTCATTTGATCGTCTCCTTTGCGGTTCATGCTCATTTCGACAAAATCACTTCGAGAATTCTTCTTAGCTCATGTATATCCGATGTGGGGACCTCCGCCAGAAAATTTTCGGTCATCTTATCTCTATATTGCAGTGCTAGGTTCAAAGTCTCTCTGCCAAGGTCTGTAATTTCCAGAATGACCGTCCGCCGGTCCTTCTCATTGAATACCCGGTTCGCATAACCCTCCTTTACAAGCTTGCTGGTTAGACCCGTAATACCGCCAGTGGTAATTTGCAGCTCTTCAGAAAGCGCCGACGGCTGCTGGGGGCCCCGGTCCTGCAATATTTTAAGTATTTGGTGATGGTTGAAGGACAGCTCGGTCGGATTGTGCTTGCTGATCTCGTTGTTCCATTTTTTGTACACATCAAAAAATAACTTCTGCGCTTCTAATAAGTTCTTGATTCTGTCAGTAATGATGGACACCTCATCTTATGGAGAGAGTAGTTTATACAAGTTGAAATTGAAAAAGGAATAAAAAGGGCGGGAGTAACGGAGGGGAAGTTTGGAACTGGAGGAGCGATAGCGACCGCCTGAGAGCTTTCCGTAGGAAAGCTGTCATCGTAAGCATAGGCTGTCTGCGGATTTCCACCGCGAGGAGCGGTAATAATCGAGAAATCTGCAGACAACAGCGGCCGGAAGTCCAAACATTCCCCGCAGTTACGGCTAGGCCCAAATATGAAAAACCAAAGTTCAACTTCTATAGATATTAATTTAGTTATAAGTAACTTAGTGCTAAGTTATTTTACGATTCATATTGAGCAATGTCAATTTATATTGTGAAATGGACGTATAGTAGCTTTATTGTAATCCGTTACATAAGGCATATCTTCTGGTATTATGATCTTAAGAATAGGACAAGGAAGGGAATATATGAAAACAATCACTATTTATGACATAGCGAAGGAAGCCAATGTATCCGTGGCAACAGTTTCGCGGGTACTGAATGATACAGCTCCGGTCAAGGCGAGCACCCGTGAGACCATAAATAAGATTATAGAGAAATATCAATTCCAGCCGAATGCGCTCGCACGGAGCCTGCTTAAGAAGGAGACCGGGACCATTGCCATGATCCTTCCAGACATCACTAACCCTTTCTTCCCGGAGGTGTTCTGGGGGGCGGAGAACGTTGCCAGAGTAAGAGGCTATTCCTTCTTCCTGTGTAACACGGCGGGGAATTACAACCGGGAGTCTGAGTTCCTCAGTATTCTCCGGGAGAAGAGAGTTGACGGAATTATCTTTTTGGGGGGGAGAATCAATCTGGCTAATTGTCCCCCGGAGCTGGCGCAGGAGGTCATTGAGCTGTCAAGGCATGTACCTATTGTCCTCGTGAACGGCAATTTGCCGAAAAGCGGCCTGCACCGGATCTATACGGATGAAGCCGCGGGAGCAGCGCTTGCCACACAGCATTTGATTGATTTAGGCCACAAGGACATTGGTTTCATTGGCGGGATGGACGATACCGCAACAACGCTAGTGAAGATCAAGGCCGTCAAAAAGAAGCTGAAGGAACACGGGCTGGAGCTACGTAAGGAGTGGCTGAAATCTGGAGAGTTCTCTGTACCGGGCGGCCGGGAGCTGATGAATCAGATGCTGGACCAGGAGCATAGACCGACGGCTGTATTATGTGTAAATGACTTCACGGCGATTGGAGCCATTAAGGCAGCTACCCAGCATGGGCTGCGTGTCCCCGGCGATATTTCTATTGTCGGCTTCGATGACACTCCGTTGTCAACAGCGGTGATTCCGGAGCTGACAACCGTTTCCCAGAATACTCACGAGCTTGGCGAGCTTGCCGTAGAGACGCTGCATCAGATCATCAACGGGAAGAATCCGAAGAAGCAGATTGTTTTGCAGCCTAAGCTGGTAGTGAGAAGCAGTACCGGGGGCTTGAACTAATGCTGAAAGAAAAATTAGGTGGGAACAATATGGAAAATAACTTTAAAGTATTAAGCGGAGACGTTAATACCGCTATTAATGTAATGAAAGAAGTAACAGCATGGGGACGTTCAGTTGGCTTTAGTGTTTGGAAAGACGAATATCTTACAAGAGAAAAGTTATTGGCGGGTATAAATGAAGATGACTTCTACATAGGAAAAGTTTTAGACGAGAATGCTAGCTGTATGATCTTACAATGGAATGACGCACTGTTTTGGCCGAAGGCAAAAGAGAACGAAGCAGGATATATACATAAGTTATGTGTTAGAAGGGAGTATTCTGGAAAAGGACTATCGCGGAAAATGGTTGAATTTGCCAAAGAAGAGTGTAGAAAAAGAAACATTGGCTTTTTAAGATTAGATACAGGGTGGAACAAGAAAAAGTTACGTGATTTATATGAAAGTTTAGGTTTTGAATTAGTTGGCAAAATCATATTAGATGACAGAGGTGAATTTGCTCTATTTGAGATGAAAATACAGAAGTCTATCCTGAAATAACGATGTCCGAACAGAGGACATTGTTATGGAAGCCTCGAATTTGGCGAAGCCAAATTGAGGGCCTTCTATGAAATTTCATCGTCTGAAGTGCGCGAAAGAGCGGCATGGCTGTCTGGTACTTTATTTTTTTCGGACAAATAAAAAGTTTCGCAGCAATGGTTGACAGTTTCCAGGATGTGGTCATATAATAAATTCACAGCTAATGAAACCCTTTTCATTCATGTGGTTTTAAAATAAATTAACAGGCCCGTGCAGAGCGGGTATTCTTTTTACCACAAATGAAACCCATTACATGAAATCCGTTTCATAAACTGTGTATGCCAACTTGTTTCGAAAATAAAAGGGAGGTTTACAATGAAACGCAAACTGGGATTTTTAATGGTAATGATGCTTGTCGTTGTTAGTGTTCTGTCTGGATGTGGAGGCGGCAATAACAATTCGGACAAGGCATCCAGCTCAAATGGCGGCAGCAGCAACGCAGTTTCAGACAAACCGGTTGATCTGACGTTAACGATGTGGGGCTCTGAGAGTGACAAGAAGGTTATGGAGCAACGTCTTGAAATCGTGAAGAAAACGAACCCGAATATCAACGTCAATGTGCTGCTTGTAGCCGGTGACTATGACCAGAAGGTTCAGACGATGATCGCTGGCGGAACGCCTCCCGATATCATGATGATTGCTGAAAACTATCAGGTGTACGCGAGCAAGGAGCAAATTATCCCTCTTGATGATTTTATTACTGCAAGCAAACTGGATATGAAAGAAAGATACAGCGATGATATTTCAAGTCTTATGAGCTACCAGGGCAAGCAATACGGCTTGCTGGACCGCGCAGGAGCGATGGTGCTTTTCTACAACAAAGACCTGTTCGACAAAGCGGGTGTCGCTTACCCTACCAAGGAATGGACGCAGAAGGAGCTGCTTGAGGCAGCGAAAAAGCTGACCGTTAAGGAAGGCGGCAAGACGGTTCAATGGGGATACTATCCAGGCTCCTGGTGGCCGCAGTGGATGCAGCTAGTCTACCAGAATGGCGGTTCGCTGTTTGATGCGAATAACAAGCCTACCTTCGATACACCTCAGGTTCGTGATGCCCTGCAATTGCTGAATGATATGAGCTACAAGTACGGCACTTCTCCGACAACTACTGAAATCGCAGATATGGGGAACGTTGGCGCAGATCCGCTGTTCGCACAAGGTAAAATCGCAATGGAAACCACAGGCTTCTGGAACATCGGCTCCTTGTCCAAGGTTGAAGGCATTAACTGGGATATTTCACCGATCTGGGGTGAGACCAATGCTTTCTTCAATGGTCTGACAATTACCAAACAGTCCAAGCATCAGGAAGAGTCATTTAAAATCATTAGCGGACTGACTGCACTGGATGCGCAAATGCCGATTATTGAGAGCGGTCAGGATGCTCCGGCTACCAAGCCTGCTTTGACCAGCGACGCTTTTGTTAATGCAGAGTATGGCGGCAAAAAAATCAACATGGCGGCATTCAGTGAATCCAAGCTGTACGCCGAGCCGCTGAATCCTAAATGGAACGAAATGATGAAGGTTATTGATGACAAGCTGGCACCTTTCTTCTTCAATGAAGCAACGCTTGACGATACCGTTAAGCAAATCCAGCAAGGGCTCGATAAACTGTACAAATAATAGATACAGAACATCCATCATTCAAGAGATCAAGGGATTAGCTGTCTTGAGCTGATCCCTGTTTCTTTAGGAGTAAATGCGGAGGTGGTTTTATGAAGAACAAGGACGGACGCTGGTTTTATATTTTTATCTCCCCTTGGTTAATTGGCTTCCTGGGCTTAACGCTGGGACCTATCATATTCTCTATTTATATGAGCTTTACAGATTGGGATTTATTCCAGTCTCCCAATTTTATTGGCTTTGAGAACTATATTAATTTATTAACTGATGACCCCATTTTCTGGAAGTCTGTCGGGAATACATTTTTTTATGCGCTAATAGCAATTCCTTTGGGCATGACCATCTCACTCTGGATTGCCTACTATTTGAATAAAAAGCTGAAGGGCATCACCTTCTTCCGGGTGCTATATTATTTGCCTTCGGTGGTTCCGGTTGTGGCCGCTTCGCTGCTGTTCATCCGATTGTTCGCTCCGACAGAGGGCTTAATTAATGAAATGCTGAGTTTTGTTGGCATTCAGGGGCCGCGGTGGCTGCTTGATCCCAATTGGGTCAAACCTGCTCTAGTTCTTATGTCCCTCTGGGGAGTCGGCGGCGGGGTAGTGCTGCTGCTTGCCGGTATGAAAGGGATTCCGCCTGAGCTGTATGAAGCTTCGTCGATTGATGGGGCGAGCAGCGGACAAAGCTTTTTTTCCATTACCTTTCCAATGCTTACCCCGGTCATTTTCTTCAATCTGATCACGGGAATTATCGGGGCGCTGCAAACCTTTGCCCAGGTCTTCATCGTAACCGCAGGCGGGCCGGATAACGCAAGTCAGATGGTCGTTCCGTACCTGTTCCAGAATGCTTTCCGGTTCTATAAAATGGGATACGCTTCAGCCATTGCCTGGATCTTGTTCATCATCATCCTGGTGCTGACACTGATTGTGTTCCGTTCATCCGCTTTATGGGTGCATTACGAGGAGGGGAAAGAAAATGGCTAGAATATCCTTGATGGAAAAAAGCGTTTCCTATGTGATTTTATGCGCGGTAGGTATTTTGCTGTTCGCTCCGTTTATCTACATGCTGTCGATTGCCTTTGCCAGTGATGCTACCACGGTAAAAGTAGCCTTTACATTCATCCCCCGAGAATTCACCATTGCCAATTTCACGAAAGTGTTCTCAGATTATCACCTGGGAACCTACTTGAAGAACAGCTTGATTATTACCGTGTGGACAGTGATTGGCTCGGTCGCTTCCGCGTCCTTCGTTTCTTACGGGTTCGCCCGTTTGAAGGCAAAAGGCAGCGGGATTTTGTTTGTAGTTCTGCTGAGTACCATGATGATTCCTGGTGAAGTGACGATGGTTCCCCAGTTTGTTATTTTCAAGGAGCTGGGCTGGGTGAATACATTCCTGCCGCTGATCGTGCCGAGCTTTTTCGCAGGGGCTTATAATGTCTTCTTAATCCGCCAATTCGTTATGTCGATTCCGAGATCGCTTGATGAGGCGGCGATGATTGATGGAATGGGGCATATGGGAATTTACTCGAAAATCATTCTGCCAATGACCTACCCGATTCTGGCGGCGATTGGTATTTTTTCTTTCTCCTACAACTGGGGGAATTTCATGGGGCCGTTAATCTACATTAATGATCCTGACAAAACTCCGCTGGCGCTTGGGGTGCAACTGATCAGTACAGCATCGGGCGGGCAAATTCCTCCGTGGAATATGGTCATGGTCGCTTCACTGTTCCTGACGATTCCAATGATTCTTGTCTATATGCTGGGGCAAAGGTTTGTATATGAAGCAAATATTAGCGGCGGAAGCAGCGGGATTAAATAACGGATCGCTCCGAGGAGAACCCAAATATGAGAAAAGTGAACCGGCGAGTTATTCTAATAAGCACCCTGGTCTTAACATTAGCTGTATTGGGAGGAATTATGGTAAATCAATCACAAGACAAGAAAACATCAAGGCTATTGAAGCTGGATGAGTCTGCTATCCATGTAGACCCGAAGGATGGCTATGACGGCTTTGAAGGCTGGGGCACTTCCCTTGCCTGGTGGGGACATGTACTGGGGCAATGGAAGGATGGGCAGAAGCTGGAGGAAGTGATGGACCTTGTCTTTGACCGTGAAAAGGGTCTTGGGCTGAACATCGTCCGCTATAACATCGGCGGGGGTGAAGATCCGAATATTGCGCACAATACGCTGCGGCCTGGCGGTGATGTTCCCGGCTTTCAGCCTGAAGAGGGAAAATGGGACTGGGAAGCTGACGCGGGCCAGCGCAAGGTTCTGCTTGGAGCTATAGAGCGTGGAGTTACCGTTGCCGAAGCCTTCTCCAATTCCCCGCCTTACTGGATGACCGTAAGCGGCTCCGTCACAGGAGCGGTTGATGGGGGAAACAACCTGAAGGATGAATATTACGGAGCCTTTGCTGATTATTTGACCGAGGTTGTCAAACAATACAAAGAGCGGTGGGGTGTGACGTTCCGTACGCTGAACCCGCTGAATGAACCGGCCTCTGACTGGTGGAAGAAGGGGAATATTCAAGAAGGCAGCCATTTCAGCGTGGATAAACAGATGGAAATCATTCAAAAGGTCTCCGAATCTCTGAAGTCCAAAGGGCTTACCAATACGGTGATCAGCGGACCTGATGAGAACAGTGTGGACGAAACGATGGATATGCTTTCGTTCTATGATGAAGCCACGCTGGGCCGCTTGTCCCAGATCAATACCCATACGTACAACGGAAGCAAGCTGGAGGAGCTGCGGAATTTCGCGCAGGAGAAAGGGAAACGCCTGTGGATGTCTGAATACGGAACGGGCGGCAGCGAGCCTCATAATCACCAGGATATGAGCAGTGTAATGGAGCTGGGTGAGCGGATTATTTTTGATCTGCGTGTGCTTAGACCGTCCGCGTGGGTGTATTGGCAGGCTGTTGAGGATGAGGGGGCGAAGAACAACTGGGGGTTCATCCACTCTGATTTCACCTCGGGCGAGAGCTATGAAGTAACGAAGCAGTATTATGCGATGGCCAACTTCAGTCGTTTCATTCTCCCGGATTCCCGTATACTGCTGACGGATGATGGACGGACAATAGCGGCGTACAATGAAGGTAAACATCAGCTTACCATTGTAGTCAGAAACGAGCAGTCGGATAAAGAGGTTACCTATGATCTGACTCCTTTTGAGTATGAAGGCACTACGGCTCAAGTCTACCAGACCTCTGCGGACAAAAATTTAGAGCCATCGGAAGTGCCGCTGTACACTAACGGAGTACGGCTGACTGTGCCGCAGCAATCCATTACGACGATTGTAATCTCCGATATTCGGATTAAAGAGTAGAGAGAAAGGTGTGGGGAGAATGACTGTAAATTACGACAAGAGAAGCTATACCATTAACGGGCAGCAGGTCTTCCTGAACAGCGCAGCCATCCACTATTTCCGTATGCCAAGGGAGGAATGGCGCGAGGTACTTGTTAAGGCCAAGCTGGCTGGGATGAACTGTATTGATACCTATTTTGCCTGGAATGTGCATGAGCCTGAAGAAGGGGAATGGAGCTTCGGAGATGACCGGGACTGTGGGGCTTTTCTTGATTTGTGTGCGGAGCTGGGGTTATGGGTTATCGCCCGCCCAGGCCCGTTTATTTGTGCTGAGTGGGACTTCGGAGGGTTCCCGTGGTGGCTGAACAATAAAAAAGAGGTGGCGTTCAGAACCTGCAGCAAGCCGTATCTGGATTATGTGGATCGTTATTTCGACAAGATCATTCCTATTATCCGGGAGCGTCAGATTGCACAGGGAGGCAGCGTGATCCTTGTGCAGATCGAGAATGAATATGGATATCTTGAAGATGATGAGGCCGCTGCCAGCTATATGAAATATTTAAGAGACGGATTGCTGCAGCGGGGAATAGAAGTGCCGCTGATTACCTGTGTAGGCGGTGTGGAAGGCGCTATTGAAGGTGCGAACTTCTGGTCGAATGCTGACCAGCATTATGAGGAGCTTGAGCGAAAGCAGCCGGATATGCCAAAGATTGTAACCGAGTTCTGGACAGGCTGGTTTGAGCACTGGGGAGCACAGGCTGCAACGCAGAAGACAGCGGAGCTCTATGAGAAAAGAACACTCGAGGTGCTGCGTGCAGGATATAGCGGCATAAGCCACTATATGTTCTACGGGGGAACGAATTTTGGCGGCTATGGCGGAAGAACAGTCGGCGCAAGCGATATTTTCATGGTCACTTCCTATGATTACGATGCGCCCTTGAACGAGTACGGCAGAGTGACAGAGAAATATGCTGTAGCCAAGAAGCTGTCCTACTATATCCAGGCCATAAGCGGATTCCTGCTGAATGCGGAGGAGGACCAGAATGTCCCAGTCCGGTTAAGCGAAGGATTCACAGCGCGTTCCAGGGGACGCGGAAGGGAGCGCATCTGGTTTGTGGAGAGCGGAAAGCAGGAGAGAGAGAATGCGTTTCTTACCTTGTCCCGTGGAAATACTATTCCGGTTACAGTTAAGCCCGGAGCAATTACACCTGTTCTCGAACAATTGGAAATTTCCCAAGAGGTATTCTTGACATGCAACTCCTATCTGCTCAGCAATGAGGAAATAGAGGGAGTTCACACTTTGATTATTGCTGCCGACAATGGGAACCGCTCTTGGATCGAAATTGAAGCCGGACAATCCATTGAATTAACGGGACAACAGCCGCAGCTTATGAAGCTAAGCGGTGACCGTAAGAAAATAACGCTGGACAGCTTTCATTTCTCGGAGCCGCAGGTGTTATCCATCTCTATCGGCGGGAAGCTGTTCCAGCTTATCCTGGTGAACGGAGATATGGCCGACTCTGCTTGGCGTTTCGCGGGTCCGTCTGGTATAAGGTGGGCGCTTGGCTACCCGGATATGGACATTACCGGACAAGGGGAAATCAAGGCGGCGGTAAGCCGCAGAGAGCATGCGGTTCTTCATTTGGGCAATTGGGAGGATGCTTCTACTTCGCTGGATGAATCACCTTATGTACATCTCGAGAAGCCTGAATTAAGTCTAATGGCTACATCGTCCGTTACCTTATCGTCTTCGGATGACCGTGTGTACTCCGAGGTCCCGCTGGATTTCTCCAGTATGGAGGTGCCATACGGCTATCTTCTGTATACCTGTGATTTCGAGCAAGGCCCGGATGAAGTAAGAACGTTAGTTATTCCTAAAGTTCAGGATACTTTTAGAGTATATGTCAATGGCGAGGAGTCGCAGCTGGTTCGTCAGGTTGGAGCATCATCCATCGAGCTTAAGCTGAAGCCTAACGAGACCAACCGGCTGCAATTGCTTGTGCAGAATATGGGCCGTTTGAATTTCTCCCCGTTTCTCGGCGAGTTCAAAGGTATTCAGGGTCCCGTATTTCTGGATGGCAATTCAGTTGACTTGCGTGATCAGTGGCAGCATGGAGGGCAGTCTCTGCATCTCGGACAGGTCTGCAGCGTAGAGCCGGGCACTGTACTGCAACGGACCTTCACCATTCAGGGGCAGGACCGGGCCATTCTGGTAGGCGCAATGAGCGGGGAGCTTACGATTAATGGCGAGTCCATTGATATCAGCGGGTATAAGGATTGGTTCATGTTCCACACGATGGACATCTCCGCCTATATCCGTGAGGGACTTAACACCATCGAAATGAAATATATCAAATCGCCGATAGACCGGCTGGAGCTGATTAGCTACCATTCGCAGAATGAGCTGAACGGCTGGTCCATACAAGATGCGAGTGGGCTTGAGCAAAGTGCAGAAGGCAAGCAGCCCGGCAAAGGGCCGGTATGCCACTCTTTTCATTTCCACAAACCGGAATGGCCGGAAGCGGCCCATGTCAAGCTGAAGCTTCGGCTGTCCGGAATGAGCAAAGGCTATGTAAAGCTGAACGGAATGGATGCCGGCCGCTATTGGGGTATTGGTCCACAGGAGGATTACAAGCTTCCGATGGCTTGGCTGGAGGAGCAGAATGTTCTGGAAATATTTGATGAAGAGGGAAGAGCGGCAGCCGGTGTGAAGCTGATCTTCGATGAACACTCCAGTATGAGGTGGATATCGCTCAGATAAGCCTTGACAGAACATTGTAAGTGTAATTATAATAAGTTAACTTACAATAGAAAGCGGGGCTTGTTCATGGAACTCAGTTTCGAAATAAAGGTACAGTCGACACGGGAGAAAATCTGGCATTACTATGCTGATGTTCAAAATTGGTTTGTCTGGGAGGACGATCTGCTTAACATCTCCCTCCAGGGTGATTTTATTACCGGTAGCACTGGTGTTATGGAGCTTGAAGGGCAGCCGGCAATTCATTTTGAATTGACTTCGGTGCGGGAGAACGAATCCTTTTGGGATAAAACAGTGATTCCAGGTGTGGGGAGCCTCCTTTTCGGCCACGATATTGTGGAGAAGAACGGTGAGCTATATATCAAACACACAGTTTCGCTACAGGATGCTGCAGCCACTCCTGAACATATACAGTTTGTAAGTCAGGTTTTCAGCGATGTTCCGGGGTCCGTATACGCTTTGAAATGTGTAGTTGAACAATGACGGATTTTCCATCCAAATTTGCAGACTCGTCTCAATCAACGGGCTTTCTCTTCATCCAGGCTTATAACAACTGGCATACCGAATTGAAGAGGCAGCTCAAGACTATTGATCTTACACATCCGCAGTTCGTTGTTCTGACGACATTGGGTTATCTGCAAAAGACCCATGAGGAAGTGCAGCAGGTGACGATTGCGAATGCGGCTGATATGGATGTTATGACGGTCTCACAGGTGTTGACGCTTCTGGAGAGGAAGGAGCTTGTCTACAGAGAGGCATCCAAGACAGATACCCGTGCCAAAGCCATTGCTCTGACCGGCAGGGGACAGGAGCTTCTCAAGCTGGCGCTCCCTATGGTGGAGCAGGTAGATGAGCTATACTTTGGACAACTGCAAGATACGAAGGCCGCCTTCAACGAAGCTCTACGGCTGCTTGCCGGTTATCGCTTTGACGGCGAGAGCGGGCGATGACCATGCCAAGATACTGGATTGGTATCGCTTCGGCAGAGCATGTGCAGCTTGGTGTCCAAGGAGGCTTTTGCCAGCTCTGTCATGGGAAGGCTCAGCCGCTCCACCGTATGCAGGCGAAGGATTGGATCATCTATTACAGTCCCAAGCATTCGCTCCATGCTGCAGAGAAATGCCAGGCGTTTACCGCTATCGGCCGAATAAAGGATTCGGATGTATATGAGTTTCAAATGGGAGAACAATTTCGCCCCTATCGCAGGAACGTTGATTTCTTCCCGTACTCCCGCCCAGTGTCTCTGCAAACGGTATCGGCGCATCCGCTATGGAGTCAATACCGTTCACAGCTGCGGTATGGGCATCTGGAGATCGACAAGGAGCTATTCCTGTTTATTGCCGGAGAAATGGGGCTTCCGCTCAAGTACAGCAATGCCGGGAAGATTTCTTAATTTATCAATGGTAAAGGCCTGTCTCTTATCTGATAACGGAAAATTAAGAGAGTTATGACTATAAACAAAATGGCACAAAAGGACGGCAAATGGCTGTCCTTTTGTGCCATTTTGTTTGGATTATATGTGTCTTTTACACATTAAATTCACTTTTTAATAGCCCATAAATGTATTCATCATAGTGTTGTCCATTCGTAAAGAGCATACTCCTAATTTTACCTTCTTGCTTAAAGCCAAGATACTCTTGTAATCTAATGGAACTTCCATTGAAAGCATATATATGTGCTGTTACCTTCACATAACGCAATTCATTAAAATAATATCGGAGTAGGATTGTTACAGCGTCCGATGCGTATCCATTACGCCAGTATTTACGAAAAATAGCTACGCCATATTTAAAAGTTCCGTTGCGGGCATCGCAACTATGAGAATTAATACTTCCTACTAATTCTCCATCGAGAGTTTCAATAGCAAGCATAATATTGTCTCCATTCGCACCCTTTGAAGCTTGCTGTTCAGCCCACGACTTAGTCCCAGCTTCCGATCTTGGAAAGTAAATTGCATCTGATGATCTGGCTCCCTCTGAATCCTGATCATTCTCATGAAACTTCATCCAATCATCAGGTACAATTGCTCGTAATCTGACTTTTTTACCTTCCCAAATGTTCATCGTTTTCCACCCCTTTCCATAACAAAAAGAATACCATAGCATCATTAAAAGAGACAGATTTATAATAAAACTTTTCCCTATAAGGTAGTAGCAAACACAATTTCAACATCTTCTTTTCATATAAAATAAATGAGTATCGCTTACGCAGCAGCAGCGCTTGATGAACTTGGCGTTTCCGTTGATGAGGAGTGTAATTTGACAAGAGGAATTGTGCTCTGTATTCTGGTACTATAAAAACCATTTAAGTACCAAGTTCCAGAGGAGGCATTTATCAATGGACAATATCTCAATCATTCCTGGCAAAATCGACTCGGAAGCCGGGGGCAGACTTAACAGTATTGCGCTGGATTATATGGTGTATCCCATTGCCGGGTCCAAGGACTCCAAATTAATTGAGCACACGATGCAGAAATTATGGAGGCTGGGGCTCAACCGTTTCAGCCATCGGTATGCTTTTGAAGCACAGATCAACCACAGAACGCTCGGGATGGTCACCTGCTACCCGGTTTCCATTATGAATAAGCTGGCTTGGCCCACTGTTCGGGAATTAATCAAGCTCCGCAAATGGAAATTGGTCAAGCATTCACTTGTAAATTGGTGGGAGACCTGGGCGATGTTATCCTTGAAGGAGGGAAGAGAGGATGAATATCATATTGGAACTTTGGCTATATTGCCTGAAAGCCGGGGAACGGGCATCGGCTCCAAATTAATTGATTTTGCAGAGGAAAAAGCCAGGCTCAGCAACTACGATAAGCTCTCGTTAACCGTGAGGCAAGAGAACAGCCGGGCGATCAATCTGTACGAGAAGCTGGGCTTCAAGATTACGGATGCCATAGATAAACAACCGTATCATCTTTATCGCATGGTAAAACCTCTTCCAAGACTGTTAACTTGAGGTGCTGAGATATGGATAACAACGTGTATTTGAAGATTTTGAAATTATTCGGGTCCAAGGGCACGCGGTTTACGACGGAGGATCTGGCAAGAGAGCTGGGGACGAGCAAACGTACCGTGTATGCTTACTTTTCGAGCAAAGACGAGATGATTGAGAAGGCAATAGATTTTGTGTTTACAGAAATCATTAAGTCGGATACGGATATCCTGGAAAATAAAGAGCTTTCGACGCATGAGAAAATAAAGCAGTATTTTCAGAACATTCCCGATGCTTATTCTATTGGCACCATTATCCGTCATACGGATGATCTTCAGCGGTACTACCCTAATCTGTACGAGAAGGTGAATCAGTACCTGAACACCATTTGGGATGATGTTATTCGATTGGTTGAGGAAGGGGTACAGAAGCAAGAACAGAAGGCAGTAAATACGGTAATCCTCAAGCTGATGCTGAATGAAACCCTGAGAAAGCTGCTGGACTATGAGTTCATTGCAAGGAATCAGGTTAGCTTCGAATCCGGGATAAAGGCGATGAGCGATATTATATTGTATGGTTTGATTAATGATTTGAAGAGGGAAGGTTAGTACCTAGCCCCCGAATAGACAGGTCAAATACTTGTCCCGGGGGCTAGAAATTTATTCAGTAAGTACGTATAATTAGTTAATAAAATTAACTAACTATAACGAAGAGGATGATCATGAAACTACAATCTGCAGGTACACCCAGAGCCATGCGCAGTTTGAATGAATCGCTGATTCTGGACAAGATTATCGCTGGCGGGCCGCAATCACGGGCGGATCTTAGCCGTCAGATCGGGTTAAGCAAACCGACTGTTTCATCGGCCATTGCTCATTTAATGGAGCGCGGACTGGTCAGGGAGACGGGGAGGGGAGATAACACCCAGGGACGAAAAGCAACCTTGCTTGAGTTCAACACCAGATGCTTTTATGTCATCGGCGTTGACCTGGGAGCTACCCGCATCAGGATGGCGCTGGCAGACATGGGGGGGCAGATTTGCCACTATAAGCAGCTTCCAGTACCAAAAGATAACATGGCGGATATGGAGTTTGAAGCTTTGCTTGTGCAAGGGATTGCAGATCTGCTTGAGGAAGCCGGGGTTACCTGGGAGAACATCAAGGCCGGAGCGGTTGGAATTCCGGGGATCGTTGATCCTGCAAGCGGTGAGGTATTTCAACTGGTAACACCGCTTAAGGGGCTGGAAAATACACTGCAACGCACGAGTCTGGCGCGCCTGTTCCCGGTATCGGTCATGACCGAAAATGACGTAAATCTGGCTGCACTTGCTGAGCATTCCGGCTCCGGCGATGCCGGGAGCGCCTCGCTCTTATATTTCTCGATTGGAGAGGGAACCGGAGGCGGCATTATTATAGGCGGCCAAATCTTTCGCGGCCTGGGCGGCGGGGCTGGGGAGCTTGCCGATATGAAGCTCAGCGGCGAGCGGCTGGAGGATGTTCTGTCCGCCAGCGGACTGCTGCGGCTCGCCTCTAGCATGGCTGGGGAGCAAGGCGCTGATCAGCGTCACTTGCCGGCTACATCCTCATTGTCTCCCGAGAAATTATTCGAAGCGGTTCGGAGCGGAGATTCCTGGGCACAGTCTGTCATCGAAGCTTATTGCGAAAGGCTGGCAGAGGCGTTGACCAATATCTGCGCTGTGATTGCTCCTGACACTATAATCCTCGGCGGCGGACTCGGCGGAAACGGAGATGTATTACTCCATCGGCTGGAATCCAGAATAAGCGGCCTGAACCGCAAGCCGCGGCTGCTTGTTTCGCGTCACAGGGAGAAGGATGTGGTTCTCGGAGCCATACAAATTGCGGCTCAGGAGGCGTTTCGCCACATTCGCGAAGCTTAGGCGGCATTTTACAATATTGGGGAGAAAACGGGAGGTTAGCATTTATGAACATTTATAGCGCAGGCATTGATGTTGGCGGAACCAAGACGCTGATTTGCCTTGCTGACGAAGGCGGTACGATTCTGGCGCAGCACAAGCTTGAGACGCAGCTTACACGTGATCCGCAGGTGTTTTTCCGGTGGTTGTTTGGCGAATTGGAACAAATCTGCGGGATTAACGGAGGCTCGTTGTCTTCGTTACGCGGCATTGGGATCGGGTTCCCTGGCGTTATGAACGAATCCACAGGGATTCTTTCCAGCGCCCCTGCATTGAATTGGCCTTTGGTGGATATTCGCCCTGTCATCGCAGCCCATTATTCCGGGATTGTGGTGCTTGATAATGATGTGAACATGGCCGCGCTGGGAGAGCATTTTGCCGGAGCAGGAGCCGGGGCAGAGAACTTTATGATGGTTACCGTTGGAACGGGGATCGGGGGCGCCTTGATTTTGAACGGAAGGCTGTACAGAGGGGCCAGCTTTGCTGCCGGTGAGATCGGTTATCTGATTCTTGAGCCTGGTGCAGACCGTTCATCTGCTCTTTCGGAGAACAGTGAATTCGGACCTTTTGAAATGGAGGTATCCGGAACGGGGATTGGCCAGAAGGCTGCGGATTATCTGTTTGAGGACAGCCGCCTCTCCGTGATGCGGCAAATGGCGAACGGCGGACAGGTTGGCGCTGAGCATGTTTTTGCCGCGGCGGCCGAGGGAGATGAAGCAGCAGTGCAGATTCTGAATCAATCCTACGAGCATATGGCTGTTGTGATCAAAAATATTTCGATTACCCTTGATCTTGAACGGATTATTCTTGGCGGTGGAGTTGTCGAGAAAAATCCGGGGTATGTGGATGAGATATCAAGCCGGGTGAGCCGTTATGCTCCTCATACGCCGCTGGTGATCAGACAGGCTGAGCTAGGCAATCAGGCCGGAGCAATTGGGGCCATGGCGGCAGTAAGAAACAGGCTCACTGCAAGTAAATAAACATATTGAAAGCGGGGTTTTCTAAAATGGAATTCACATCCAAAGAACAGTACTCCTTCTCGACCTGTTGGAATATCAAGCGCCATGAATCCGGCGAGTCGATGATTAACGAAATCAAGGCACTTGGATTCGGCAGAGTTGAGCTTAACTACAACGTGACCCATGACATGCTGAAGACGATAGAGCCGCTTATCGAGCGCGGAGAGATTGGAATCTCCAGTGTGCACAATACGTTTCCGCATGTGTCTGATCCTGACTATGGAACGGATTCCGTTCTTCTCGGATTTGAAGATGCTGAACGGCGGAACAGGGCGATAGAGCTGCTGCTGAAGTCGGCTGAATATGCACACCGCTATGGAGCAGAGGCCGTTGTGGTGCATCCGGGAGAGGTTCCTTTTGACGGGGATATTGATAGCCAGCTTAAAGACATATACAACACAGAGGGGCGTGAATCCCCGGCTTATCAGAAGCTGTGGTCTGAAATGATCCAGCGCCGCGAAGCCCTGAGTGACGGTTATCTTCAGCGCATCCGCAATAGTCTGGAGGAGGTCTGCGAGCAGTCCGCACGACGGGGCTATAACGTCAAATTCGGAATTGAGACCCGCTCGCGCTGCAATCAGATGCCAACGCTGGCGGAGGCAAAGAAGATTATATCCGGGCTGAACGGAGCGCCGGTCGGGCTATGGTACGATATCGGCCACGGCATGATGATGGGACGGATGGGACTCTACGACAATGTGAACGAAGCGAATGCGATGATCAAGGATATTGTAGGGGTTCACATCCATGAAACCATTGGTCTGTCGGATCATTGGTGTCCTTATGTGCACAGCGGGGATGCAGTAGGCTTCGATTCCTTCCTGGATATTATCGCGCAGGCTCCGGTTAAGGTGTATGAGCTCAAGGCCGTCTGCACTCCAGAGGATATTGAGCAGAGCCACCGGACTATTATTTCTAAAATTGCCCAGCGCGCTGTAAAAGCTTAGGCGCAGGAAGACGGAGGGAATTCAGCAGATGTTAGGCAGAATAAGTGCTATAAATGATGAGTGGACTAATGAATCGCTTCAGCGTCAAATCACTGACCGGAGCAACCGCTATTTCGGGGGTGTGCGTGACCCGCTGAACGGTGTTGCCTGGCCGAGCCATACCGGTACGGCCCAGTTTATTGCCGTATGGGCCGCTTCACTGGTTAATCCTGCGTCACAGTATCATCACGATATAGCCCTGCTGGAAAAGCTTCAGGAGGGGATGGATTTCATGCTGCGGTTCCAGCATGAGGACGGTACGATTTCGCCGGGCTGGACCAACTATCATTCCCCGCCGGATACGGCGTTCGTCGTGGTTGGCTTCGCCAACGTGCTTACATTGCTGGAGCAGCAGACTTGGGAGCCTCTAGCTGCCGTCACTCAGCAGATCCGGTTATTTCTGCAGCGGACGGTTCCGGCGATGCTGACCGGCGGTGTTCATACTCCCAACCACCGCTGGGTGCTTGCAGCCGCTCTTGGCTCCTTGTACCGTATTTTTGCATTGGACGGCTTGAAGCAGCGGGCGGATGAGTGGCTTCAAGAGGGAATGGACATTACACCGGATGGGGAGTGGACCGAGCGGAGCAACGGAATCTACAACACAGTCAGTGATATCATGCTCTATTATGCATCGCAGGATTTGGAGCGTCCCGAATTGCTTGAACCGGTACGCCGGAACCTGAGAATGATGAAATATCTGGTTCACCCTGATGGGGAAGTGGTGACGGACTATTCAGGACGCCAGGATTTCGGTAGTGTCTTCTCGCTGGCCGATTATTATCTTTGCTATAAGCTGATGGCTGAGCATGACCGTGATCCCGAGTTCGCGGCACTGGCCGAGCTTGCAGGCAGTGCCGTTACCCATCCCGGTTCGCTGCCCAATAACATCATGCTCGGGTTCCTGCTGTATCCGCAAATGCAGGCGGCCACCGTACAGCCGGAGGCGCTGCCTGTGCATTACCGTAAGGTGATCAATGGAGCCTTCAACCGGCAGGAGCTGCTGAACAAAATCGGGAAAGACGGCTACGGCGGACCCGTCCGCCACAGCAAGCAGCATACCGAATTCGGCGCTCCGGTTGCCCGCATTCGGAACGGGGCTACAAGTGCAACGGTAATGACTGAGGCTTCCTCGCATTTCTCGCTGCGGCACGGCAAGGCCCGGCTACTCGGAGTTCAGCTCGCTTCAAGCTTCGAGCCTGGCCTGATTACCATGCAGTCGCTGGAAGAAACAGATTCGGGCTTTCTGCTGAGCTCCACCGCGGAAAAGGGCTATTATGGACCCGTTCCGGGAGACAAGCTGCCGTCACTGTCCGGTTTACCGGCCAGTCCCTGGTATTTGCTGCCTCACGGTGAAAGACCGCTCACCCATTCCCAGCCAAGCAAGGTCACGGTTCGTGTGACCGATCACAGCGAGGGATGGGATTTACACTTTGCCCAGCAAGCGCCATCGGATGTGCTGACACAGATCGTGCTGCTGTTCGGCAAGGAAGGCAGCCTGGAGGGAACCGGCATCGTACCTGTGCCGGAGATGCGGGACACTTCGTTCTGGACATCCGGTACGATCCGTTATACCGCCGGAGAAGATTGGATGGAGCTGGATCAGGGGGCTCATGAGCATGAATTGGCCGAAGTCCGGGGGATGACCTACCCGGATGGCTGCCTGAAGGTCATTGTCAGCCTGATTACACCGCTGGACTATACGATGCGAATCCGCCTCTCTTAGGGGGGACGGTGGATGGACTTGGACATGCAAACCGGAGGAATTTGGTTTGCATGTTTTATTTGACATACTAGAATTTATAAAATTTCGGGGTGGAGGGAGTCTCCCACCTTGTTTTTGTATTTGGTAAAGTTAAGTAATGGAGACGAACATTCTAAAACGAATCTTTTTCGATGAACATGGGCATTGGGATAGCTTTGTTGCGAAGCATGAGGGAAAGCTACGTTCCAATGTTCTAAAGGAAGTAGAGAAGTTCCGCGGCTGCGGAGACCTAAGTAAAGGTTTTAAGCTGCTCGTGTGCGAAGGATGCCACGATCTGCGGCTTGTTCCGTATCGCTGCAAAGGAAGATTCTGAAGGGAATGGGTGAGGGGTGGAGAAGCGATAGCGCCCGCCTTTGAAGTACGTGTTCCAACCGCTGTAACCCTTCATTCAAGGAACACGGACTTCAACAGCGGTCGGAATCCCACACCCATCCCTCTCCGAACACAAACGTAAATCATACTGTAGAAAGAAAATAAAGTCTTAGACTAACGATGCATCATTAACCGAGGGACGGGCAGATTTGTTTAAAACCAGCGAGACTGAGCAATTGCGAGAGGTCGCTCTTTTGGCGAACCGAAGAGTGTGGCTGATCAGGAAACTATCTACGCTTGGAAAGTAGTGTTAGCTGCTCAGTAAAGTAAAATTCCGCAAAAAATATCAAAACAGAGCGTTCCATCTGTCGTAAAGTGAGTATATCGATACGGAGGCATTACAGTGAATTATAAGGATTTGGTAATCAAGGCCATTACCTATATTGAGGATCATCTGACCGATGAGAGATTAAGCACCAAGGTTATGGAGGCTGCGGGCTATTCGCCGTACCATTTTCACCGGATATTCCTATCGGTTACGAGAAACTCCGTCTCGGAGTACATACGCAAGCGGAGATTGACACAAGCAGCATACGATTTATTTTATACCAACCAAAGGATCATAGATATTGCCATCCTGTACCGGTTCGAGTCTCAGGTATCCTTCGCCCGAGCCTTTGGAAAAATGTTCTCCATCTCGCCTGGACAATTTCGAAAGCAAAGGGACATGAAGGACACGCTGTTCCGGGCAATGGAGAAGCTTCCTTTGGATGAAGTGGGGCTACAGCATTTGAATAAGAGCGTCTCCCTAGTGCCAGCTATTGTCTGCCTGAATAAGATGCATCTGGTCGGTATGTCGATACTGGGTGTCAATTCGGACGAAGTCGGAAAGCTATGGCGGAGCTTTAGGCAGCGTTTGTTTGAAATTGAGCGAAAGCCGGATACGGAAGACATATTTTATGCGGTCATTGAACTTACAGGTAGGCAATGGGAAGTCACGTATATCGCTTGTGTCGAGGTGGCTAGCGAGGAGAGTGTAGTTCCCTTGGGAATGGTCGCTAAGCTGCTCCCAGTTGTAACTTATGCGGTTTTTACTCATAAGGGGACATTATCGAGACTCAACGATACGTTCCAGTACATTTATGAAACCTGGTTACCCCAGTCAGGCAGCGTTCGTGCGAATTACCCGGAGTTTGTGCGTTACGACCATCGATATCTAGGACCGATGAACGAGGATTCGGTATTAGACATATATATTCCCGTTGGCTCGCCATATTAGGAGCATGTAGCTCAAGGAGAGGAAGAAATCAAGATGAACAAAATAGAAGACATTGTTGAAGGATATGCAGGTTGCTGTGAGGTACAAATTACCGACAACGCATTGAAGGTGACTGTTCCCATGATCGTGATGTATCCGACAGATGCACGGGAACAGACTGATAGGTTAGGGCCGTACTCGTTGGAGGTGGCCAGAGACGCAGCGCCGCTGGAGGGAAAATTTAGACTAGTCCTCATTTCACACGGTACAGGCGGTTCACCGCTTGTGTACCGGTCGCTCGCTCGGCATTTGGCGCGCAGCGGCTTTATCGTGGGCCTTCTCGAACATCCATTTAATAACCGCAATGATAATAGTTTAGAAGGTACTGTCCAAAACCTCACCTATCGCCCCCGGCACCTTCGAATGGCAGCCGACTGGTTTTTTGAAGATGAGAGGTTTAAGGGGCTTCTACAGCCGGGAGGCCATTCGGTCATCGGGCATTCCATGGGGGGCTACACCGCGCTTGCAGCAGCTGGCGGTATCCCGACCTCCTTCCCTACTGAGAGCCCGGATGGGAAGCCGCAGCAGATCGATGTCCCTCATGATTCACGCATCCGGTCCCTGATTTTGCTAGCCCCGGCGTCCGTTTGGTTCCGTAATGAGGGAGCATTAAACAACGTTCGGCTCCCGATTCTCATGTTGGATGCCGAGAGAGACCCTTACGCACTTCCTTTTCACGCGCAGATCATCATGAATAGTGTTGCTGAACCGCAAATGATTCGCTATCGGACGGTGGAGAATGCCGGACATTATTCCTTCCTGACTCCTTTCCCAGCTGAGATGATTTCACCAGCCTTTCCCCCCTCGCAAGACCCGCCCGGCTTTGATCGCGTGCAATTTCACGAAACGCTGAAGGCTGAAGTAGTAGAGTTTCTGTTGACTTAACATTAGGAACAATCACTTTCCGTCGAAATCAAATGTTAACTGAGAGTTCGATTAACTAATCGTTACGCTAACTGGGGAATGTTAGTTCAATATCAGGCTGAAACAGCAGCGGCAGTCTAAGACTTTATTTTCAAGTCTTAGTCCGCCGCTGCTTACTTTATTGGAACAGTCTAAAACTTATTTTGCGAAGGCTGCCAAATTAATAATTGAAAAACCACATTAGATCAACAACTCCAGTCTAGAACTTTATTTTCAACGAACACATACACCAAGGACGCCGCAAGGCGTTTTTCTTAGCCGGCCGGGGCCGGAGATGGAGGAAACAACGGCAGAAATGCCGTTGTTGGGTGGCCCGGGGCCGGGGATGGAGGAAACAACGGCAGAAATGCCGTTGTTAGACGGTCCGGGGCCGAGGATGGAGGAAACAACGGCAGAAATGCCGTTGTTAGGTGGCCCGGGGCCGGGGATAGAGGAAACAACGGCAGAAATGCCGTTGTTAGGCGATCCGGGGCCGGAGATGGGGTAGTGTCAAGAAGTTTGTGTAAGAGTAGAGTATCTCATCGGGTGTATCTTATAGGGTGTAAGAGTGTGTAGTGGCGGGGGAACCCCCCCACTACACACTCGCGAACACCTAATCTGCGGCCATTGTTTCGACCGTGGGGTAGCGTTCTTCAAATAACTTGCTTAACTGCTCTTTCACTGTTGG
>NZ_JBTLRW010000018.1:0-136773 GCF_054483875.1 Paenibacillus sp. BAC0078
CTCAGGTCGGCTACGCATCGTCGCCTTGGTGGGCCGTTACCCCACCAACTAGCTAATGCGCCGCAGGCCCATCCTCTAGTAGCAGATTGCTCCGCCTTTCATCCTTCCTTCAGGAGAAGAAAGGAATTATCCGGTATTAGCTACCGTTTCCGGTAGTTATCCCAGTCTACAGGGTAGGTTGCCTACGTGTTACTCACCCGTCCGCCGCTAAGCTTACCCCGAAGGATAAGCCCCGCTCGACTTGCATGTATTAGGCACGCCGCCAGCGTTCGTCCTGAGCCAGGATCAAACTCTCCAAATTGGTATTTAGAAAGAGCGATTCGCTCATTTTGAAACATCTGACGAGAATTAAAATTCTCATTTTGGAAGTCACTTGCGTGATTTCCGATACTCACTCGTTGTTCAGTTTTCAAAGATCAAGCTCGTTGTTGGCGTCGATCACCTCGTCACCAGCAACTTTTATAATATATCATGTTTATCAATCGAATGCAACACTTTTTTTCAAATATGTGAGCACTACTAATCAATTTACCATGATCCAGTACTTCAAACTCAACTTCCCGTTCGTGACTGGATTTATAATATACCATGCTGCATTCACTAAAGACAACCGCTAATATTTTCCAAATACCTCACAATATCCAAGCCTCTCTGTTTCATTATATAAATCCATGACTATTAAAGACTAAAAAGCGTGCCATGCGCGTGAAAACGCAGCATAGCACGCATAAGAAGAGCCAGTTCAGTTCATGTAACTATTAACGCGAAATCCATGGATTTTTGCTTTTCTTTACTGTGCTTTTACGCGAGCTTTGTTTGGAACGCTGCTTGGCAGAAGTATTATTGGAGCTGATGGTAGCTTGAGCTGATGTTTTCACTTTAGCAGAGGAGGCTTTTGTTTCTCCACCTTTGCTTTTTGCTGCCGGTTCGGATCTTTCCGCCTCAACAGCCTGTGGTACATCCTGTTGGATAAACTCAGGTTCTTGAATTTCAGGCACGCGGTTATGGGCATAGTTTTCCATTCCTGGGTACATCGGATAGGAGGGAATATTGGAAACCATCGGCCCGGAAAGCGTTCCTATCGGTGCTATATTGGACTTCGGCTCCATCCCTATTTCATAAGGTGAGATCATTCCCGGCTGAGGCTGCATATAGGCTGGATAGTTATTATACATAGGCTGCTCATACGAATACGGCTGGATTGGTTGAACAGGCATTCCACCGCCACAGCCGCAAGAAGGCCATGGAAGATTCATTGACTGTCCGCCGTATTGAGGCATAGCATATGATGGATTTTCGCTGACTGGACTGATGTTACTGTATTCCGGCGCCATATTTGGATGCCATGCTTCCGGATAATCAGCGGATGGATAAATATTTTCCGGATAGGAATACGGGGTCACACAATCCGGCATATAGGCAGCTGGTTGAATATAATTCGGAGCCGAATTCATGCCCATGACACCCATCGGCTCATAATACGGATATGCTGGCGGACAATCCATAAAATATGGATTCTCATATAGACCTGGATAGCCGGCTGATTTCTCGCATGGCGATACTTTATTTTCATACCAGGAAGTGGGCTGAACCTCCGATTTGGACTTTTCTTTCGGCATCTCAAAGGTCTTTGCTTCCTGTGCAGGAACAGAGATTTGGACAAACAGGCTTTGTTTTTCATGAATCACTTCATGAATAGGAGCTACTTCAGGAGCCTTGTTCACAATCGGAGCTACTTCGGGAGCTTTGTTCACAATCGGTGCTACCTCGGGAGCCTTGTTCACAATTGGAACTACTTCAGGAGCCTTGTTCACAATCGGTGCTACTTCGGGAGCTTTGTTCACAATCGGAGCTACCTCGGGAGCCTTGTTCACTATAGGAGCTACCTCGGGAGCCTTGTTCACTATAGGAGCTACCTCGGGAGCCTTGTTCACTATAGGAGCTACTTCAGGAGCCTTGTTCACATTAGGTGCAACCGCGTTGGGCTGCTCTTTAGGTCCCGTATATTCTTTTGCACCAAGATTTGGTTTGTTGATGGCTGTGGAGGCTATGGACTGGGGATTAGCGGCAGAATTATTTCCTTTCTTAGGAATATTGACGATTTCACCAACCATGAGAACATTCGGATTCTTCAACTGCGGATTGGCATCAATCATGTCCTTCAGTGTGATTCCCCAAGCTTTGGACAGCTTCCACAAGGTATCGCCTTGTTTGACGGTATGTTTGTAGAAGACCTCATTGTTATCAGGGACCGGAGTTGCGCCTGCAGGGATTTTGACTTTGTCACCAATGACAAGCACGTCAGGATTGCTGATTTGCGGGTTTGCCTCGATAATTGTTTGCAGCGGCACCCCATACTTTTGCGATAATGCATACAGCGAATCGCCTTGTTTGACAATGTGTATTTTCACGCAGCATTAACCTCCTAAATGTTTTGTGGGCCTTCTGGCCCTGAGAGCGGTCCAAATTGAATGGCTTTACCCCCAGCTTCGTTATAAGCGGTACAGCCGCCTCCTTCGTTACTACATCTTATGCAGCCCATAGGCGATTGACATCTATCACAACAAAAAAAATCCTTCCATGGCTGGCATGAAAGGATTGTTCCTGATATTCGTACTCTTCGGTTTATTCCCAGACCTTGTAGCCGTCTTTGTCTACGACATTGCGGAATTCCTCAAGCAGTTGCAGTGTAATTGGACCCGCTTGGCCTGCGCCGATAACCCGGCCGTCGATTTCGCGGGCTGCGATAACCTCGGCTGCTGTTCCGGTGAAGAAAACCTCATCCGCAATATACACATCATGCATGGTGAACGGCTCTTCCTTGAGCGTCAGCCCTAGCTTCGCACACAACTCAATGATGGCTAGTCGAGTAATACCTTCAAGCGCCCCTAGATAGCAAGGCGGGGTATAGACGATTCCTCTTTTGACGATAAAAATGTTGTCGCCTGAGCCCTCGGTTACATACCCTTGGGCATTCATCATAATCGCTTCGTCCGCTTCCGCCAGATTGGACTGGATTTTGACGAGGATGTTATTAAGATAGTTCAGGGATTTGATCTTCGGATTCAGTGCATCCGGAATATTGCGGCGCTGCGATACCGAAACCGCACGAAGACCATTCAGATATGCCTGCTCCGGATAGATGGCCAGTTGCTCCACGATGATGATTACGCTGGCTTTGGGACAACGGCGGGGATCAAGCCCCAAGTTGCCGACGCCGCGGGACACAATCAGTCGGATGTAGCCGTTGCGCATTTCGTTAAGACGAATGGTTTCAGCCATGGCCTCCAGCATCTCATCATAAGTCAGCGGAATATCCAGCATAATGGATTTGGCTGAATCATATAGCCGGTCCAGATGCTCCTTGCATTTAAAAATATTTCCGTTGTAAATACGGATACCTTCGAAAATGCCGTCACCATATAGAAATCCGTGATCAAAAACGGATACCTTTGCATTTTCCTTTGTTACGTGTTGTCCATCCAGATAGATCCATTGCTCAGCCATGAACTTACTGCACCTCCGCTTTCTCTTCTTCATAGGTGTATGTGGGATACGAGCCCAGAATCCGCACCTGGCAGCCCAAGGCCTCAATTTCCTCAATCGCCGCAGGCAGCAGGACCGATTCTATCGGTTCCAGCACATCAATATAGAAATAATAAGTACCTAACTTCTTCTTCGTTGGCCGTGACTCAATACGTGATAAATTCAGCCGCCGCCAAGCAAATGCTGACAGGACCTGATGCAGGGCTCCCGGAAAATCCTCCGGCAAGGTCACAAGGATACTTGTTTTGTCCCCGCTGCTCGCCCGGGGGAGCTCAAGCTTCTGCTGGCCTACCAGCACAAAACGCGTGTAATTGTTATTATGGTCCGTTACCCGCCGCTCTACAACCTCAAGCCCGTGGGTTGCCGCACCAAGGGCCGTGCCGATCGCAGCCCAGCCTTTGCCAGGATTATTCGAGACAATCTCCACTGCCTCGGAAGTGCTTCCGACCGACTCCAGTTCAGCCCAAGGGATATGCTTGCGGATAAACTGCAGACATTGCGCCATGGCGACAGGATGGGAAAGAATTTTAACCACTTTGGTGAAATCCTTATTCCCCCCGTTATCCGTAAACTCCCGAGGGTTGGCGATCAGATTCTGCACGGACGGAAAGATCCATTCCGCTTGCATCGGCAGATTCACTTCATTGATGAGCCAATCAATATGCAGGCTGACCGAGCCTTCAATCGTATTCTCAATTGGAATTACGCTGTAATCAGTCACTCCGCCCGCCGTAGCGAGAAAAACATCGGAGATCAGCTTATGATGCTCAAGCTTTAGAGGCTCATCACCAAACAAATACAACAGCGCTTCGTGCGATACCGAGCCCTGCGGCAAAACCGCTATTGATTTCATGACTGTTGTTCTCCTTTTATCATATCCAAAAATGATTCGCTTTGCATCCCGTTTCTTGCAAGCAGCTCTGTAGTAACACCCGCATTGCAAGGAGACAGCCAGCAGGTACGTGCCGGAATACCGTGTTCCTGCATCGTTTCCACAAGGAAACGCTCCAGCTCCTGCTTGCGGCGCTCCCGCCGGTCAACCATACAGAGTAGTGTAGGCCCTGCTCCGCTAAGCGCGATGCCAAGCGCCCCATGCTTCGGTGCTTCAGCGAGCAGCTTCTCCATACCGGGCACAAGCGGTGCGCGATATGGCTGATGCAAGCGGTCCTGCATCGCCCGGCCGATCAGATCAAGCCTGCCCGCAGCCAGCGCCGCTGTCAAAAGGGAAGTTCGGCTAATGTTATGGACAGCATCGCTTACCGTAATCTTGTCTGGAAGCACACCACGCGCCTTGGTGGTCGACAACTCAAATTCGGGAATGACGACCAGCACTTCAAGCTCCTGCGGCGGCTCAATCCGTATGTAATCGGCATGCTTACCATCCCAAACGGCTGTAATCATGCCGCCGAACAGCGATGCTCCGACGTTATCGGGATGCTTCTCCAGAGCGGTCGCCATATCAAACAGCTTGGCATTATCCAGCGGTGAACCTATCATAGCATTAGCCGCAGCCATTCCGCCAACAATCGCCGACGCACTGCTGCCAAGGCCCCTTGTGAGCGGTATCTCGGAATACATGGTGATGGAGAGCTCAGGAATTGTAACACCAGCTTCTGCAAATACCATTTGGGCTACCCGGTAGAGCAGATTGCTTTTGTCCCGGGGGACACCTGCCATCTCATCCCCGTAAAGGTGAAATACCGGTTCCGCAGCCTCTTCCATTTCGATCCAGGCATACAGCGACAGGGCCATGCCCAGCGTATCAAATCCCGGACCCAGATTGGCGGTACTGGCGGGTACTTTTACTCTAGACCTTCCGTACATACTCATAGCTGGTAGAATCTCCTTCATTATTATTGCGCGAAGCTAAAATCAGGGGTAGAATCCGGTGATCATCCTTCCACACGATAGTGGCTCTTGATACGGTGAATGACCTTGAGCTGCTCCAAATGCCGCATTACTTTGTTCATGCTCGCTTTGCTGGCATTGTGCGTTACTATAATAATTTCAGCGTCAGGATTATTCGGGTTGGCTTGCTGCACCACGGAATCAAGGCTGACCTCATACTCAGCAAACACCTGCGTAATTTTGGCCAGTACGCCCGCTTTGTCATCTACATGCAGCAGCAGAAAATTTTTATAAAAAATGTCTTCGTCACTTCTCAGCTTCATCTGCTTGTAAGGAACGATCTGCTTCAGTCCATTCACGCCCAGCTTCAGGTTCTTAATGACGGCGACCAGATCGGCTACGATGGAGGTAGCTGTCGGCATTGCGCCTGCCCCGGCTCCATAGAACATTGTTTCTCCCACGGCTTGACCGTAAACATACACCGCGTTGTAGACGCCGTTCACGGAAGCGATAGGATGGCTGGCGCGGATCATTGTGGGCTGTACACTGATGCTGAATTCGTCTTCCTGGCTCTCGGCGATGCCGATCAGCTTCATCTCATATCCAAGTCTTTTGGCAAAAGCGATATCCTCCTTGCTCACTCCGGAAATGCCCTTTACACTGACATCGCTCAGTTCGACATTCGTACGGAAGCCGAGGGTACCGAGAATGGCCATTTTGCGTGCAGCGTCTAAGCCTTCCACGTCAGAGGTCGGATCAGATTCGGCATATCCCAGCTCCTGCGCTTCCTTCAGCACATCATGATAGGAGGCACCTTCCCGGCTCATTTTGCTCAGTATGTAATTGGTGGTTCCGTTCACGATCCCCATAATCTTCATAATTTTATCTGAGGAGAATCCTTCAATAAGCGTGCGGATAATTGGAATCCCGCCAGCCACGCTCGCCTCGTAAAACACATCGCACTGCTTCTCCTGGGCCTTGGCCAGAATCTCCGAGCCGTGTAGCGCCATTAAATCCTTATTGGCTGTCACAATATGCTTGCCTCGCTCAAGTGCTTCAAGAATGTACTCTTTCGTTCCCGTGATTCCGCCCATCACCTCGACGATTACATCAATTTCGGGATCACGGATAACCGCCCAGGGATCATCGGTGATTATCGCAGCATCCACTTCAATATCGCGGGGCTTCTCGGTGTTCTTCACGGCAATACGTTCAATGAGAATCGGCGAGCCGACCTGACTGCTCAGATCCTCCTGATTCCCAACCAAGATACGGACCACTCCCGTACCCACTGTTCCCAGACCCAGCAACCCCACTTTAACCGGCTTCATTTGAATCCTCCTAAAAGTTATGTGCGTCTCAGCTTCACTGAATTACTTCTTGAATATACCGTATAAGCGTCTAGCCCTGCCCAATAATCAAAGCACGCTTCACTCCGGGGATCGCCTTCATGCTATCAAGCATATCACCCAATTCCTGATTCAAATGCGATATCTCTACAGAGATCACCACATTGGCCCGCCCCTGCAGCGGAATACTCTGATTAATCGTTAGCACGTTGGCGCCATGTACAGCAACACAGCCCAGAACCTTGGACAGCATGCCCGATTCATGCTCGAGATCAATGGAGATTGTGACAATCCGCTCGCGCTCCAGCTGATGAATCAAATGAATGCCATCCTTATATTTATAAAATGCGCTGCGGCTAAGCCCCACCTGTTCTACACCCTCATGCACTGTCTTGGCATCTCCCGCTTCAAGCAGCTGCTTGACCTGCATGGTCTTCAGCACGGCGTCAGGCAATATGTCCTCGCGGACCAAATAATAGCGCTCTTTCACGAACGTCCTCACCCCAAAGACTTTTGTGTTTTTATAGTGGACATTATACGGGATTTTGCCTGTAAAATGCAACAACTTTTTAGGTACCCAGCCAGCTTGAATTAGGTTTCTTCATGAAAAAATCGCCGATTGCATGTCCCTCTCAGGGAAACACAATCGGCGATTATATGCGGCATAAGCAGCCAGTGACTTAATAGTAGCTGCTGTTCTCAACAAATTCAAATTCAAAATCACCTATACGTACAATCGTGCCTTCTACCGCTCCGCGCTTACGCAGCTCTGCATCAACGCCCATATGGCGCAGTGTGCGGGCCAGCTTAAGAATGGCATCATGCGTGCTAAGCTGCATCCGCTTCAGCATCCGCTCGATACGAGGGCTGCTGACCACAAATGCATCATTGTCGCGGGTAATCGTGAAGGAGTTGTCCTCTTCCGCTTCAAGCTTATACACCTTGCGTTCCGAGGTTTCCGCTACCTCCTCAACAACAGGGGCAACCGGTATACTGTCAAGAATGTCCGCTGCACGGTAGAGCAGCTCCTGCACCCCTTGACGGGTAAGCGAAGAGATCGGCATGATCTCCAGATCCGGCCGGACTTCCGCCACACGTTCACGGAAAGCAATCAGGTTCTCCTCCGATTCAGGCATATCCATCTTATTCGCTGCCACAATTTGCGGACGGTCGGTCAGATTTGCATTGTATTGTCTCAGCTCATCATTGATTTTGACCCAATCGTCAAAGGGATCACGCCCTTCGGAGCCGGACATATCCACCACATGGATGATAATACGGGTACGTTCAACGTGACGCAGGAATTCGTGGCCAAGGCCAACCCCTTCACTGGCGCCTTCAATTAATCCCGGCAGGTCAGCCATGACAAAGCTACGGCTATCCCCAACATCGACCACACCCAGGTTCGGGGTTATCGTTGTAAAATGGTATGCTCCAATTTTGGGCTGAGCCGCAGAAACCACCGACAGCAGTGTGGATTTCCCCACGCTCGGGAAGCCCACAAGCCCCACATCGGCCATTACCTTCAGTTCCATGACGATATAACGTTCCTGACCTTCTTCACCGTTCTCCGCCAGTTCTGGCGCTGGATTGGCCGGTGTGGCAAAACGGGTATTTCCCCGTCCGCCCCGTCCGCCGCGGGCAACAACCACCTGCTGTCCATGACGGGTCATGTCGGCAATCACTTCTTGGGTATCATCGTCAATCAGTACGGTTCCCGGAGGGATGCGCACGATCATATGCTCAGCGTTCGCTCCATGCTGGCTTTTGTTGCGCCCTTTTACTCCGCGTTCAGCTTTGAAGTGGCGCTGGTAACGGAAATCCATCAGTGTGCGCAGGCCTTCGTCCACACGAAAAATAACATCGCCGCCACGCCCGCCGTCACCGCCGGCCGGTCCGCCTTCCGGCACATATTTCTCCCGGCGGAACGCCACGAGACCATCGCCGCCGTCGCCGCCTTTTACATAAATCTTGGCTTTATCTACGAACAATTATATTCACCTTCCTTACATCTCCAGCGGCAGCCGCAGCTTCACGCAGGCTTCGCCTCGTTTTGCCTGGTCCGCTTTAATGATTTTTCCTTGTACTATATTATAAATTTGCCCCTGCAGCAGCTCAGGATTGCCATGATCATCCTCGCTTTCGAAAGAGATAAGAATGTCTCCTCCATCCTGTGAAAAACCAAGGCGCAGCTTTCGCGTATCGCCCTGTGGAGCAAGTCCGCTGTACTGATAAGCCCTTACCGTCTGCATAATCACCGAAGTCAGCTCATCGCCCGTCTCCGGGCTAAGCTTGTCCTCCAGCTGCAATCCTTCCTCCACCTGCACTTCCAGCTCCAGACTGCTTCTGTAGGTGCGGAAAGATTGTAAATAGAACACCAGCGAAGGAATGCCGAGTTTTGAAATGCGGCTGTCCAGCGCGATCCGCTCCTTTATTCTTCCCACACACTCCAAGGATTTATCAGGCTTGCCCAGCTGGATATATCCGTAAAGCACTTGCAGATCGTTCATCCAATCATGACGATGATGATTCAGTGTCCGGTTCGCCGCCTGCTGCAGAGTTTTCTCCTGTAAACGCAGCTCCTCTTCAAAATGACGCCGGTTGTAAACAAAGCTGAAAGCAAGCACCGCTGCCACCCATACGCCGAGCAGCAGACATGTGAAAAGGGAGGTATGCCAATACACGAGACCTAAAGGAAGCAATACGGATAACATGACAGCCCAGACGATACTTTTCCAGGATTTCATTCTTTCTCCCCGTCCCTCAGTTCGCAAAATTCATGCCGATGTAACCGTTTCTTTTTGCTTGATATTTACCATTTTCCAGTATAACACAGGCTTTCTTCGCAGGTCACCAGCATTCAAAGCTTGAATTTTATAACTTCTTGTCTTTTGCAAAAAAGCCCCCGGCACTCATGCCGGAGGCTTCTACTTGCGATTAGTTCCGAAAGCTTACGCTTCCAGTGCCGCTGCTACCGGAGCGACATCAACCGGGTACACGCTCACTTTCTTGCGATCGCGGCCCCAACGTTCGAACTTCACTACACCGTCCACCAAAGCGAACAAGGTATCATCCTTACCGATGCCTACGTTCGTGCCTGGGTGAATTTTGGTTCCGCGTTGACGAACCAGAATGTTGCCGCCGGTTACTGCTTGACCGTCAGCACGCTTCACGCCAAGACGTTTCGAGTGGGAATCACGTCCGTTTTTTGTGGAACCTACACCTTTTTTCGATGCGAAAAACTGAAGATCCAATTTCAACATGTTGGTCAACCTCCTTCTTCAAATAATGACTTGCTGTATCTTAATATACTTCCCGTATGATTCTGCGATATCGCTGAGCATTACGACCATAGACTCCAGCAGCAGCTGAACCTTGGCGGAAACTTCGGGATTGTCCACCGGAACCAGGGTTCCGCTTAGAAATCCATCATCGGTTGAAGTGTCCAGAATAACGCCAGTCAGCTTCTCAATCGAGTTCACCGTTCCAAATGTAGCAGTGGAAACACCGGCACACACGATATCCCAGCCCTTCTTAGCGAACTCCGCATGCCCTTTTACAGTAAAACCGACAATCGCACCCTGATCAGACACCCGTGTAATCCGCACGTTAATCATTAACGCACCTTCTTACGCCTGGATCTTCTCGATAGTTACTTTAGTGTACGGTTGACGATGACCTTGCTTCTTGTGGTAGTTCTTCTTAGGTTTGTATTTGTAAACTACAACCTTCTGACCCTTACCATGTTTCTCGACTTTGGCTGTTACAGACGCGCCGCTTACCAGCGGAGTTCCTGCAGTCAGACCACCTTCGTTAGAAACAGCCAAGACACGGTCAAACGTTACGCTTGCGCCGTCTTCAGCTTCCAGCTTCTCAATGAACAACACATCGCCTTCTTGGACTCTGTATTGCTTACCGCCAGTTTCGATAATTGCATACATTGTACTTGCACCTCCTCATGTCTCAGACTCGCCTAGTCTAGGTGGCAAGTTCCCGTAGGAACCGCGCTTATGTACCCGATCGGAGCGGTTACAGCATGTGCAGGATTAGAATAACCAGACACATACTTAACGATATTATCATACTAATTATAGACAGTCAATAACATACCACGATAAAAAAACAGATTTTGTGCGGATTCACACTATTCCAGCCACGCGCCAACCTTGCCGGTTCCCCCGCAGCATTGACAAATTACCGGGGCAAAGCCTGCGGAATCATGCCTAGCCTTCTTGCGGGTCATCTCCAGAAGACCAAGATGGGTCCAGCCGAGAATATGCGTCTGAGTACGGTCACGGCTGATCACACCCTCCAGCCGTTCAGTAACCATCCTCCGGTGCTCTTCCTGCTCCATATCAATAAAGTCGATGATAATGATGCCCCCTGTATCCCGCAGCCGGATAAGCCGGCCGATCTCCTCCGCCGCCAGAAGATTCGTACGCGTCACAGTCTCCTCGAGTGTAGCTCCGCCGGTATATTGAGCCGTATTGACATCAATCACGGTAAGCGCCTCTGTCTCATCCCATATCAGCGTTGCTCCGCCCTCCATAGTGATTTTGCGGGCAAAGCTTCTGTGCAGCTGCTCCTGCACGCCATAGGCGGTGAAGATGGACTCCTGTCCACGGTAGAATCCAATAGGCTTGTACCTCCCGGGAGCCATATCATTCAGAAAAGCTTCCGCCTCGCGGACCGCTTTGGCCGAATCAATCATCAGCTCATCCTTCTGCGGATTGAACGCATCCCTGATGAACCGCTGGACAATGCTGAGGTCGCTATGCAGATGGGCTGGAGCCACAGCTTCTTGCGCCCGGCTGCTAATCATCTCCCACTGTGCGCGTAAAAAAGTTAAATCCCCCTCAACGGCCTCCACCGGCTCATCCTCCGATACAGTCCGCATGATAAGCCCCTCTTCCCGCCGCCGCAGCCGTTCACCGATTCCCTTCAGGCGGGCCCGTTCGGATTCACGGCTGATTTTTTTGGATACACCCACATACTCAGCAAAAGGCATGTATACCACCCAGCGTCCCGGAAGAGTATAGTGCGTCGTAACGCGCGCCCCTTTGCCGCCGCGCGGCTCTTTTCTCACCTGAACGACAATTTCCTGCCCGGGCTTAAGCAGCATCTCAATAGAGGGCTTAACCTCCGGCTGCTTCTCCAAGTGGGGAGGCAGAACATCATCTACATATAAAAAGGCGTTCTTCTTCTGTCCGATATCAACAAAAGCAGCCTGCATGCCTGGTAACACATTTACAACCCTGCCCTTATAATAGCTGCCGGCCAGTCCTTGCTGCTGATCGCGTTCAGCCGCATATTCCACAAGACTCCCATTCTCCAGAAGAGCCATTCGGGTAATAGACTGCGTGCAGTGAACGATCATTTGTTTCATGGCTTCACCTCTGGTTCACATTCCAAAATAAGAGGAAATCAATTTCTGCTCCGGCACAACGGCCACCACATTCTTCTCCTCATTCATTACATAGATAAAATGGTATTGGTTACGTTTAAATAGACGCAATATATCATCCAAAGGTTTCGCGGAAAAGGCTACTATCGGATGCGCGGCACTTCCCGACTGCTGATAACGCTCGTACGCGGACTCTCTATTCATCAAAAAAGCCACGAAACGGTATGGCAAATTACGCTGGTCTGTAAGATTCGAATACAGCAGGAACAAGCCGATCATCAGCAGGTTCAGCCGGAGTCCGCCGCCGCTGCCCAGCGGCAGCAACGCATAGACCAGAGCAAACGCACTGGCCACGATGCTTACTCTGCCGCTCCATAGCAACGTGAAGTAATACGGCAGCAGCAGGCTGAGGGCCGCTTGAAAGATTTTGCCCCCATCGAGGGGCAGGACCGGGAGAAGATTAAAAAGTGCGATAATGGCATTGGCCTGTATAAAATAAGCAAGAAACGCACTGCTGCCATACCCGATATGCTGGAGCCCAAGCGCCATAAGGATCATCACACCGTTCTGCAGCGGGCCGGCAAGCGCGATGCCGATCTCCCGGGCCGCAGTAAGGCGGCCGTGATCCTCCATAACAGCCACTCCCCCGAAAGGAAGCAATTGTACAGATTTCACCGTCACCCCGCTGAGCAAGGCAGCGCAGACATGTCCCATTTCATGGATCAATACAATCGTGAATAAAGTGAGCAGCTCCAGAAATTGCCCGGTGAGGACCGAAAAGAACATAATCAATACGAACAGGGGGTGCAGTGACAGCTCGATGCCCCGGATCCTAATCAAACGATACCACTTCGGCGGGATCAATATAAGTCTTGTCTTTCATAACCGCAAAAAAAAGCAGCGGAGCTGAAGCATTCTCCGTTTCCTGCAGCCATCCGATGCTGTCCCCGCTTTGCACCCAGTCATCAACCGCCAGCCTTGTCCCGCTCAAATGGCCGTATTCCGCCGTTATGTCTCCTGTATGGCGGACAGTTATCCGAATTCCGCCCTGCGCCTCTTTAGAAACGGACAACACGCGTCCGGTATCTACACTTTTCACTGTGAGCGTGCCGCTTGAATTTTCTTTGGGCATGATCTCCACACCTTTTAGTGCTGCCTCAAAAGGAAGTACGATGCTTCCCTCAATCGGGGCACTAAGCTCCGATTTGGCCGTTACCTTCTCAGCCGGCTCCTCTTTATCGCCAAACATCGGGATAAATGCCGGTGCTCCGCTAAAATGCTCCTCATACCAGACCTGGGCGGCGGCAAAATCCATATCTCTGCTGAGCGCATCGGTGATAAAGGCCTGCGCTTTCAGCGCCCAAGGCTCTCTAATGGCAAATATACCCCACACGGCGCCAAACACAATGATGCTTGCAATGAATCTCCGCATAAAACCGGAAACAAACCTCGGCTTGTCCCCGCCTCCCTCATCCATCCAGCCTCCGCGCCGCTGCTTCCATAGGGCCTCGGGGTCAGGTTCAGAGGGAGCCGAAGTATTATGCCTGGCTCCCGCTCCCCACTCCTTGAAGGTAGATGTCTGATCAGGCAGGGCAAACATCGGCGGCACTGCCGATGCTTGCGGGACATCCTCAAGCTCGAGCAGGCTGCGGATGCGATCCTTGCGGCGGCCTTTAATATTGGATTTCTGTTCCATATTCATCCCTCCGGCGGGCTTGTTTTACTATCATTTTATGAAGTATCCAAGCTGCTTTAGAACAAGCCCCGGCCGAGGTGGATTACAGAAATGCGGCAAATTGGGTTGTCGCAAAAAAATCCCGCCGCAGAGTTTACTGCTGGCGGGATCATGCGATAGATTGATCTTCTAATCATGCAGTATATACGTTCAGCCCATACCAAAGAACTTCTTAAATTTCTTGAATGCCCCCGGCTTGCGGTCTAGCTGCATAAGCGGTACGGCATCCCCGAGAATACGCCGGGCAATGTTGCGGTAGGCGATTGCCGCAGCCGAATCGGGATTCATAACCGTTGGCTCACCGCTATTCGCCGCCTTGATCACCAGCTCATCATCGGGAACAATTCCGATCAGATCAATATTCAGCACCTGCAGAATATCCTCAATATCGAGCATATCCCCTGATTTTATAAGCCCCGGCCGTATCCGGTTAACCACCAGCTTCGGCGACTCAACATGCGACTGCTCCAAAAGGCCAATAATCCGGTCTGCATCCCGCACCGCAGCATGCTCCGGCGTGGTAACGACAATAGCCTTATCTGCACCGGCAATGGCATTGCGGAACCCATGCTCGATTCCCGCCGGACAGTCAATCAGGATATATTCATATTCCTTCTTGAGCTCAAGCACAATATCCTTCACCTGCTCCGGTGTAACAGAGGTCTTGTCCTTCGTCTGAGCCGCCGGCAGCATGTACAGATCATCAAAGCGCTTGTCCTTGACCAGCGCCTGGTTAAGGCGGCAGCGGCCTTCTGCTACATCGACAAGATCATAAATGATGCGGTTCTCCAGCCCCATGACTACATCCAGATTCCGCAGTCCAATGTCGGTATCGACCAGACATACTTTTTTGCCCTGCAATGCAAGCGCGGTGCCAATATTGGCCGTTGTGGTTGTTTTACCCACTCCGCCTTTGCCCGAGGTTACGACAATCGCTTCTCCCATGGAGGCTACACCCCTTTAAACACATTTAAACCCTGACGTAATTTGACTATATTATGAATTTTGTCGATCTGCATAGCGCCGTCCGTTAAATAGGCAAATTCCATGCTGCTCTCCCGGGTTCCCCATTCATCCGGAGGGCGGCTGATTACATCGGCTATCCTCAGTTGTGTCGGTGACAGCAAAGAAGCAGCGATGATCGCCTCCTGATTGCCGTCTACACCGGCATGAGCCATTCCCCGGAGTGCTCCGAGAATATAAATATCACCGGTACAGGATATTGTCCCGCCCGGGTTCACATCGCCCAGAAACAGAAGATTCCCTTCATGGTGCAGCACCTGGCCGGAACGAAGCATTCCACTCATCAGAAACAGAGCATCCTCGTCCTTGTCGGAAGGCTCCTCTACAGCATCTATGGACCGGATCAGCAGGTTGCCCTGGCTTTTCAGAATGTCCAGCACGGCTTCCTTATCTTCCTCAGTTACAGCACGGCTGCCCAGCTTGATATCCACATGCATAATGGGTCCGGTCAAAATATTTTGATGACTGTGCTCCAGCTTATAGCGTAGCTCGCTTAAGAGATCTTCAAAGGGGCACTTGTCGTCGAGCAGGAAAACCAGGCCATCTTTGATGCCCTTTATCCTTACATGCTTGGATTGTACTGTCATATGCCTGTCCCCCCATTCTCATTCATTCGTGCCGGGCCAGGCAAATTCCTTCTTTCCCATGTAAGAAAATGTAGTCCGGCTCAAGCAGCCTCCTCCTTGCGGGTCTCTTTCTTCAGCAGCTCTAGTTGGCGCCGAAGAGGAACATAGAGGAGCAGGGCAATGACAAAATGAAACAACATCGTAGGCAGCATATGATGCAGCAGTGCCCAATTATAAGGAACCTGGCCTAAATTGAAGACGCTGTAAATCGCAAACAGCATGCTGTCCTCAAGAAGGCTGCCCAGCAGGATAACAGACATCATCAGCGGCAGCGGCGCACGCGGAAGCTGGAACACCAGGCCAATCAAATAAGCGGACAGCCCCATCGCAAAGGAATGGGCGCCAAGAATCCGGCCATAAAATACCACATCATGCAGCATTCCGAAGGATAAGCCAAGTATAAGTGCCGTATGACGGTGATGATATACCGTAACAAATAGAATCACGACAAAAACGAGATTGGGAATGATCCGCATCTCCCAGGCATCCGGTAGCAGCCAGGGCATAATCGTGCCCTCAATGATAAATAATAGAAACAACAGCAGAATTAAGACGGACCTGCGCATCTTCACTATTCGGCACGCTCCTCCGTAAAGACAACGAACAATTCCTTCCAATCCTGAAAACCCGCTGCCGGTTCGATGATTGCCGTTGAAGTTAATCCGTACTCTCCGACCTTAACGCTTTTGACTGTTCCAATCGTCATCCCGCGAGGGTACAATCCGCCAATACCGGAAGAGATGATGGTATCATTCACAGCAACCGGATTGCCTGCAGGAATCTTGTTCATCATCAGCATGCCGGTCTGCTGGTCGTAGGATTCAATCATGCCGAAGGTATTGCCTTCTTTGTTGAAGACCGTTGCAGCAATCGGCGGCTGGGAGTTCGGATCATTCACATCCATCATGGTCATTAGCTTCACCGTGGAAGTGAAATTGCTTACTTTGCTGATCACACCAACCAATCCCTCTACAGAGGTCACGGACATATTAGGCTTAATTCCGTCCTTTGACCCGAGATCAATAACAAGTGTGTTATTGCTAGGCTCGGTAGTCACGCTGACAACGTTGGCAATATGGTACTCATAATTGTACAGATTCTTCTGGGCCTGAGTAAATTTAAGATCTTTTTTGTATAGTTCATTCTGCGCCTTGATGAAATTATACTGAGCTTTATCCCGCGCATACTGGGCAGCCAGGATTCTGAGCTGCTCATTCTCCTCGGCAAGATCATGCAAATTCCCGATATCTTGGAACAAGCCCGCTACATATCCAGCGGGCTTGTAGAACAGATTCTGCACGAAACCGGTCGTATCTCTGAGAAAATTCTCCGGCCAGGACAAGGATTTCCTTGCCCCCAGACTGAACCCCATGACAACGATAAACATAACCAGTGTAATCAATAATATGAATAGACGTTTATTATTAAACAGCTTAAACAGTTTCAACACCCTCTAACAAACGTATTTCTCCCATATCAGGGGTTGACGTTCACATGCAGAACCGATGCTTATCGCTTGGAGCGAAGATTGGAGCCACTGCGGCTCTTGAAGAGATGAATATTCTCAAGGGCTTTGCCTGTTCCGATAACCACACAATCCAGCGGATTCTCGGCTACAATGACCGGCATTCCTGTCTCGCGGGCCAGCAGCTTATCCAGATTGCGCAGCAGCGCTCCCCCGCCCGTAAGAACAATACCGCGGTCCATAATGTCGGCTGCCAGCTCCGGCGGACATTTCTCCAGCGTTACCTTAACAGCTTCCATAATCGAATTAACGGTATCCGATAATGCTTCGCAAATTTCGTCAGATGTAATGGTCAGCGTCTTCGGCAGTCCGGTCACGAGATCACGGCCCCGGATTTCCATCGTCTCAGCCTTCTCAAGCGGAAGGGCAGAGCCTATATCCATCTTAAGCTGCTCTGAAGTGCGTTCTCCAATCATCAGGTTGTACTGGCGTTTGATATATTGAATGATGGACTCATCCGCCTCATCTCCGGCCACTCTTACAGAACGGCTGGTTACGATACCGCCCAAGGAGATTACGGCCACTTCGGTGGTGCCTCCGCCGATATCCACAACCATACTGCCTGTTGGCTCCCACACCGGGAGATCCGCACCGATGGCAGCGGCAAAAGGCTCCTCGATAATGTAAGCCTCACGCGCTCCCGCCTGCTTCGTAGCATCTTCAACTGCACGCTGCTCAACAGCGGTAATACCGGATGGAACACAGACCATCACATTCGGATGGCGCTGGAACATAGAGCGCTGTTTCTGCGCCTGGCGGATAAAATATTTAATCATTGTAGCCGTGGTATCAAAATCGGCAATTACTCCATCCTTCATTGGACGAATGGCCCGGATATTTCCCGGCGTACGGCCGATCATTTTTTTGGCAGATTCGCCTACGGCTTCTATCGACTTGGTATCTGTATTAATGGCCACAACGGAAGGCTCTCTGACAACGATCCCCTTGCCGCGTACATAGACTAGCGTATTCGCTGTCCCCAGATCAATTCCTAAATCTTTCGTAAAACCACCTAACATGCTTGTATTCTCCTTTTCCTTGTGTATCTGGACAATTATATTACATAAAGCCTTTTTCCTTCAAACTTACAAAGCTGCCGTCACCAATGATCAGGTGGTCCAGCACGTCGATTCCGACAATTTCACCAGCCTGGAGCAATCTTGAGGTGAGAGAAATGTCCTCCGGGCTTGGCGTAGGATCGCCGCTCGGATGATTGTGTGCGCATATAATAGCTGCGCTGCTGCATTTCATAGCTGCCCGAAACACCTCGCGGGGATGCACAATGGAGGCGTTGAGGCTGCCCATGGATAATGTCTCCTGCGCAATAACATGATTCTTCGTATTCAGAAAGAGACAGACAAAATGCTCCTTCTGCAAATAACGCAGTTGCTCGGTCAGAATCTCCGCCGCGTCCTTCGGACTGCGGATGATGACCGGTTCGGTAAGCCGGGAGTTTGCCATACGTCTCCCCAGCTCTATGCCAGCTTTCAGTTGCACGGCCTTGGCAAGACCGATGCCTTTGATATTCGTCAGTTCTTCAATACTCAGGTCCGCCAGCCCGCGGAGACCTCCTGCCTGTCCCAGCATCCGCTGGGCAATATGAATAGCCGATTCCGACCGCGTACCTGTACGCAGCAGAATGGCCAGCAGCTCCGCCTGGCTAAGTGATTCCGCCCCATAGTGCATCATGCGCTCTCGTGGTCGTTCTTCATGGGGGAGGTCCCGCAGCATAAGTAATTGCGTCTCCATCCCTATCCCTCTTTCCTATTGCGCTCCTTGACGGCCCAGCACAGAAATGCCAAAGCTGGACAGCATGCTCCCCAGCAGCGAAAGCGGCAATCCGACCACGTTAAAATAGCAGCCGTCAATCCGTTCCACCAGTGTGGCGCCCAGTCCTTGAATCCCATAAGAGCCGGCCTTGTCGGCTGGCTCCCCGGTAGCAATGTAGGCGGTAATTTCCTCTTCGCTCATCTCTCTCATGGTTACAGAGGTTACACGGTGCTCAACTACAGTTCTGCCTTCCGTCCCGATGCAAGCGACTCCGGTGTATACCTGATGGGTCTTGCCCTGAAGCATCCGCAGCATGTTTCTGCTGTCTTGCCGGTCTACCGGCTTGCCAAGCACCTTATCATCGAGCACGACAATCGTGTCGCTGCCAATGATAAGAGCACTCTGCTCTCCCACGGCATGCATGGTGGCTTCTGCTTTACGCAAAGCCAGAATGCGCACAATTTCCTCCGGCGTCAAGCCCGGTGGCGTGCTCTCATCAGCGTCGCTAACCATTACCTCGAAGGGCAAGCCCAGAAGAGATAACAGCTCCCGGCGGCGCGGCGAGCCCGAAGCAAGAATAATAAGACGTGAGTTGTCATGCTCCACAGTATAAACGTCCCTTCTGAATTCAGCAGCGAATGCTATAGTCTCCGGTAGAGCCACAGGGCTATGATAATACCGGCTAGGCTGAGCAAGCACAATTTCAAATGAATAGTGATGTCATAGGATATGATGTCCAAATCGGCTTGCGGCGACCATTTAAGTACAGTCGAGGTTGTAAGAAAAGACAGAGCTCTCACGGGCTCCAGCAGCTTGGCGATCCACGCCCCGGCCAGCCAGCCCAGAATAAGAAATAACAGCAGTATACCTACATTTTTCTTCTTCATCTAAGTCTTCCCTCGCCATTTTTTGACACCCTAATTATTATACGGTGAAACGGAGTTCAATACAAACGCAAAATCCGGTACGGAAATGATTACCACTCGGGCAGCAAAAAAATCCCCCGCCCGGCGGAAAACCGTAAGCGGAGGATCTCCATAACATATTCATTTGTACACTCATTCAGCAAGCAGGGACAGCAGGCGCTTCTGTCCGGTGAGGAAGCTCATCATGGCTTCCTGCACCTCCCACAGATGGCCTTGGGCTTTGTTCTTCTTATACTCGTTCAGTGCGGAAATCCCCTGGCTCATGGATTTCTCAAGCTCTGCGCAAAGATTCCGGGCTTCTGCTGGCAATCCGGGCTCAAGCGTCTTAACCGCTTCGGTCCACTGCATGTGAAGATCGCTGACCGCCGAGCTGTCAGCTGCCTGGCCCTGTCCGCTTAACAGCGAAGCCGACAGTCCGCTCATTTCATTCAGCAGCTTCCCGCTGGCAGCGAAATAGCTGTTCACCGGTTCAGCCTTTCCCGCATAGGCAGCTTGTTCTACAGCCGGGAGTGTCACCCCTCTTACATAAAGCTCGATTCCTTGATTCTTCAGACCGCTGCTGAGCAGCTTGGCCTGCTCGCGGTCAGGCGACATGCCGGCATACACCCGGTTGCCGTCCGCAGGGTCGAGAGCCGCGGCAAGACCGGTATCCAGCAGATCCTGCCTTGCCTGCTCCGCACCCGCCGGTGTGCTGAAGACACCGTATTGCAGGAGATAATAGCTTTGTGCCGCCACTTGTACGGGAATCCGGCTTACTCCGTCTTTTGCGGTACCGGAAGGCCCGGAGTCCGTATTTCCTGCCAAGGTCTGTCCATCTGCCGCGGTCGTACCGTTCTGCACAACAGCCGAGTCCACTTTGGTATTGCCGCCTCCCCCCGCCAGGCTTCCTCCGCCTATAAAAGATAAAGCGGCATATCCGAGCAGCACACCGGTTCCTAATGCACCCGTTATGGCAAGGGCAAGCTTCCACCAATAGGAGGGACGGCGGGTATGATAGCTGCCGCTGTAGCCACCCCCGGACAGCGGAATATCGCCGAAAGACTCAGCCTCTGTTTTCCATTCACCGGACCGGTACCGCTCCCCGTATTCATCCTCAGGGTCACCTTGAGGAACAAGTGGATAACGCGGCTCCCGCTCCCATAAATCAGGCGCATGACCAGAGCGAAAGAACGACTGCCTTGTATCATCAAGCTCTCTGAACCCTTCCCCCCGTTCCTGCCTGCGGAGGTCAATAAGATCATACTCGCCAAGTTCTACTAAATGCCCTGCCTGCTCAGCCTCAGAATCAGTATCAATTGACCGCCGCCGCAACTCGGCCTCCCGCCGCAGCTCTATTTCCGCGTACTCCTTGGCTGTTCCCAGCCCTGCTGTTGACCTGCGCTCCAGCGGCTCAGGTCTGCTCTTCTCCCTATCCACATCAAACCGGAATGTCATTCTTCCGTTACTCAAGCGCCTACACCTCACTGTCGTCTATTCTATAAAGAAATATATGATAGACGAGAGGAAGATATGCTATTTTGCTATAATTACACCAGACTTAGCACTTTAGCCTTAACTTTCTTCAGCTCATAGTGCTTGAGCAGCGTCCGGTAAGCCCGCTCCGCGATGATGGAACCAAGCTCGGGTGTCTGCAGCAGCTTCACCACATGATCGGCAATCCCCTCGGCAGTGTCTGCCAGCAATATATTCCGCCCATTTTCGCAGATTAATTGCTCCGCGCCCTTCGGACTTGTCACCACTGGAGTCCGAAGCGCCCAGGCTTCAAGAATCTGCATCAGTTCTCCGTATCCCTCACGCAAAGAGGCAATAACCGCTTTCGACCGGCGTATATAATCCGCAGCAAGCCCGACTTCTTGGGCGATCACAACAGAGGAATCCGCTTTGGCCAGTTCCAGAAGCTCCGGGTGCACATCCGCCCCCATTATGTAACACTTGCAATCCGGTATTTCGGCCTGAATTAAAGGATATATCTTCCTGTAAAATAATAGGCCGGCATTCTTCCCCTTAACGGTATGCATGTTCCAATGGAGCACAATCCCGTTCTCTTTGCGGGCAGGCTCAGAATACTGATATTCCTGCAGATTAACAAAAGGCGGAATGACATGCACCTTTCCGGCGTCGGCAAAGGATAAAGCCTTGAAGGACAAAGCATCCCACTCGGAAGCCGTCAGCAAGAGGCCGGTCTTATTCACTAGCTTGAGCTCATCCCGGCGGACCCGTGCCGCATTTATCTTATGGTAATGTTGCTTAATCCCCCGCTTGCCTATCCCTTCCCTACCCGCAGGTCTCCTCAAGGTCCGTTGAGCATCCGTAATAATGACCGCTCCGGGAAGCAAAGAAGCAACCATATCAATACAGTTCGCCAGCAGTCTGTGTGATATAAACACATGGCTGTAGGTATGGAGGCCGCACAGCTCCTTGATCCTGGTCCGCAAATGTTTACCGGCGTCTGCCGGATCAGTGCCGGAACGCAGCCTGTTCAGCGTACGCAGCAGCGGCCCTCCGGGCGTAGAGATCCGATTGACCCGGTGGACGGTAAGAGCAGGTACGGAACCGGTTAGCAGCTCCTGCTCGCAATGGCAATACTCCAGGAGATCAATATCGAATTTCTCCAATAGGATATTAAGAAAATTTTCTGTTCTGAGTTCATCTCCAAGATTCTCGCCACATTGATTCCGGGCTGACAGGAAGAGCATTCTCTTTCTCATGGCTTTAGCTCCTTATTTCTATGAAAACTATCTATGCAAACAAATATGCAGAAAAAAAGCAGACTGGGGACCATCCCGCCGCTTTTTATGAAACTTTAGATGTAGATCAATAGTAGCGCATTTTCGCCCAAATGTATGTCGATTTATAGGGTAAAAAATATTTTTTTGTGAAAAATACACAAACTCAAACGAAACGGAGCAGTTTTTCCCTGACACTACCCGCTTCGTAATAGGCAAGCAGCGTTTCGTATGCATGGTCCGCCAGCACTATTCCCCGTTCATGATCCTGTAGGAGCTGAACCACACTGTCTGCAAAGGCTACCGGATCATCGGCAATCACTATGTTTCTGGAATGCTCATAGCGCAGGCCCTCCGCTCCCTTTGAGCTTGATACTACAGGTGTTTTAAGCGCCCAGGCCTCCAGAATTTTCAGACGTGTCCCGCTTCCTTCCCGCAGGGGAGCAATGACAACCTGAGCTTTGCGCACATAGTCGGCCACACTGTCAACGTAACCGGTGATTACGATGGAGGAGTCTTTTTCAGCCAGAGCCGCGACCTCCGGGTGCACATCCCGGCCAACGATATACCACTTGATCTCCGGCACCTTCGCCTTCACGAGCGGATAGATATCGCGGTAGAAATAAGTGGCTGCGTTAACATTTGGAAAATAGTTCATGTTGCCCGGTAAAATAATCCACTTTTCTTTGGGGATATTCTTCTTTGCAGGATAATCCTCCAGACGAATAAAGTTCGGAATGACTTGAACCTTGCTTGAATTTGCGGGCGATAGCGCCTTGAAGGCCAAAGCGTCCTGCTCCGAGGTGGTCAGCAGCAGATTTGTTTTATTCATCAGCTTCAATTCATCCCGCCGTGTCCATAAAGCGTTAAGCGAATAAAACAGCTTGGCAAGCCCCTGCTTTTTCTCTGCAAGCTGTGCGGACAGGCCGCTCTCGAAATTGTGGGCATCGGTAACAATGACGGCCCCGGGCAGCGTTTGCCTGACAATATCAATACAGCTCCCAAGGAGGCTATGTGATATAAATACATGACTATAATTAGTCTGGCGGCTGAGCTCATTAATCCGGCTGCGCATATCTACGTCTGCATGACTCATATAAGAGCTGTTGCGCCATTTATATAACGAACGGAGCATGGCCTTGCGGTAATTCATTGTGCGTTCAACCTCATGTACGGAAAGGGCTGGCACTCCTTTTTTCTCTGCTGCGGGCTTTTGATTGCGGTAGGTTAACAGGTCCACATCATATTTAGCCAGTAAAATATTCAGGATATTGCCCGTTCTCAGCTTGCCGCCGCTGTCTTGCGGAAATGGGTTCTCTGCAGAAATAAACAACATTTTCTCCCTCATGTCTTCGTCTCCTACTCTCATAGTTTCTATATCTCTGTCCGCGCCGCTAAGCGTCTAGCATATATTACCCCAAAGTGCATCCTGTTTTTGTCGTTTTGTGGATTTTTCAAAAATATTTTTCCATAAAAAAGAAACGGCATAACCACCCTTATCTAAAAGGGCAGCAGCCGTTTCCGTAAATTACCTATATTGTGATACAAGTTTTAGAGCTTCTTCAATCCATCGGCAAGTGCATATCCGACCTTCCAGATGTCTCCTGCGCCCATTGTGAGAACGAGATCACCCGGAGCAAGACGGCCCTGCAAATCGGCCAGCACAGCTTCCTTAGTCGGCAGATGCCTTGCACCGGCATTGCTGTTCTGCACGATCAATTCTACCAGCTTAGCGGAACTAACGCCCTCTATCTGCTTCTCTCCAGCCGGCGAATAGATGTCGGTAATAATGACTTCATCGGCCTCACTAAAGGCACGGCTGAAGGCATCCAGCAGGAAGAAGGTACGTGTGTAGCGCTGTGGCTGGAAAACGGCGATAATCCGCTTGCCGGTTGCCTTGGCTGCACTGATCGTTGCCTGAATCTCCGTTGGATGATGCGCATAATCATCAATGACCAGAATATCATTGACTTCTCCAAGCACCTGGAACCGCCGCTTCGCGCCGTGGAACTTCACAATGGAGGCGGCAATCGCATCGAACGAAATTCCTGCTTTCAGACAAGCGATCACTGCTGCCATGGAATTATAGAGATTGTACTTTCCGGGAATAGACAGTTCAATCCGGCCCAGCACCTCGCTGCCGTAGTTCATTGTATACGACACCTGGCGGTCGCCAAGAACAATATCAGTCGCAGTGTAATCTGCAGCCTTTGAATGAATGCCATAGGTGATGACATTCGTTGTCACTTCCGGCAGAAGGGAGGCGGCTGTCTCATCATCCGCACAGACAATCGCAGTGCCATCCTCACGCATCTGGTTCATGAACTGCACATAGGCTGCCTTCAGCCGTCCAAAATCACCGCCGTAGTTCTCCAGATGATCCGCTTCAATATTCGTAACGATGCCCAGCCAAGGATGGTACTGCAGGAAGGAGCCGTCGCTTTCATCCGCTTCAGCTACAACATACTCCCCTTGTCCTGCTTTCGCATTCGTGCCGACATTCATAATTTCTCCGCCGATAATATAAGTCGGGTCTACCCCGCAGTCCTCCATGATAAGAGCGATCATAGAAGAGGTGGTAGTTTTGCCATGCGCACCGGCAATAGCCACACCCTTGCGCTCATTCAGCAGCCGGGCCAGCATTTGCGAGCGGTGCAGAACCGGAATCTTAAGCCGTTCCGCTTCTACCCATTCTACATTATCACTCGCCAAAGCCGTGGAATACACGACCAGGTCCGCGCCTTTCACCTGCTCCGCCGTATGTCCGATATAGACCTTGGCGCCTTTGGCAATCAATTTCTCGGTCAATTCCTGAGCCGCCACGTCAGAGCCCGTAACCGTATATCCCATTTCCAGCATTACCCGGGCTATCGCGCTCATACCGTAGCCGCCGATCCCTATAAAATGCACACGTTCAGTAGTATCCAACAGTTCGTCACCAGCCTTTTTCAGAATCGGGTTGCCCTAAAAGCGTACTGCGCACATCAGAGATCAAATACAGCGTTCCAGAGACAACCGCAAGGTCCTTCTCCGCTGTGATCGACTGCAGCAGCTGTAGCGCTTGGCCCCAATTATGTTCTACAATGATTTCCAAATTTTCTTTGGCATATTTCTCGCGCAGACGTTCTGCGATGGCCTGCAGGTCTTCCGCGTCCATTTTTTTCCGGAAATCCGGTTCGGTCAGGATGAGCGTATCCACTATAGGCAGTATATGCTTGAAGTATGACTCATGATGCTTATTAGCCAGCATTCCCATGAGCAAATTTAATTTATTGTACTTATAAAACTGCGGCAGACTTCTAGCCAGGCTCTCCGCACCTTCAGGATTATGTGCCCCGTCCAGTACAATTCGCGGAGAAGTGCTCACTTCCTCCAGCCTTCCCGCCCAAAAAGTGCGGCGGAAGCCTTCCGCCACATCGTCATCCTCCAGCATGAACGCCATATATTGGCGCAGAACCTCCAGCACCATCATAGCTCCAGCACTATTACTGAGCTGGTGCTCGCCCTTCATGGCGATTCCAAGCTCAAGCGTACGGAAAGGACCTTTGAAGGTAAAGGTCTGCAAGCCGTCCTCGATCCGGACATTCTCATAGCCGAAATCCTCTCCGGCAAGATAGAGCGTGGATTTGCCGGCCTCAGCTTTGGCCTTCAGAACCGCTATTGCCTCCGGCTGGCTTACGCAGCTTACAGCAGGAACACCGGGCTTGATAATCCCGGCTTTCTCAAAGGCGATCTTCTCAAGCGTATCTCCCAGGACATCGGTATGATCATGGCCGACATTCGTAATTACAGACACAATCGGGGTTACGATATTCGTTACATCCAGCCTTCCCCCAAGACCTGTCTCCCATACGACTACATCGGGATGGCAGACTTCCGCATAATAGAGAATTGCCAGAGCTGTGGAGACCTCGAACATAGTGGGCGATCCAAGCTCACTGTCCGCGATTCTCTCAACCAGCGGATGCAGCCTGTTCGCCAGCTCCGTCAGCTCTGCTTCGGAAATATCCGTACCGTTATACTGAAAACGGTTCGTGAATTTAGTGATGTAGGGAGACGTAAAGGTTCCGACGCTATATCCGCTTTGAATCAACACCTGGGTCAGAAAAGCACAGGTCGAACCCTTGCCGTTCGTTCCCGCCACATGAATGAACTTCAGCCGGCGGTGCGGATGGCCAAGCAGCTCCATAAGCCATTCGATCCGCTCAAGCCCCGGGCGGATGCCAAAAGGAATCAGGCCGTTAATCCAATCCACCGCTTCTGTATAAGAACTTAAGGGAGCGGTTCCGCCGCTCCCGATCAACTCTTCCATGGTCCCTTATCCTTTCAGCTCTGCGATGCGGGCCAGCACTTTCTCACGTTTGGCGGAATAATCCGCCTGCTTCGCCCGTTCCTCTTCGATGACTTTAGCCGGCGCTTTGGCGACGAAGCCCTGATTGCCAAGCTTCTTCTCCACGCGCTCTACTTCGCTGTTCAACGTCTGTACTTCTTTTTCCAGGCGGATAATTTCCTGCTCGATATCAATCAGTCCTGCGAGCGGCAGAAGCAGCTCTGCTCCCGTAACCACAGCGGACATTACCTTGTCCGGTGTTTGCGGATTGAGGTCCGCCTCAAAGGAAGAGGTGTTGCAGAAACGCCCGATATAGTTGTCGTTGCGGGAAATAATGCTGAGCGTCTCTTCGTCGGCGGCTTTGATGATCAGCTCTACCTTCTTGCTCATCGGAACGTTTACTTCGGCACGGATATTGCGGACTGCACGGATTACGTCCATCAGCAGGTTCATTTCCGCCACAGCCCCGGCGTTCTCCAGAGCGGAGTCGTATTTCGGCCATTCCGCCAAGGTGATCGTGTCACCCTCATGCGGCAGATGCTGCCAGATTTCCTCCGTAATGAACGGCATGAACGGATGAATCAGGCGCAGCGTACGGTCCAGCACATAAGCGAGCACCGATTGCGTCTTGGCTTTGGCGGCAGCGTCCGCACCGTAAAGCGACAGCTTCGCGAATTCAATATACCAGTCGCACAGATCATCCCAGATGAAATTGTACAGGAGACGGCCGGTTTCGCCATATTCGTACGCGTCCATTAGACGCGTAATATCGCGAGAAGTTTCGTTCAGGCGGTGAAGAATCCAGCGGTCTGCTGTCGAAAGCTCACCTGTAATGTCAATATCTGCAAAGCTTACACCCTCCAGATTCATCAGCGCAAAGCGTGAAGCATTCCAGATCTTGTTGGCAAAATTGCGCGCCTGCTCTACCTTCTCCATGCGGAAGCGCAAATCCTGACCGGCCGTGATGCCTGTCGAAACCATAAAGCGCATCGCATCCGCGCCGTACTGCTCGATAACATCCAGCGGATCAATCCCGTTGCCCAGAGATTTGGACATCTTGCGTCCTTCGGCATCGCGTACCAAGCCGTGCATAAAGACGTCAGAGAACGGCTTCTTGCCGGTGAATTCAAGCGCACTGAAGATCATCCGGGCTACCCAGAAGTAAATGATGTCATAGCCGGTAACCAGGACATTGTTCGGATAAAAACGCTGGTAGTCGCTGCTGCTCTCATCCGGCCAGCCCATTGTCGCAAACGGCCACAGATTGGAGCTGAACCAGGTATCCAGAACGTCCTCGTCCTGCTTCAAATCATCTAAGCCGCTAATTTGACGGGCTTCCTCTTTACTACCCGCAACAAACACTTCGCCCGTAGATTCGGAGTACCAGGCCGGGATGCGGTGTCCCCACCATAGCTGACGGGAAATACACCAGTCGCGGATATTTTCGATCCAGTTCAAATACGTCCGTTCAAAGCGTTCCGGCACAAAGTTAACGCCAGTGCCATCCTTTTGAGCGGCAATGGCCGCTTCCGCCAGAGGCTGCATCTTGACGAACCACTGGGTGGACAGATAAGGCTCAACAACTGCGCCCGAGCGCTCGCTGTGCCCTACCTGATGCACATGGTCTTCAATAGCAACCAGCACGCCCTGCTCCTGCAGATCCTTAACGATGGCCTTGCGGCATTCACTGCGGTCCTGGCCTTGATAAGGGCCGGCTTCCTCGTTCATCGTCCCGCTCTCATCCATTACATTAATTTGCGGAAGATTGTGGCGAAGACCTACTTCAAAGTCATTCGGATCATGGGCCGGCGTAATCTTAACCGCGCCGCTGCCGAAATCCTTCTCTACATATTCATCGGCAATAATTGGAATTTCGCGACCAATAATCGGAAGAATTAAGGTTTTGCCAACCAGGTCCTTATAGCGCTCATCCTCCGGATGCACCGCTACAGCCGTATCGCCCAGCATCGTTTCGGGACGCGTCGTGGCTACCGTAAGGAAGCCGCTGCCGTCCTTTAGCGGGTAACGCAGATGATACAGATGGCCGTTAACCTCTTTATATTCAACCTCGATATCAGACAGAGCTGTACGTGCGGCCGGGTCCCAGTTGATAATGCGTTTGCCGCGGTAGATCAGGCCTTTTTGGTACAGCTCTACAAAAACCTTGCGTACACCGCTCGACATTCCTTCATCCAGGGTGAACCGTTCGCGTGAATAGTCGAGGGACAAGCCCATCTTCGCCCATTGCTCATGAATGGTTTCCGCATATTGGTCTTTCCAGGCCCATACCTGCTCCAGGAACTTCTCTCGTCCGAGGTCGTGGCGGGAGATGCCCTGCTGGCGGAGCTTCTGCTCCACCTTAGTCTGGGTTGCAATACCAGCATGGTCTGTTCCCGGCAGCCAGAGGGTATCGTAGCCTTGCATCCGCTTGGTGCGGATCAGAATATCCTGCAGCGTGAAGTCAAGCGCATGCCCGATATGCAGCATGCCCGTAACATTCGGCGGGGGAATTACTATGCTGTAGGGTTCTGCTTCAGGACGTTTGCCTGCTTCGAAGAAGCCGTGCTCCATCCAGTAAGCGTACCATTTCTGCTCCGCCGACTTCGGATCATATGTAGTCGGCATATCGTTTTGTTTGCCGTTTGTTGCGCCAGCCTCTGCTGTATCCTGCAGTTCCGGCAGCTCAGGCGTTGTGATGTTGTGATCAGCCATTGTTGGAACCCTCCATTTAAGTAGCATATTATGCACAAAAAGGCCCTTCGTCTCAAAGGACGAAAGGCCATTCTTTCGCGGTACCACCTTTGTTTCGCGCTATACAAAAATAACCCTCAGCCTTTAGCCCCTTACGGTTCTAAAAGCCCAGCGCGACACTCATGCAGATAACGGCTGCATCCGGCCACTTCCTACCCTGATCTTCATATCAGGCTTAGAAGGGCGACTCCGGGGCGACTTCGGGGGCTGCATCCTGCGGAAGTTCACAGCAACAACAAATTCCGCTCTCTGAAGGGCTGACCGCCTACTCTTCCCGTTCCCAGTCTTTCACTTTACTTATTTCCATAATACATTTAGTACTATTCCTAGTCAACCAGCATACGCACAAACTGCGGAACTTATACCATCAAGTAGAAACGGCGTGAAACTTATACTTTCTTATATTTGCACAAAGATCCCGCACCGCTTCCGGCCGGGATCTTCTAATAATTACAGTCAGGGAATGTACAGAACCTGCCCTTCCTCCACGTTCTGCCCGGAGAGGCGATTGTACATCACCAGCTCCCGTGCGCTAAGCTGATACTTCTCCGCGATGGTATCCAGCGTGTCTTCGCGCTGGACAATGCAGAGCCTGACCTTGCGGAACATATCCGCGCCGCCCAGACCGCCGATGAACCGGCTTTTCCATTCCGTGTCATTGCCGGCCTCCGGGGGTGGCGACGCAGACACCGGCTGCTCGGAGCGCTGGACCTCCTGCTCCTTGCGGACCCGGCTGGAGCCAAGCAGGGAGGAGAAGGAGAGATGCTCCTGCGCCGCAGGTTTCTCCTCTTTTTTACTGCCGAGGCCGATCTTCAGATCAGCCTTCTCTTTCTCTTTCTCTTTCTCTTTCTCTTTCTCCTCAGGCATCTGCTGAACCTCAGGTGACACTTGGGGCACGTTCTCGTTCTCCTGAGCGGATTCTGCTGCAGGCTCGTTAGGCAAGGATGCCGCATTGTCCGAAGCTTCGGAAGAGAGTGCAGGCTCTTCTTGATAGACCGCATGAATCTCTGCAGCAGGCGTCTCAGAGCCGCTCTCCACAGTGTCCGCAATGCCTGATACACCCGCGGTGTCGGCATCATCTGAGGCACTGGTTCCCGAATTCAGATTGTGGGTACGCAATTTCGCTTCCTTGTCCTTTTGCTGCTCGGGGGCAAGGTCCGCAGGCTGTGTAGACACCACCACCTCTGGAAGCGGCTGATTCACGGCAGGTTCCACAGTTCCCCAAGGATTGCCATTGCTATTGGCATCCCCAGTCTCATGCGCGGAAATATCCGTCGCTCCTTCGTTATAGGTCCAGAGCGAATTCTCATAGAGCGCATCATTCTCATGCTCACGATCGCCAGCCGGGGCTTCCGGGTCCCGCCCATCTTCCTCGGGGGAATACGCTACGGTGTACTCCTCCTGCTGCCAGGCAGGCTGCGAGTCACCGGTTCCGATTCCATGCAGCGAAAGTACGCCGGTTATGTTGACAGTGCGCATCGTAAGCAGGTCAATATCGAAATTTTCGATCTCCACCCCTATGTCGTCAAGCGAGCTGACCCGTGTCAGCGGAACTGTAATTTCAACGGGAATCGCATGCTCCAGACGCTGTGTCCGGTCATCTTCTCCCCGGTAGAGCCCGGTGAGGAGCAGTTGGCCGTACAGCTCAGCCCTGTCCTCCCGCTGAATCACCTGGATGTCCGGGATCAGTTCAACCTCTTCCAGCTCAGCTATTCCCGGAAGTTCTGCCGGCAGATGAATACGTTCATAAATATCAAACCGCAAACCGTGGGACTGGTCAAACACGGAAAGTGTCCTCCTTCTTGGCATAATCTAACCCTGAGACAAGCCCAGAGTATAAGCCCAAAATGTTACCCCACTCCATGTATATGCTTTAATCAGGAAGGCATGACAACTTTGGGCTGGGCACTTGCGGACAGGATCAACTTTCTTCTCCGGGTGAAACCTTTTTCGGTTATAATCGGTATAACTCCTGAAAGGAAGATCATCGTTATGTCTAGAGCAAGGGTATTTGACCTTTTTCTGTTTTTTGCCTCCCTGGCCATAGCCTTCGGCGCGAACCACGCTGTAGTGCTGGACCATACATATATCCTGGCTTTGATTCTATACTGGGCGTTCTCCAGCTTTTATTATCAGTTGCGCATAGTGACCCGCAGCGGCAGCACCAACATTGATTATGCAATCAGCTATACTTCTTCTTTTGGCATATTCGCCGGCCCTCTTGGCACATTCCTGTTCGAGCTATTTTACCGGTTCACCGTATTTTTTTACAAAAAGAAAACAAAAACCGCAGATCCGGGGGAATTCCTGGATACCTTTTATAATATCGGCTCATTCGCGCTTGGCGGCTCGGCCAGTTATTACCTCTATACGCTGCTCTACCCCTTTGCCGAAAAGATTCCGCTGGGCCTAGGCTACTGGCTGCTCTTTCTGCTGGTGGTCTGTGTAACAACAATTCTATCTTCAGGCTTTATTGTGATTACCTTTGCGCTGTCAGGAGATATCACAACCCGCGGGGAAGCCTACAACATCATGTTCAAGAACAGAAATCTGCTGGACTTCAGCAAAGTGACCCTGACCAATGCTTTGTTGCTGCGGCTGCTGCAAATGGAGAAATGGGAGATGCTGATCGCGCTTTTCCTGCTGAATTATATCGTCAGCCTTTCCTTCTATTCCAAATCACAAAGCGCCCAGCATAAATTTGAACGGGATAAATTCGAGCAGATGGCCTACCAGGATTTTTTGACAGGAACCTTCAACCGGGCACACTTGGACAAAATGATGAAGGAGCTGGGCCAGAGCGGGGAAAACATCGGTGTTGTTGTCGCTGACATTGACCGCTTCAAAAAAATCAACGATAACTACAACCACGCCGTCGGAGACCGGGTGATTATCCACTTTGCCGAAACCTTGAAGGCGCACATGCAAGAGGAGGATATTCTGTTCCGCAGCGGAGGGGAAGAGTTCACGATATTTTTAAGAAACAAGACCTTTGAGCAGTGCCGCACGCAAATCCAGGAAATTCTGGACGATATTCACGAGCACAGCGTTACTGCGGAATTTGAGGAGGAGAACATTACCGTGGTGTATTCGGCTTCTTTTGGACTGTACTATTACAAGGCAGCTCCGGGCCAGAAAACTTCCATGGAAAAAGGCTACGTCTACGCCGACCAATTGCTGCTGGAATCCAAGAAGCTTGGCCGGAACCGTCTCTCCTGGAAAAATGAGCTGGAGCTGCCGGAGTCATAGTGTGCAGCTAGGGTGTCACCAACAGGCTCTACCGGGAATACACTGTCGCAATAACAGCAGAGTCCCCGGCAGGAAGGAGGTTGAAGGCATTGACTAGCGTTGACCCCGTATATCAAAGCTTGAAGGTGATCGAGCAAGAACTGACACCTGAGTTCCAGCATATTGGTGTGGAGCAAAGGGATTTCAATACAGTGCTGAGACATATTCACGAGGCCGGCTATGCCCGCGCAGGCAGGCTCACTCAAGCAGGCCGCGACTACATCAGGGATTATGAAAAGAGGCTCAAGTAAAAATGAGACGTAAGGATACGCCACGGCGTAACTTTACGTCTCCTTTTAAAATTGCACTGCCTCGCAACAAATCCGTTGCGGGGATCTTAATCTTGCGGGCCGCCGCCGAGCAGCTCCCGCAGCCGGAGCATGTCCTCCGGCCAAGGGTCAGCTATCTCGAGCTTCTCCCGGCTCCACGGATGATTGAACACAAGCGACTCGCCGTGCAGGGCCTGGCGGCCCTTGGCTTGCGGACGCTGGCGCTGGCCGGCGTTCACTTCCGTAACGCCGGAGACCCAAGGAGGACCGCCGTACAGCTCATCCCCGTATAGCGGATGACCCATATGACTGAGGTGAACGCGGATCTGGTGCGTGCGTCCTGTTTCAAGCTGCACCTTGACCGTAGTTCCGCCCTGCAGCACCTCACGGCCTATGATCCGCGTCACCGCTGCTTGGCCTCCCGGTGAGACCCGCCGGCGGGCCGCATGATGGCGGTCCCGCCCGATCGGGGCCTCGATCACCTTAAGCGCCGGAGGCAAGGTGCCCTCCACAATCGCGGCGTACAGCCGTGAGACCTCTTTGATGCGCATAGCCTCATCGAGAACAAGCTGCGCGTATTCATTCTTCGCATACAGCACCGGCCCTGTCGTGTCTTTGTCCAGCCGATGGATGTGGCGGACGGCGACGCCTCCCCCGGAAGCGGCATAATGCGCGGCAACGACATGATCCAGCGTGACATCATCACTGCTGCCATCCGGGTGTACCGCCATCCCCGCAGGCTTATGGACAACGAGGCAAAAATCATCCTCGAAAAGCACCCCGGCCTCCTGCCATACCGGCTCAATACCTGCTTCCCGGTAGGGGAACAACAAGAGCCGCAGCCGGTCTCCCCGCCACTGGATGCCGCCCTCACGGCGCAATCGCGCGTGAAGCTTCGCAGGCATCCCAGCTGTGTCCAGCAGCCACCGGTCTACCGCCGCATCCGCATCTGCGGCAGCGGTAACGGCCCGCCCGGGCATGGCCTCCAGCCATTCCCCCCGGCGGTTCCAGGACCCGCCGCCTGCAAAGCCGCCGGAGATATGCCCCTTCTCCGCCGTCACAGCGACTTGAGGGCACGGTAATGGCCCTCAATGGTATCATCAATATCCTGCTCGCTATGCGCGGCAGAGACGAACATTCCCTCAAACTGCGAAGGCGGAACGCTGATCCCCTGATCTACCATTTTGCCGAAATAGCGGCGGAATAGATCCAGATTACTTCCTTTTGCCGTATCATAATTGGTTACCGGCCCTTCGGTAAAGAACGGGCAGACCATCGAGCCAACACGGTTAATTGTCAGTGGAATGCCAATCTCCGCCGCATTGCGCTTAAGCCCATCTTCCAGCCGCGCGCCGAGGGTTTCCAGACGGTCATACACCTCCGGTGTCAGCAGCTTGAGCGTAGTCAAGCCCGCCGCCATCGCCAGCGGATTGCCGCTTAGCGTACCCGCCTGGTAGATCGGGCCTGTTGGAGCGATCTGCTCCATAATCTCCCGTCTGCCGCCATAAGCACCGACTGGAAGACCGCCGCCGATAACCTTGCCGAAGCAGGTCAGATCCGGCTCGATGCCGAATAGCCCCTGTGCACAGCCCCGGTTCACCCGGAAGCCGGTCATCACCTCGTCAAAAATCAGCAGCGCACCATATTCCGTTGTCAACTTGCGAAGTCCCTCCAAGAATCCTGGCAGCGGCGGCACCACGCCCATATTACCGGCAATTGGCTCTACAATCACTGCGGCAAGCTCATGGCCATAACGTTCAAAGGCGACCTTAACTCCCTCAAGATCGTTGTATGGCACAGTAATCGTGTTCACCGCTACACCTTCAGGCACGCCAGGGCTGTCCGGCAATCCGAGCGTAGCCACACCCGATCCGGCTTTGATGAGGAGACTGTCCCCATGACCGTGATAGGAGCCTTCGAACTTGAGGATTTTGCTGCGTCCGGTGTAACCCCGGGCGAGACGGATGGCGCTCATGGTAGCCTCGGTTCCCGAATTGACCATTCGCACGATATCAACCGAATGTACGCGCTCTACTACAGTTTTTGCCATTTCTGTCTCCAGAAGTGTCGGTGCGCCGAAGCTTGTCCCTTTGGCCGCCGTCTCCTGCAGCGCCTTCACCACCTCAGGATGGGCATGGCCCATAATGAGCGGCCCCCATGAGCAGACGTAGTCGATAAAGCTGTTGCCGTCGATATCGTAAATGCGCGAGCCCGCGCCATGGTCCACATAAATCGGTGTCAATCCAACAGATTTGAACGCCCGGACCGGGCTGTTCACCCCACCGGGGATATACTGCTTAGCTTCTTCAAAAGCTGTGCGGGAAGCCTCTTCCCGCCGCGCTAAAGGCATATTCTCCATGATTTCCACTCCTGTCCTGTTCATATTGTTGGCTAATCGCCGGGGTACTTAGCCGCGCAGCCAGCGGGCCGCATCTTTGGCGAAGTAAGTAATAATAATATCCGCTCCGGCGCGTTTCATCCCGGTCAGCATTTCCAGCACCACGGCCTGCTCATCAATCCAGCCCTGCAGTGCAGCCGCTTTGACCATAGAGTATTCTCCACTCACATTATAAGCGACCAGCGGCAGATCGAATTGGTCACGGATGGTGCGGATCACATCCAGATAAGCCAGGGCAGGTTTTACCATCAGCATATCCGCGCCTTCCAGCACATCGGAATCCGCTTCGCGGATCGCCTCGCGCAGATTGGCTGGGTCCATTTGATAGGTTTTGCGGTTGCCGAACTGCGGTGCGGAATCGGCAGCTTCACGGAAAGGACCGTAGAAGGCTGAAGCATATTTTACTGAATAAGACATAATCGGCACATGCTCGAACCCGTTCTCGTCGAGTCCGGCACGGATCGCCTGCACGAAGCCATCCATCATATTGGAAGGGGCGATAATATCCGCACCTGCCCGGGCCTGGGATACCGCCGTACGGGTCAGCAGCTCCAGCGAAGCATCGTTGATCACATCGCCGTGAACCACACCGTTCACCGTATGGGTATGAACCATGCCGCAATGCCCGTGGTCCGTGAATTCGCACAGACAGGTATCCGCCACCACCAGCAGCTCTGGGTACCACTCTTTAATCAGCCGCGTAGCCTCTTGAACGATGCCATCCTCCGCAAACGCAGAAGAGCCTACAGCATCCTTCGTTTCGGGAATCCCGAACAACAGCACAGCCGGAATGCCCAGCGCTGCAATCTCGTCAACCTCTTCCTTCAGCGTATCCAGTGAAAAATGGTACACCCCCGGCATCGAGCCGATCTCATTTTTGATACCCGTTCCATGCGTTACAAAAATCGGCTGGATGAAATCCAGCGTATTCAGTACCGTCTCCCGCACCATCCCGCGGATGCCGGCTGTCCCGCGCAAACGGCGGTGACGTGTGATTGGAAAACCCATTTTTTCATCCTCCTGTATATGTAGATATCTAAACCCCTGCATCCTAAATTGCCAGGAATCATGATTTCGTAAGCGATTGCCTGTTTGCCAGGTAATTGAAGTGGAATTTCTCCACTCCCTTCCGCAGAGTGACCTCACCCAAGGATGGTCAACGGGGAAAAATCCACTTATTTCCTATCAAACTCACTGAATGGTTGAAAATGGAGAGAATTAAGTCTACTTTTTCCATCTATTCACCAATAAGTCGGTAAAATCCATTATTTAGGTTTCCTTTTTCCACTTCATGCAGATTTCATCCCTAATCTATCTTAGCCTAGTTGTCTCGTTCCAGCGGCAGAGCTCCTGCACCAAAGCTTCCATCGTCGCTTCCTCAGGGAGCAATCCCGGCGTAAGCCCGGCCTCTACGGCGGTTCTCTCCGTTACAGGTCCAATGCAGGCTATCTTGATGTCTGCAAGCAGCGGAAGCGGGTCTTCCAGCCCCATCCGCTTCAGGATGCTGATGAAATTGCGCACGGTTGAAGAGCTGGTGAAGGTAATCGCATGAATCCGCTTCTCTTCCAGCAGCTTAAGCAGCTCAAGATCATCCTCCCCGGTCACCACTGTCTCGTAGGTGTCCACTTCGGTCACCTGCAGGCCAAGCTCACGCAGCTTGTCCGGCAGCCATTCCCGCGCCAGATCGCCGCGCGGAAGCAGCACCTTCTGCCCCGGCTGAAGCCTTGAGCCGAAGGCTTCGAGCAGCCCCTCTGCCTGGAAGCGTCCAGGCAGCTCCTCGGCCATCAGCCCGTGCTGCGCCAGCGCAGCGGCTGTGGCCGGACCCACCGCGCCGATAGCCGCGCGGTGCAGCCCCCGAACGTCCACCTTCAGCTCCGCCAGGTGGCGCCAAAAAAACTCCACGCCGTTCGAGCTAGTGAAGAATACGTAATCGTATTCTTCCAGCGCCGCCAGCGCGGCGGCAATGCTTGCTTTCTTCTCCTCGCCTTCGGGCAGGATCGTCTCAATTACAGGGAACTCGTAAGGCTCGCCGCCGAGCTCCTCAATCCGGTCCACCAGCTCACTGGACTGGCTGCGGGCGCGTGTAACCACAATACGCTTGCCGAACAGCGGCAGCGCCTCTACCCACATGAGCTGCTCGCGCTGCAGCACCACCTCGCCGACGACAATCACCGCCGGCGGCTGAAAATCCGCCGCCTTCACCTTCGCCTCAATGTCGGCAAGCGTGCCTGTCAACGTCTGCTGATCCGCCCGCGTGCCCCAGCGCACCAGCGCCACCGGTGTCTCCGGCGGCCGCCCGTGCTTGATCAACTGGGCGCTGATATACCCGATTTTGGCAACACCCATGAGGAAAACCAGCGTTCCCGTAGCATTCGTCACCTTATCCCAATGAATGGAATGATCCAGCTTATCCGGGCTCTCATGCCCCGTAATAATGGACAGGGAGGAGGCCAGGTCCCGGTGGGTTACCGGAATACCGGCATACGCCGGGACACTGATCGCCGAGGTAATCCCCGGCACAATCTCATAGTAAATGCCATGCCTGCGAAGCAGCTCTGCCTCTTCACCCACACGGCCAAAAATCGTCGGGTCTCCGCCCTTCAGCCGCACCACCGTCTTGCCCTCCAGCGCCAAATCGACAAGCAACTGGTTAATGTCCTCCTGCTTCATCGTGTGGCGGTCAGGCAGCTTGCCCACGTATATTTTTTGCCCGCCGGGCTTCATCCATTGAAGCAGTCTTGGACTAGCCAGCCGATCGTACACCAGCACATCCGCCTTCTGAATGCACTCCCGGCCTTTGATCGTAATCAGCTTCGCATCCCCAGGACCCGCACCAACCAAATAGACCTTCCCTGCCATTTCCATCATCCCCTTGTGTCCGCCAAAATCTGTTCCGCTCCCCTGGCGATAAGCTTTCTCGCAACCTCTTCACCAAGCCGTACCGGATCTTCTCCAGTGCAAGTCTCCTTCAAAATCAATGATCCGTCCGGCGTTCCCACCATTCCTGTCAAGGTGATCAGCGGAGCGGATGCTCCAACTTCAGCTCCCAGCACTGCATAAGCGCCAATAGGCACCTGGCAGCCGCCATTCAGCGCCCCCAGAAAAGTCCGCTCCGCCGCCACCGTCAGCGCCGTCTGCTCATCATTGTACAACGCCAGCAGCTCCCGCAGCCCGGCGTCTTCCGTCCGGCACTCGATTCCGAGTGCGCCTTGACCCACAGCGGGCAGACAGACCTCCGGCGGCAAAAAAGCCGTTATCCGGTCCTGCCAGCCCATCCGCGTCAGACCCGCCGCAGCCAGCAGGATTGCGTCATATTCACCGCTCTCCAGCTTCCGCAGCCGCGAGTCGATATTGCCGCGCACCGGCTCAATTTTCAGATCGGGCCGCAATGCGGCAAGCTGGCTGGAGCGGCGCAGGCTGCTTGTGCCCACGCGTGCGCCTTGAGGCAAATCAGCCAGCGCCAGGCCGCCGTTCGAGATCAGGCAGTCGCGCGGATCAACACGCTGCGGCACCGCGCCGTTCATTAGACCTTCGGGCAATTCAGAAGGCATATCCTTCATACTATGTACAGCCATGTCAATCTCTTTAGCGAGCAACGCCTGCTCGATTTCCTTCACAAACAGCCCCTTGCCGCCTACCTTGGACAAAGTAACATCGAGAATGCGGTCCCCTTTGGTGACGATTTTATGCACCTCAAAGGTAAATCCAAAGCCATGCTCCCCGCTCAGCCGCTCCAGATCCGCAATCACCTGCCCCGTCTGCGTGAGCGCCAAGGCACTTTGTCTGCTGCCTACAATAATCTTCCGCATACTCCACCCCTCCTGGTAACCTGCCTCTGCCATTATTCCGCATACACCGGCCGATTCCGGCACAATTAACGGCATTTCTGCCATTATTCCGCACACGCTGGCCGATTCCGGCACAATTAACGGCATTTCTGCCGTTATTCCGCACACGCTGGCCAGTTCTGGCTCCATTAACGGCATTTCTACCGTTATTACGTACGCGCTGGCCGGTTTCGACTTCAACAACGGCGTTTCTGCCGTTATTACCCACCTGGTAGCCGTTTCTGGCTCCATTAACGGCATTTCTGCCGTTATTCTGCACCCGCTTGCCAGTTCTGGCTCCATTAACAGCATTTCTGCCGATATTCCGTACGCGCTGGCCAGTTCTGGCTCCAACAACGGCATTTCTGCCGTTATTCTGCACCAGTCCCCATTACTCCAGTACCGTTTTCTCCAGATCTCCGGCTCTACTCTTGATCTCTCATCAATTATTAGCCGTCCTCGTAGTTATCGGCCTTTATCTTGATTTCTTCCGATTACCAGCTTTCCTTCTGACCATCGGCTCTTCTCTGACTCACCAAGTTAGCAACTTTCCGCTTATTTCCCAGATTGCCAGCCTGCCTCCGGTCTTCCCGCCAAGCTGCCAGCAGAGCAGTACGCTAACCCTCCCGGTTGCTGGCAATCCAGTCGGCAATCTTCTCCGCGCTCCACTCTATAAAGGTGCCCTGTCTCATCTCATTCAACACGTCGAGATTTCCCAGCCTCCGCAGAAGCCGTCCGCGCGCCTCTGGAGACTGCTCCCTACGCTTAATCTCGGTCCGCAGATCATGCAAAAAATCCAAATACGGCTCATATTCTTCGCCGAACACCTCGGCCAGCTGCTCAGTAATCTTCGCAGCAGCTGACGGTCCTGCGCCGGAGGTCGACACGGCGACCGTCAGCCGCCCCCGGCGGAGCACGCCGGGGGTAATGAAGCTGCCAGCCTCTGCCCGGCTGGCTACATTCACCGGAAGGCCCAGGCTTCGCGCTTCCCGGGCCACCGCTTCATTAACCGCCGCCTCATTAGTGGCGGCGTATACCAGGAACGCCCCCGTCATGTCTCCGGGGGTATAGCGGCGGCTGATCCAGCTCAGCCGCCCCGCCTCAGCCAGTGCGGCTAACGTCCCGGTCAGCGTAGGGCTGACCAGAACTACTGCCGCTCCGGCCTCCAAAAGCACGCCCACCTTGCGCTCCGCCACCGCGCCGCCGCCGATGACCACCACACGCTGGTCTTTCAGATCCAGCATGACGGGGAAATACTTCACCATGAAGCCCCACTCCCACTCCAGCTATAGTAACGCCTCCACCGATCTGGACCGCAAGAACCCGAGCGCATCTACTCAAGCTCTCTGCACCTGCTCCAGCCGGAATCACTGTCATCCCAAGCTCTCTGCACCCGCTCCAGCCGGAATCACTGTCATCCCAAGCTCCCTGCACCCACTCCAGCCGAAAACACCGTCATCTCAGTCTCTTTGCACCCGCTTAACCGAAAGCACCGTCATCTCAGTCTCTTTGCACCTGTCGTCATTCTAATCTCAATTTTACTACTGCAAAGCCCGAAGTGAACCCTTTCAAGTATCACTCTTTCTTATACCTTACTTCATCCCGATTCCAGCGACCAGGCAGCCAGCCCAACAACTTCTCACTCCATCTCATACACCTGCGAACTTGCCCCTATAGTCAGTCAGCCGCTCTTTTCCAGAAACATTCTACTCTCATAACTATTCAAGTCTCCACACCTTCACGCCTCATTCATCACTCCCGCCCTTCACCCGCCCCAGCCATGAAACTCGGACCAGGAATTCAGCAGGAAGTTCAGGATAATAAATCCGTAGCCGGCAATGGCCCAGCGGGCCATAGAAGTCCCGCTGCGGCGGGCGGAGCGCTTGAGGAAGAGTTAGTGATGTACACGGCAAGCCCAATAAGCGTCGTCAGCACCTTCGAATCCTTGAACAGCGGAGTCCGGCCCTCGGCGACAATTGACATGCCGGCCAGTACAAGTGAAGCCAGCAGCAGAGGGACACCTGCCAGGATGGCTGTATGCGAATATTTGTCCATCGTCTCCAGGCTGGGCAGGCGGCGGATACGGTCATCCCATTTTTTATGCTTCAGCCGCGTATGCAGGAACAGATACATTATGGCAAATACCGTCCCCAGTGTCAGTGCGCCAAAGCTCAAATTGGCCAAAATAATATGCAGCGCCAGCCAGCCGTGCACCGCACTCCAGCTCTGAAGTGTATGATCCACAGCGGTCAGCCAGACCCGGTTCAGCAGAAAAACACTGAAGCCCGCCATGCTCAGCAGCAGAATTGTAAATTCTCCGCCGCGCGTGTACGCCACCGCAAGCGAGGTCAGCACAATAATGAAAGAAAACCAGAAGAGGAAGTCGTAAGTCGTAAAAATCGGCAAGCCCTTCTCCTGGGTGAACCGGATCGCCAGACCTGCGGCCTGCAAAATCCCCACAACAACAAGAAGCCCTGTGCCCAGCCGCTTTCCACCCGGATTACGCCGAAGGCAATCCGAGAAAACAAACAGCAGGCTCAGGGCATATAGCAGCAGAGCGGCGTCATATATTCCGTTCAGCAGTTGCATCTTGTTCACCCGCCCAGCAGGCCTGCCGGAGCGAGCACTGTCTTTGGCAGCGTGAACTCGCTGGCGGAGGAGCGTTCAGCTTCCTCCCGCTGCGGCTGCGCAGGGCTGTCGCCGTCCGGTTCGCCAAGCTGCTCCTGAAGCGCAAATATTAGCGTGAAGTACTCCAGCGCTTCATTGCCCTTCTTGCCGCCGGACAGCTCTTTGATCACATTGATCGGATCATGCATCATCTGATTCACAATGCTCTTCGTAAGCCGGCGGATCACCTTGCGCTGGTGCTCGTCCAGCTCCGGCAGCTTATTGAAGAGGCTGTCTATCGTATCTTCATAAATTCCGTTCGATTTATCCTGAAGGGCGCGGATCACCGGTCTGACACCAAGCGTCTTCAGCCACATCTGGAACTCCTCCAGTTCCTCTTCGATCATTATTTCAATCTTGGCCGCTTCAGTACGGCGCATTTCCAGATTGGTCTCCACAATGCCTTCCAGATCGTCAATATCGTACAGGAAGACATCTGGAACATTTGCCGCCGCCGGATCAATGTCGCGCGGAACGGCGATGTCAATCATGAACAGCGGCCGCGAAGGACGGCGCTTCATGCCTTCGGCCACCTGATCCGCCGTCAGCACATAACCCTCTGCTCCCGTTGAGCTGATCACAATATCAACCTCATCCAGATGCTTCAGCGCTTCTTCAATCGTGCTTGGCTTGCCCGAGAATTTCTCAGCGAGCTGGACAGCCCGCTCCAGCGTGCGGTTGGCAACAATAACCTCTGCCGCTCCGCTGCTATACAGATGCTTCACCGTCAGCTCGCTCATTTTGCCGGCGCCGAGGATCAGCACTTTTTTACCGGTGAACATGCCAAATATCCGTTTCCCCAGCTCCACAGCCGCATAGCTGACCGAAACTGCGCTCTCGCCAATCGAAGTCTCGCTGTGCGCACGTTTGCCTAGCGTTACTGCCTGCTTGAACAGCCGGTTGAACCAGGTTCCCGTTACGCCTTCAGCTTGGGCAGTCAAAAAAGCATTGCGCACCTGTCCCAGAATCTGCGTCTCGCCGATCACCATCGAATCCAGGCCGCAGGTCACGCGGAACAGGTGGGCAATCGCCTGCTCATCTTCATATATATACATATGCTGTGTAAATACATCGCTTTTCACACCGAACCATTGCTCCATATAGCTGCGGATGAAATAACCGCACATATGAAGACGGTCCACAACTACATAAATTTCCGTCCGGTTGCAGGTGGCGACAATGACCCCTTCCAGAACGCTTTTGGTCTCCATCAATAGATGGAGCGCTGCAGGCAGATCCTGTTCCGCAAAAGCGAACTGTTCCCTGACCTCTATAGGCGCTGTACGGTAATTCAGGCCAACGACGACAATATGCATCGTGTGTTCACCATCCTAATCTCTATTCATTGGTGCAGGCACTGTTGCCGCTCATTCGTTCATTATTCATGTTACTTTCACAAGTTCCTCAATCGCTGTGTTAAGTATATCACATCAAATTGCGGCTTTTTACAAAACCTTTGAACTATTTATGAAATCCAGATAATAATTATTATAAACAAGAAGAAACGGCTCTGTCGTCCTCTGAATGAGTCGGCGTCCGTTTCTCCAACAAGATATATAAGTTAAACTATAGATTTTTATTTGGGGCCTGGTCGTAACTACGGGGAATGTTTGGACTTCCGGCCGCTGCCCACCTGCAGATTTCTCGATTTAAACCGCTCTTCGCGGTGGAAATCCGCAGACAGCCTAATCATCCGGCCAGCTTTCCTACGGAAAGCTCTCAGGCGGTCGCTACCGCTCCGTAAGTATCCAAACTTCCCCTCCGTCACCTCTGCCCTTTTTGTATTTTCTTTAGTTCAACTTATATAGCACCATGGTTAGCATCGGTTATTCTACGGAATTTTATTACTATCCATGCTCACGTTCACTCATTCTTATCCAAATGAAGCACGACACATGTCTTGTCGTCAGAGACCTTCAGCCGCGGCACCGCCACCAGCAGCTGATCCTCTTGTTCCTTATTATATAAAGCCCGGGCGTAGCCCTCCGCCCCTAGGCGGTCCAGACCGCCCACCAGCTCATTCCAGTCCGTTCCTTCGGTGTACAGGCCGTCGCTCACCATGTACAGGCTTTCCAGATTCGCCCGGTTGAACGTCCCTTTCTCCAGGAACAGCGGGAAATCAGGACTGCCGTTCAGCACCCCGTAGCCTGCGAGCGTGTTGGCTTTGGTACGGTTGTCCAGCAGCAGCGGAGTGAGCCTTGTACGCAATTCAATCGGGTCACTCACCCCTTCGGCACGCAGCTCCGCCATTGCGCCAAGCGTCTTCTGATCTATATGTGCGAGCTGGGAATGTGTAAGCACCCTGACCGTCCCATCCTTGTACTTGGCAAGCAGCATACAATCCCCGGCCTGTACATAATCAACACTGTATGCATGGACCTGAACCGCTACAAAAGCCGCCGACCACAAACTGGAGGAATCGCTGATGCCGATGCCCTCCGCCGCCATTTTCTCACGCAATGCCCGGTTCGCCTCGGCTGCAATCTGCTCAAGCGCCTGCTGCTGGTCCATATTCATAAAATGTGTGGCTGCAAGCTGCGAGGCGATATAGCCCCCTGTCCACCCGTCCTGATTCCGGTAAGGCGAAAACGAGGTCGCTCCGTCCACAACGCCATACACAGACGCTGCCTCATTGATGACCAGCGCATCCTCATTCCACTCTCCATGTCCCTTAAGCGAATAAGCATCCATTCTCCATTGCGAAATATCCGGCATCTCTTTTGCACTCCCCAGTCCGCAGTTGTTGTCATTAAATCTAACATAAAAATCAAGGATTGACACACATTATTGCGAATGATAGCATATAACAAATGATTGAAGTCACTATTCCTGACACGAAATTCAAACAGCAACGACTGTGACGTGTTTTGCACAGGACTGTATCCATTTCGGCATGAAATAGAAGGTTCCCTATGTCATTTTAACATGTAAACAGCATCTAATCTCATACCTCTTGTATAAGCTCATTAATTTGGTTTGAGCGTTTCTACAGGCAACCGTAAATTGCCCCAGGCTACAAGAGGCACCGCAAGGCTTAAGGATATTCACAGCGCGAACCCGCATAGCTTTTTTTGCGCTCCCGCGTGATGCCCTTTGTCTTCATCGTGCCTCTTGTGCCTGGGTTTTTTATATATAATAACTTTAAGGAGTGAAGACCATGAGCGCATCCTATGCCCGGTTAAGCGAGTCCATCAGCAAGGCCAAGAATGTGAGAATTTATAAAAATAAGGATACAGCCTATGATTTCAAGCTATATCCTTTCGGCGAACGCGGCACGTATATCAGCCCCGAGCTGATCAGTGAAATTACAGACAATCTTGCGGAGAACATCACCGCGCAGTTCCCTGCCTTCGATTATATCGTCTCACCCGAACCGGGCGGGCATACGTGGGGCATGCTGGCGGCCTACAAGCTAATGAAGCCGATGAACATTCTGCGCCTCAGCACCGAGCTCTATGATAACTTCGAAGTTAGCATCAAGCGCGAAACGGCGTATAATGAGAACTATATTTATTTTGACAGCTTCACTGCCGGAGACCGGGTGCTCCTTCTGGACGATGTAATCAGCTCAGGCGCCACCATCCGCTGCATCGCGCAACAAATGGCTGACATGGGAATTGAGCTGGTTGGCGTGCAGGCTATCCTGGCCAAAGGCGAGCATTACAAGCAGTTGGAGACAGACATTGGCGTGCCGGTACGATTCTTATCCAAAGTATAGGACATACAAAACCAACAGGGGAGTGATAACCAAATGGCCTACTATTATGATCAGCCGTCCAGAACGTTCAGCGAATTCCTGCTGGTTCCGAATCTGACGACCAAAGAATGCATCCCGGGGAATGTAGATCTCAGAACCCCTGTCACCAAATTCCGCAAGGGCGAGACGCCTGCGCTTACTATGAATCTTCCTGTCACCTCTGCCGTGATGCAGGCCGTATCCGACCACAATATGGCGATTGCCTTGGCCAAAAGCGGCGGGATCTCCTTCATCTATGGCTCGCAATCCGTCGAGCAGCAGGTTGAAATGGTCCGCAGGGTCAAGAAGTTCAAGGCCGGCTTCGTGCTCAGCGACTCCAATCTGCGCCCGGAGGATACGCTTCAGGATGTGCTGGCCCTGAAGGAACGCAGCGGGCACTCCACCATCGCCATTACAGACAACGGTGAGCCTACAGGCAAGCTGATGGGCATCGTTACGAGCCGCGATTACCGCGAGAACCGTCTTTCCCCGGATTGCGCGATTACCGAGTTCATGACTCCCCTCTCCTCACTGATCTACGCCCAGGAAGGCATTACCTTAACCGAAGCCAATGATATGATCTGGGATCACAAGCTCAACTGTCTGCCAATCGTCAGTAGCAGCGGCCATCTGGTGCATCTGGTCTTCCGCAAGGATTATGACAGCCATCAAGAATACCCGCTGGAGCTGCATGACAGCAACAAGCAATTGATCGTCGGCGCGGGCATCAACTCCAGAGATTATAAGGAGCGCGTTCCGGCGCTTGTTGAGGCTGGCGCAGATGTGCTCTGCATCGACTCCTCGGACGGCTATTCGGAATGGCAGGCGGAGACCATCCACTATATTAAGGAGACTTTTGGCGAGAGCGTGAAGGTTGGCGCGGGCAATGTCGTGGACAAGGAGGGCTTCCTCTATCTGGTTCATGCGGGGGCGGATTTCATCAAGGTCGGCATCGGCGGCGGCTCCATCTGCATCACCCGTGAGCAAAAGGGTATCGGACGCGGCCAGGCCTCCTCCGTCATTGAAGTGGCGGCGGCACGGCAGGAATATTACGAGCAGACCGGCATTTACGTCCCCATCTGCTCCGACGGCGGCATTGTGCACGACTACCATATCGTTCTCGCCCTGGCGATGGGAGCCGACTTTGTGATGCTGGGCCGCTATTTTGCCAGATTCGACGAAAGCCCGGGCCGCAAGCTGCTGGTAGGGGGGAATTTCGTCAAAGAATATTGGGGCGAAGGCTCCAGCCGGGCCCGCAACTGGCAGCGGTACGACTTCGGCAATGCCGACAAAGAGAGCAAGCTGGAATTCGAGGAAGGCGTCGATTCCTTCATCCCTTACGCCGGGCGGCTAAAAGACAACCTGGATCTCAGCATCAGCAAAATCAAATCAACCATGTGCAACTGTGGCGCACTTTCGATCCCGCAACTGCAGCAGCAGGCCAGAATCACCGTTGTCTCCTCGACAACGATCTTTGAAGGCGGCGCCCATGATGTTATGCTGAAGGACAAGGACAGATCATCCTGATCCATAAGGAGTCGACATGATGAAAGGAATCAAGGAAATTCTGGTAAGCAGAGCCGAGCTGCAGGATAAAGTCAAGGAGCTTAGCGCAACTATATCGCAGGACTATGAGGGGCAGGAATTGGTGCTTATCGGCATCCTCAAAGGCGGAGCCGTGTTCATGGCCGACCTGATGCGCGAAATCACCCTTCCCATCGGGATTGATTATATGGCGGTGTCCAGCTACGGGGCCAGCGCTACCTCTTCAGGAGTCATCACGATCAAAAAAGACATAGACACCGACATCCGCGGCAAGCATGTCCTGCTCGTCGAGGATCTGATCGACACCGGCCTGACCCTGCAGCATCTACGTGAGCTGTTCCTCATGCGCGAGGCCGCCAGCGTCCGCATCTGCACCATCCTCAGCAAGCCTTCGCGCCGCCTCGTCAATGTCCCCATCGACTACTGCGGCATCGAAATACCCGACGAGTTCGTCGTCGGCTACGGCCTGGACTATGCCGAGCAGTTCCGCAACCTGCCGGAAGTGTGGATTGTGGAGACAGGGGAATAATAAGCGAAACGCAACAAAACCGGGCCGTCTCCATCCTATCGGCCTGGTTTTGTTATTTCTGTGTTTCCCCTAAACCTATCATCCCAACTGCATCGTCGTAACACAAGTATCATTGTCCTCAAACGTGGAAAGCTCGGATTCCGCCTTTTTCCCGTCCTGCTCAATAGTCACGTGGTATGTTTTATCACGCGGGAGCCATAGATCAATGAACCCGTTAGGCTGGGATTTCATAGTCTTTTTGTCCAATACGGAATTGCCTTCCGAGTCTTCGATAGTTACGCTGAACTCTTGCCCTACCATCTCTCCCTGGCAGCCAACCAGGTTATGGGTCGCACAAGGATGGGTCTTATCAAGGTATGGAGCAATGGAAACAAAAAATTCGTCTGCGGGCAGGTCGTAGGTCGATGAATTCCCCGCATTCTCCACAATGAGCTGTGTTGATGAAATGGAAGCAGACTCCGCTGTGTTGCTGCGGCTGCTGAAATCAGACACCATTTGTTTGATACTTTGCGTGTCTAGTGCAGCAGTCTCTTTCTTTTCAGTGTTTCCCGTAAACAAATATGTCCCTGCAACAGCGATAAGAACCACTCCGGCAGTTACCCATAGTTTTTTCTGCATCTTCTATTCATCCTCCTATTCCTTTCACCATTATAATTGAGCCGTCACTCTCATGGACAAGGCGAAAGCGTGACAAATGGATTGAGCAAGAAACAGTCCAGGCATGAATGGCCAAGCCGTCTCCATTAGTTCAGGCCTGCTCCTGTCCAGTCAATGGTGTGCCGGGCTTGATCCGGTCCCTGATCCCATTAACTGCTTGTTTCAATGCCGCCGTCAACCCCAAGGTAAGCAGGACACAAATGAGATTCAGCACAGGATCATTCATAGGAAGTTCCAAGCTCTGCCGGATATCCTCCGCTATAATAAGCATCCGCTCATGGATCAGATAGATCTCCAGGCTGTGCGTGCCACAGAAAGTAATGAACTTAAATTTAGACCACCCACGCGCTGCGATCCATTGCAACAGGCCGGCAACAAAGATACATAAAGGCAGAGTAATCAGAATAAAGGGATACCACCAAAGCCCATAGCTCCATATATATTCACTTAAATATTTTTGGGCCGCTATTAGAGACAGCGCACCTATCAGCAGCATTCCAAAGTACACGATCAAATTCAGCCGCGAAATCTCCGGTTTCTTTTCGATAAAATAACCAACAAGCACCCCAACAAAAAATATAGGTATTCTTATCGTAAAAATCAGCAAATAGGAAAACGGGGTTCCCGAAAGAACCACGCTAAGCAGTAATCCAATGAGGCCCGCAGCAGCAACGGTTATATACTTATTTTTGGCTCCGAAAAATTTCATGAACACAGGTGTAAGCAAATATAGAATGAGCAGCGCCGGGACATACCAATCGAACCTGCTCTCCAGACCAAGCCAAAAGCTAAGTGTAGTCAAATTCAAAATGAGATCCGTAAAGGACATTTTCCCTATTCCCCAGTACAGGAGACAAAAGATAAGCACCACCGGAAGATACGTTGGAAGAATCCGCCGCAGCCGCCGCTTGTAAAAAGTGAGACTATCAATATTTTTCCGGTACGCATAGTACAAGCCTAAACCCGACAGCAACAGAAAGATATCTACACCCCCGTATCCATAAGCTTTCAATGTGCCCAGAACTGGAACAGAGGATAGATTAATCGTCGAGTGATACAATACAACCCACAGCATGGCTAGTCCCATGAGCTGGGTACGATACGTACTAATCAGCTTGTAATTCAGCTTTTTCATGGATACCCTCCTTATGTGCCAGCTTGTCGCGAGGGGATGGGCCTAAAGTTATCAACCTAGACAGTTTTTTGTAATTCAGGGAAAAGATAATGCCGATTGCAGCTTCCGAGATAATGACTAAGTCCCGATTGGAGATCACTAAAGGAATCGCTACAGTTGCAATGACTATAAGAACCCAGGGCACCGGGTGTTCCAGGTAGCGTTCTATGTATCGGTTAAGCCACAGCAGAATCCGCATTGATACATACGTGCAAGCAAAGACCAGACACCACATGAGCACAATATATAAACTACCGAACCCAAGCCGGTCAAAAGCCAATATAAAGAACAAATGGGTGAACAGAAATAAAAACGAGTGCTTTCCGAGATATAAAATCAGGTTCGATGGGGAATAGCTTGTTTTCCTTCTGAAGACATAAAAGGTCCCAAATAAGATTACCAAGGACAGCAGCAGATATTTCATCGACATATTGTATTTAATGAAATCCTCTTCATGCACCCCTCCCGACAAAGTAATGGACAAGAACAGCGCAGCCGCCAGAGCGACAATGAGGTTCATGATGTTTTTGCATCTGTAAGCGAATATCCCTGCTGCAAAAGCAAACATCCAAGGGAAATAGGTAAACCCAATCGTTTCTGTAAACAGTATGGATTTCAGCGGAAAGTCCGGCAGCTCACTCCCAATGAAATAATGCACTGCAAAAACTACTAGCGCCAGCAGGAGATACAGGTAGAACGGAGGCTTAACGTATTTTTCAAGCAGAAAAACACTGAGAACACCGAGTGCAATAATCTGGGGAACGTCCATTACAGAAAAGGCCTGCACATCCGGTCTCCACATGAGATTATAAGAGAATCCAATGACGGCGAAGAGCACATAAAAGCCTGCAAGCGATCTGAAGCTCTTCCTTTGCACCTGAAAGGTGGTAGTAACTCCCGAGACAGCAAAGAAAAGGACAGGAGCCAGACTGGCAATAATCTGAAACAGACGCTCATTACCGTTAAAATAAATAGGAATATGGGCAATAATCATCAAAATACAGCTAATGCCTTTGATCGCATCTAGTGAATTGTCGTATTCCTTCATTTTCTTCACTTTCCTTTCATTAAATTTAAAAATTCTCTTAAAGTATAGAGGTTTGCTGCCTACTTTCCATCCCTCAATAGTGTAAGATTCCTAGGGCACGGCAGGTGCGGGGTCAAAAAAAACGGCGGAGCAGAGAGTTTCTCTGTTCCGCCGTTTCGGCGTTCTATTTTGTGCAGATGTGTGCGGTGCTACTCTTTGCTATATTAGTTGAACTATAGATTTTCATATTAGGTCTGGTCGTAACTGCGGGGAATGTTTGGACTTCCGGCCGCTGCCCATCTGCAGATTTCTTGATTGTTACCGCTCTTCGCGGTAGAAATCCGCAGACAAAGGCGGACGCTACCGCTCCTCCAATTCCAAACTTCCCCTCCGTCACTTCTGCCCTTTTTATATTTTCTTTAGTTTAACTTATATAGGTGCAGGTGTGTAAACTACCGTCTTTTCAATCGTAGTCACCTTACCGAAGCTGTTGGTGACTTTGAATACAAAGGTATTGCTGCCTTCTTTCAGTGTGACCGATTTACTGAAGCTGCCAAAGCTGCCCACGAGCTCATCGTTCAGATAGATCTTCGGATAGCTGTCGTTTGCATCCTTGACATTACCGCTAAGCGTGATCTGCTTACTGGTTGTAGTTTCCGGGATGTAGTCCAGCATCAGCTCCGGTCCACCCACGGTAAAGGTAATCGTCTTCGTAATGACCTCTGAGCTTTTGCCTAAACTGTTGGTCGCCTTGAAGGTAAAGACATTGGCGCCTTCCTTAAGGGTTACCGTTTTATTGAAAGAACCATAGCTGCCCACCAGTTCGTCGTTCATATAGATCTTCGGATAGCTGTCGTTCTTATCGGTAGCTGTTCCGCTTAGGGTCACGCTCTTGCTGCTGCTCGTCTCCGGGATCAGATCCAGCGTCAGCACCGGGCCGCCCACATTGAAGGTTATGGTCTTGGTGATCACTGCCGAGCTTTTGCCCAGGTTATTCGTTGCCTTGAAGGTGAACACATTGGCGCCTTCCTTAAGAGTTACCGTTTTATTGAAGGAACCATAGCTGCTTACCAATTCATCATTCATATAGATTTTCGGATAGCTGTCATTCTTATCGGTAGCTGTTCCGCTTAGGGTCACGCTCTTGCTGCTGCTCGTTTCCGGGATCAGATCCAGCGTCAGCACAGGCCCGCCTACACTGAAGTTAATCGTTTTGGTGATCACGGCCGAGGTTTTACCCAGGCTGTTCGTTGCCTTGAAGGTGAATACATTATCGCCTTCCTTAAGGGTTACTGTTTTATTGAAGGAACCAAAGCTGCTCACCAACTCATCATTCATATAGATTTTCGGGTAGCTGTCGTTTTTGTCGGTAGCTTTTCCGCTAAACGTTACGGTCTTGCTGCTGCTCGTGTCGGGAATCGGATCCAGCGTCAGCACAGGACCGCCCAAGCTAACCATAATCTGCTTTTCTACTACCGCCTTCTTATCATATTTATTGACTGCAGTTACCACAATTTTATTCAGGCCTTCCTTCAAGGTCAGTTCTTCGCTGAACTCCCCATTGTAAGAAATATAGGCCGACTCGTCATTGATCGTAACCTCCGGATTGTTATCGCCACTGTCCGTAACCTTCCCGGTGATCTTAACCGTAAGCTGATTCGCCGTTTCCGGAGCCTGCACCGTCAGCTTGGGTCCTGAAGTCTGATAAGTTACCTGCTTTTTGACTGTCTTGGAGCGTCCATTCGGCAGAACGGCCTTGAACACAAATTCGTAGACCTTCTCTCCCCCATCCAGATCATAGGCCTCCGCAAAAGTTCCATCCGTATTCTCTACTTCTTCATCATTGATATAGACCTTCGCATCTGCGTTCACTTTACCCGTAACCTTAACCGTTTTGTCAGATACCTGCTGCGGAACCTGTACGTCCAGCTTCACATCCTGTGTAGCTGTGGTATACGACGATTTCAACACCCGGTACAAAAGCGTAGCGACAGAAGCACGATTAATCGCGCTATTCGGTCTGAAGGTGCCATCCGGAAATCCCTGGATCAACTTCTTGTCCACCGCTACAGCCACTTCATTAGCAAGCTGTGGTGTAACATCCTCATAATCACTGAATTTATAGCCCAGCACACTGTCGGCATCCACATTTTCAGTGTCCAGCCCCATCGCGCGCACCAGCGCTACCGCAACATCTTCACGGGTAGCATTCGCCTGCGGATCAAAAAAAGGTTTCCCCTTCACAGGAAAATACCCCGTAAGGTATTCCTTGGCGGTCTCCACATATTTGTAAGCCCAGGAGGATGGATTCACATCCGAGAAGGTCTGCGTTCCGTCCGATACCAGATCCAGTCCAAAAGTAAGTGTAATCAGCTTAGCAAGCTGTTCACGCGTAATCGCCGCTTCCGGCTTAAAAGAGCCGTCTGGATTACCAGTAATAATCCCCTGATTCGCCATGCTCTGAATGGCTTCATTGGCCCAATAGGTTGTCTTAACATCCACAAATACATAAGATGAGGTCTGCTGCACCACTGTAGCCGCGTTAGCAACTCCCCCAAACAGCAAACTCAGCAGCATCAGCCACACTGCCAGCATCTTAAACCCTCTTCCCCGCACTATCAATCGCCCCCAGAAAAATATTAAACATTCCTCGCCGCCGCTTTCCCTACTCCCAAGTATAAGAGCACAGCCTGCTAGACTTTCAGGAATAATTATACATCATCAATGTAAAAGGTAATAGTTCCCGGAATAGAATCAACGACACCGAGCACCACCGTTATGATATAAAAACGTAGAGAAACCCAAGTCCTCTAAATGACCTGGGTTTCTCTACAATCTGACACGACCATTAGGCATCCGTTTCCGTCTCTCTTTCCGCTTCAATTCCCTGCTTACCCACCAGCCTCCGCCGCTTCGCTCCCACCTTCACCCACAGCCGATCCTGATCATCCCGATAGAACCAGATATGTATCCACCGCAAAGGTGTCCACACTTCCTTAAAATAATAGTTTGGCAAGGGACTTCTCTCCTACATCACAAAATAGATTTGTCCCTAATTATAGACCGGGATGCCTATTTTGTATGTCGGTTTGTGTAAGTTGGAGGAAAATAATTGAATAGATTAGGAAGAATAAACGATATTGTTTCACATTAGCTTGGCTTCAGCGAAACCAGCGCTTAATTTGATCCAGGGCATCTTTGGCTTCGGGGCCGTTATAACCGAAAAAGTTGCCAATCATTTTAGTATACTCGTTGAACGTTGTTTCCCGGCTGTAGCGGTCACTCCACCAATACTTAGCGTTGTAGCCTGAATCTGCACCGATATACGTCAGCTCAATGCCTGATTTCTTATAGACATGATCAAACAGCAACTTAACCCGCCGCATATGAAATTCAGAAGAAACCACAATAGCAGAAGTAAAGCCGTGCTGCTTCATGATCGGAAGCGTCAGCTCGGCGTTCTGGTAGGTGCTTAGCGCAGCATTTTCGGTCAGGATGGCATCCTTGGGGATGCCAAGAGCAAGGGCAGTTTGGAGCATGTCGCCTGTGGCGCTGGTTGATTCCTTCGCGTTAGAGAGAAGAATATAAGGGGCATAACCTTCCTTATATAACTCTACTCCCTTCTCAACCCTTCCCGCTCCACCGCTGAGGACGATGATTACGTCGGCTTGTTGGGGGGACTGGAATACGGGAAGGAAATGGCCTGCTATAAAGAAAATAACAAGAAGGAATAAAGTAATAACGTATAAAGGTATCATTCTTATTTTTCGAATTGAAGGATAATTTATAGTAAGATTATTTTTCATTAAAAATAAATTACCTCTCGTAGAATGCAAGGCTATAAATACAATCAATAGTTATTTTTTAAAATTTGTTAGCATTTAATAATGTCTTTTTCATTTTCCCCAAACTACTTTGTTAACATAATCAGTATAGGATAATATAATTCTAAGTACCTTATCAGATACATTATGCACACTATAGTCATCTACATGTCTAAGGGTATTTTTATCTTGAGTTTCAAGTACAGCTAATCCTTGCAGTATTCTCTCACTCTGTAAACCAACCATCATAACTGATGCTTCTTCCATTGCTTCCGGTCTTTCATGAGCTGTCCGTAAATTAAGTGCTCTAAAACCAAGGATTGAGGATTCTTCGTTAATGGTTCCACTATCGCTGAGAACTGCTTTTGCTTTAATTTGAAGTTTAACATAATCATTAAAACCAAGAGGCTTCATAAGTTTTATTAGTGGATTAAACTCTACTTTTTTTGCTTTAATCATATTTCTGGTTCTAGGATGAGTGCTTACTATTAAAGGGATTTTGTATTCATCAGCCACAGCATTTAAACTTTTCACTAAATTCATAAAATTAATTTGCGAACTTATGTTTTCCTCTCTATGTGCCGAAATAACAAAATATCTTTGTTCCTCTAAATCTAATCTATATAGTATATTAGATTTTTCAATATCGTCCTTTCTTGAATTAATAACCTCAAACATTGGGCTTCCTGTTTTGATAATTCTGTCAGCAGGTAGCCCTTCTTTTAGTAAATACTCCCTTGCTATATCACTATAAGTTAGATTTATATCCGCTGTATGATCTACAATTTTTCTATTAGTTTCCTCTGGAACGCTCTGATCAAAACATCTATTTCCTGCTTCCATGTGAAATATCGGTATATGCTTTCTTTTGGCAACTATGGCACAAAGGCAACTGTTAGTATCTCCAAGTACCAAAAGAGCGTCAGGCTTAATTTCTTCCATAACAGGATCAATTTTAATAAATATGTTTCCTATTGTTTCCATAACTTTTTCAGTAGCAGCATTTAGGAAGAAGTCTGGTTTTCTTAAATTAAAATCATTAAAAAAGACTTCATTTAATTCATAATCGTAATTTTGACCAGTGTGAACAAGTATATGATCAATCGCCTCAGAATTATCCAATTTGTTTATCACAGCCGATAACCTGATGATTTCCGGTCGAGTTCCAACAACTGTCATAACTTTAAGTTTAACCATGTCAAACCTCCAAATAGTAAGTATCCGGTTTCTCAGGATCAAAAAATTCGTTCGCCCACATAATCGTTACGAGATCTGTTTTTCCAATATTTGAAATGGAATGAGTATATCCGGTTGGTATATCCAAAACTTGCAATTTTTCTCCGCTCACTCTGTATTCTATTACCTCATCTTCATCTATTTTTCTGAAACTAATAATTCCATGACCACTTACAACTAAGAACTTTTCATTTTTTGTATGATGCCAGTGATTACCTTTAGTAATACCAGGTTTTGAAATATTCACTGATACTTGTCCTCTATCTGGCGTTTTAATAAATTCAGTGAATGATCCTCTATCATCCACATTCATTTTAAGATCATATGAAAACTCATCTTCAGGTAAAAAACTCAAATATGTACTGTATAATTTTTTTGTCAAACTATTATTCATATTACTAATGCTTAAATTCTTTCGAGAACTTTTAAATTTTTTAATTTGTTCTGCTAGTTCACCTAACTTTATATGATGAGTTACTGGTACTTTGCAATACTCACCTGTTCTTGTAGGTCGCCCTTTTAATGCTTTCATGAATTCTTCTAATAAATCATCAATATAACAAAGATTCAGATCCGCATTTGGATCATTAATTATTATCTCTAAATTTCTAGCTACATTGTAGCAATACGTTGCAACCACAGTATTATAGTTAGGTCTGCTCCACTTTCCAAATACGTTAGTGAGCCTATAGATATATGAAGGAACCCCTGTTTCTTTACTATAATTAAAAAGCAGATCTTCTCCTGCCTTTTTACTTTTACCATATGGATTGTCTAAAATCGCTTGTATAGAGGAAGTTATGACCACTGGGCTTTTATTATTATTACTTTTGAGTTTCTCTAAAAGCTCTGAAGTAAATCCGTAATTCCCTTCCATATACTCATTATCATTTTCAATCCTATTAACGCCAGCAAGATGAAATACAAAATCGCATTCACTCGTATACTTTTCCAACAACTCTTTCCCTGTTTCCTTTTCATATTCAAATATATCGTAATATCCTTGGTTTTTAAGCTCAGCAACTAAGTTTCTACCAATAAACCCCTTTGAGCCAGTTATAAGGATCTTCATTCTTTTAATACCTCCAATCCTTTAATTCATTAACAATATACTCCAATTCCAATAACTTCCTTTTTACTTGTTCTACATTAAGCCTATTTGTGTTATGTGAGTTGTACTCCTCTTCCACTGATAGTTTTTTATCACCTTCTATAAAATATTTATCATAGTTTAAATCTCTTTTGTCTGCAGGAACTCTATAAAAATTCCCCATGTCATGAGCTACTACAGTCTCTTCTCTAGTTAGCAATGTTTCATAGAGTTTCTCACCATGTCGTGTACCAATTACTTTTATTGGGTTATCAACTTCAAACACTTCTTTTATAGCTTGAGCTAATACACCAACCGTTGATGCTGGGGATTTTTGAACCATGATATCTCCAGCTTCAGCATTTTGAAAAGCAAATACTACAAGTTCTACGGCTTCTTCAAGGCTCATTAAAAATCTAGTCATATTAGGATCAGTAACAGTTATAGGCTGACCTTTTTTTATCTGTTCAACAAATAACGGTATTACAGATCCTCTGGATGCCATGACATTTCCATATCTAGTACCGCATATCAATGTCCTGTTTGGATCCACAATTTTCGACTTCGCCACAAAAACCTTTTCCATCATAGCTTTAGATATTCCCATTGCATTTATTGGATAAGCGGCTTTATCAGTAGATAAACATATTACTTTTTTCACTCCACCTTCAATAGCAGCAGTAAGAACATTATCTGTACCTATAACATTCGTTTTAACTGCTTCCATTGGGAAGAATTCGCAAGAAGGTACCTGTTTAAGAGCAGCAGCATGAAAGATATAGTCAACTCCATAAATGGCGTTTTTAAAACTAGCTAAATCACGTACGTCACCAATGTAAAATTTTAGCTTGTCATTCTTGTAGGCCTTTCTCATATCATCTTGTTTCTTTTCATCTCTTGAGAAGATACGTATTTCTTTTATATCAGTCTCTAAGAACCTTCTCATAACCGCATTGCCAAAAGATCCTGTTCCTCCAGTTATTAATAATGTTTTATTTTTAAACATATTATCCCCCTAATGGCATATTTATCATCAAAGATCATATATACTATTTTCTCGGTTTTGAAGTTGATAAGATTTCATTAAGTTTTGATCTGAAAAATAATCAAATAACATATGAAAAACATAAAATAGACAGGTCAATTCCCCCATGGTGATCAAGTATTTCTCATAATAATCCAAGTATTTGTTGTTGCTAGGAGTCAACTAAGGCAATCGCCTCGCCATCCTTTTAAAATTATAGAACCGCAGAACAATATAGAAATAGATTATATTAAATGAGTGGAGTGTTATGAGAAGCAAATTGATAAGTTATCCAACAAACATTTCGAACTACCTTTTAAATATATTAGTTTTCCTAGATAGAGTTTTAATAGTTCCTAATATTAAATCCTTTTCAAATCTATTAAAAGCCATAAACCACATTATAAGTGCATAAGAAATAAGTACTAAATTTATTTTCACTAAAAAAGTAAACCAAGTCACTGAGTTGATCGAATAATGCACTCCCAAACTTATAAATAATGATAATAAAAGAGGTAATGACATTTTTAGATGACACTCTTTAAAAAATCTAATTACATCAATTTCCAATGACTTGTAGTATATTATATTCATTACAGCATAACGAACAAGATATGAAATGCATATTGCTATTGATGCTCCCAAAACCCCCAAGTATTTAGACAATATCAATGAAAGCAAAATGTTTAATACCGAGGAGCTAATATATACATATGATTTTTCTTTTACCTTATTTAAAGCAATTACTGTTGTGTTGGCGATTTCTTGGGTCAAAGATATAAAGCTTGGTATTATTAGAAATAAAGTACAGTAATATGATGTTATATAACCTTCCCCCATCCACAAAACTATAAATTCTCTACCTACTGAAATAAAACCAATAATAAGAATTCCAATTATAATAAGTTGTATTCTCCCTAACTTTATCATTAATCGTAAAATATTCTCTTCGGAATTCTCTTTATTAATCATTCTTGATACAGTTGGCAAAAACATACCATTTATAGCATTAGCGAATGTAAAAACAAAGCCTTCTAAAGTATTTGCTATACCAAATATAGCTATGTTAATAGAATTTGAAACTGCCCCTAATATAGAAGGCGTGATATTAAAAATCAATTTTTCTGCTATTGTTATAATAGTTGACCATATTGAAAAGCTAAAAATATCCTTTAATATAGTCTTGCTTTTGAATTTAATGTTACTATTAATTGGTGTTTTCTTTCTTATAATAATATATTTAATTGCTATGGTAGCAAGCCCAGAAATAGCATTAACTAGAACTAAGGCATATAATCCATAGCCCAGTAATAATGCAATAATTGTAAATGTCACAGTAATAACTTTATTAATTAAATCACAAGATTTCAGATAGATAAACTTTTCATAAGCAGTGAGAATTCCATTTAATGTAGTAAAGGGAAACGATATCACACTAAATGTTGCAGCAATAATATAAACTACTTTAAATACACTTAGTTCCCCTGGAGTTAAACCTGTATAAATATTATCAATAAAAAAATATATGACTATCAATGTTGTTAAAATAATTACATCAATAATTAAGTATAATTTATAAACAATCCCCATCAAATTATTTATACTTTGTTGGTCTTTCTCAGTGTTATAATTCGAAATAAATTTCGCTACAGCTACTCCAATTCCAAAATCAATTATAAATAAACTGATTAATGAAGTTACTAGAGTATATATACCATAATGATCCTGTCCTATTAAACTGATTAGCCATGGAGTATATATCAAACCAGTTAATATATTAAATGCTATAGTAATATATGATATTACTGCACCAAGTTTTAATTGATGAGTATTATCGTTCATTTTATGACCTTCCCCTTATTTCTCATCTGGTTCCAAAAAATCCTTTTAAATGCTTTTTTAATTCCATTTAAATCTCTATAACGTATTTTTAAGAGAGTCCCTTCCACTTTGTTAATGTATGACTGTATCTGTGTTATAGTCATTTCTTTTTCAAACTTTTTGTCCTGTATAATATATTCTGGGTGTTTTAAAGGAAACTCAATTTCATATCTTTTCATAAAAAGTAGTCTTCTAATTCTTCTGGGGAGTAATCTTATATCGCTCACTGAATGCGTTGTTTCTTCTGCAATACCAATATTTGTGATCATATTATATTGAGGGACAATATTTAATTGATTGTGAAAAAATAATGAAGCAGCATTTATAGATTCATAATGTGCCCTTGAACTTACTTTATGTTTTTTCGCAGTACTAATAAATTTTTTATACTCATTTTTATTATCAAATGCATTTTTTAGTTTATTAATTTTATTAGGATCATCTAACCAAGTATAATTTTCATCCCACAAATCAATTACACGTTTCCAAGAAGCCCACCCCCAAATAGAACCTTTTTTTGTAAATAAGTAACTTGACTCGATGTGTTTAGAAACTACTGTATTATTCATACCGCAAATCATATGTATTCTTTCATCATATTTATATTTTTCGAGAAGTTCCTTGCAAAAATGAAAAAAACTTTGTGACGGAACATCATCATCCTCCAAAATTATTCCAACTTCCTCTGTTTCAAACATCCACTTTTGTGCAATAAATTCTGACGGATCACATCCCATATTTTTTTCTTGATAATATTTATGAACTTCACAATTCCAGTCGATATTCTCAGCAATGTCCCTACAGATTCTTATTCCCTCAATATCGTCAGGTCGGTTATCACGTGGACCATCTTGATATAAATATAATTTACTTGGTTTCGCAATTCTAATTTCTTCAAATACCTTTGAAAATTGCACATGTCTTGTGAAAAATATTAATAAAACCGGAATATCAATTTTATATTGCTCCATTTAAATTCTCCTCTTTATAACTTTAGCTGGGACGCCTACAGCAATCGTATTTTCATCAATTAAACTGTTAACAAGACTCATCGCTCCTATAACAGAGCCGTCTTTAATTTCCGCTCCTTTAATAATTTTGCATCCTGACGCTATCCAGACATCTTCTCCAATAATAATTTCTTTGCTATTTAATGGCTGTTCTCGTATTAATTTATTCCTCTCAAAACCATGATTACTATCAATTATAAAACATTGAGCCGCTATTGAAGTATTATCTCCTATACTCACTTTATTATGTGAAAAGATAACGGTATCCTTTCCAATATCGACATTATTTCCTATAACAATTTCACCATCCCCCCAAAACAACACATCGGGATAAATGGTTACATTATTTCCAATTTTTATATTATTTGATAAAACAGTAACTTTACCTAACACTCTACAATCCAACGCATTTCTACACGAAATCCTTGCTAAAAAAACTTTCTTTCTATAATTTCTGAGGAATTTTTCTTTTATTTTATCTATTATTAACCACATCTTGATCCTCCAATAAGTTCCTAATGTTAATTATAAATTCCTCGTCAAGTGAGGTGATCTGTTTCTTACTATCATAAGGTTCAATTAGATCTATAGACTTTATAGAATCTGCAATTGCTTCTGGTGTGTCATGATAATAATAAGCAACTAGGTTTCCAACCTTGCTTTTTGAGACGCATTCAATATGACATGAAACTACTCTTAATCCCATTGATAAATAGGATAAGATCTTACTTGGGAAAGATGTCTCCAGATATTTCCCCGTCATAGACTGTGTACTCAAACCAATGTGGCAAGCTTGACAATATTCAACGTACTCCCTACCACTTAAAATTCCATCATATGATATTTTACATTCATTTGTTTCATTATATAGCTCGATAAGATTACACATCTTCTCAATCTCTCCAAAACCAAGTATATGAAGTTGATAGTTAGCTGGCAAAAATCTTGTAGCTTCTATTGCATTAAAGGCCCCTTTCTTGTGACTATCAATTATTCCAGCATATAATAAATGTATTTTCCCATCGTTACTGGGATTTGTCAGTTGTTCGTAAATATTGTATTTTCCATATATAGTTACATAAGGCCTTTTATTCGTTATTCTATTTCCCAATAATTCATTAGAGAAAATGTAGGCATTAGCACTCTTAATTAGTTTATTTTCCCACTTAGTAAAAAGAGGATGAACTATCATTACATCTTGGTATATTTCTTCAACTTCAAGAATTATTTTAAGTTTTTTTACATTTTTAGCTAATCTCACAGGTAGCGATATCCATTGAGCATGATACACCAGTATTTTCCCGTTACGCTCAACATTAAAAATTAAATAAAAAAACAACCAAACTAAAGAAAAAATCACCTTTATATTTCTAGTTAACTTATTAGTTGTTTTCCATGAAGGGCAAAATGTAACTTTAATATTACTATCTATCTTTTCAGTTTTTTGTTTTTCAAAGATTTTCTCTGTTTCGTCTCCTAACCAAGAAGGTGATACTATTTCAATTTCATATCCTGCCTTTACTAAGGCGGATGCTATATAATTCATTTTATCTACTGCAGCTAAATTTGATAAGCGCCTACTTTTACCGTTTGGTATATCATAAAACCCAATATATTTAAGTTTATTGTTACTCATTTTTCACCATCCTTGCCAGAAGAATATATACTGGGGATTGTTTTTTACAAACAAAAAAACTAACAATATTGTTATTATATGATAAAAAACAACTCTCTCGCGAACTGGAAATATCTTTAATATTTCAGGTAATAATAATATTATAAAGATCGAATAATACTGTACAACACGCATTGCGGAGGGATCGACAAAAGTTAATGGTACAAAAACAAAGGCCATTAATAAAGCATTGATATAATTTGTTGTTTTGGAATTATTAGATATTAGTATCTTGTATTTCCAAATTGTGATTAATGCTAAAAGTAATAATAAAATCGAAAAAGTCCATGTGCCAGCACCTTCAAATTGATTAACATATTGTTGATACCCCATTAAGTTACCTATCGTAATCATAACTTGATTTCTAAAAGTACTTATAAAAATAATTGAAATTGATATAGTTAATAGATATTTTTTGGTGATTTTTTTGTTTGCAATGAAATAAAAAGGGAGAAAAGAGAGTGCAGATTTATGTACCGTGAATGCTATTAAAACAAGTATAAGAAATATCCAAAGTTTTCTTTCCCTAATAAATTTATATCCTATAAAAACAACGATAGCAGTTGCAACAGTTTGTCTAAGTCCTGTAATTGCAAAGAAGGAAGAAAACATACAAGAATAAATCAAAAAACTCATGTATGGTTCAACAGAATTCTTGTATATCCAAATCCCCATAGGAATTGTAAATACGAGAGCTATAAAAAAGAGGAAAACCTGATAATCGACACTAAATATCTGTATTAATTTTTCTAATAAGTGATAACCTGGGTCTTTCCCGCTTGCTCCATTAAAAATAATATCCACAAAATTATTTTTAAGGTAATCCCATGATTGATTTTTTGTAATATCAAAACTATATATTTTGTAAGCAAATGTGTCCGTCCCAATGCTAATATGCCTAAGGCCTGATAATAAAATCCACTGTAGTGAAACAACAATACAAAAAAATTTTTTGTTCAATTCTGTCGGCTTGTACCATAGCAAAATAGCTCCACATAAGGTCATTGCAAATATATTCATTAAATAAATGATCATATACTTCTCCTGTTTTTTACTTTATTAATTCTTTATATACTGATAAATAATCTGCAATCCTAGCATTCTTATCAAAATTCATTTTCGCATATTCTATACAATTACTCGCATATTTGATTTTCCCATTCTTTTTCACTTTATGAATCGTATCTAATATACATTCCATGTCATTATTTTCAATAACATAACCACAACCGTTTCCAACCAGTTCTGGATTTGCTGTAGAGTTCATTACAACGATAGGGGTACCACAAGCGAGAGCTTCAGCTGTTACTTTTCCAAAAGACTCTTCTAATGAAAGATTCACAAATACATCTGCTATAGAATAATATTCAACAAGCTCATTTATATTATGCGTTTCATCTTTATGAATAATATTTTTGGGTAGAGAAGTCTTTTCATTTAACTTTCCTACCAATACAATAGCCGTATCTTCTTCTATCATGCTTGCTAATTCCACAAATTTTTCAATCCCTTTATTATTACTCCAACCACTAGCAACACCTAAAATAATAAATTTATTATCTAAACCTAGTTCATGCTTTATCCTATCTGTATTAACCGGTTTGAATTCATCAGTATTTATCCAGTTATAAATTCTTTTAACGAATTGTGCTGATGATAAAAAAGATTTACTAGCTTCGAACGTTATCCAATCAGATACACCTACAACCCCTAATCGAGGAATCATACTAAACCATTCTCTTTTATCTTTATGCATTTTTTTTGTTCGATCAAAAAACCAACTTGGATTATCTTTTTTTAGTCTAGGACAGTTTCCACAGCCAGTTTCCCATCTATTGCAATTTGAAACAGTATAATGTGTGCATTTTCCTGTATAAAACCAACAATCATGTAAAGTTAAAACTGTCGGGATATCCTCTTTTGCAAGAAAGTGAAGTAACATTCTTAAGTTAATATAATTAGCATGAAGATTATGTAGATGTACTACATCTGGCTTAAGATCGCTAATAAAATCCAAGAGCTTTTTTGTTCCTTTTTTCGAATAATACGCCTGCAATCCAAAAAACCTCGAATAAAGTGCATGCATTTTAATTTCTAAAGATGTACCAACTTTAAAACTATTCTTATAAGGCAAACCATACGAATAACCAATATAACCCTCTTCATTAGTATCATTTAAGTAATCTGAAATTTCTGAGCAGATGCGTCCTGTACTCTTAATCACACTTACTGCATTAATTTGTAGTACTTTCATAATAACCTCCTTAACTCTTACTTAGAAAAGACTGAGTTTCATATTAAGACTATAATTAATTAATGCTGTATAACTCAATCAATTCAACAAGTGTCCCGAAGTGAATAAAAAAAGATTCAGAGATACAAACAAAAATTTTGAACGATAATGTAGGTGATAACGGGACGAAGTTAGTAAAACAAAGGTTACTTTTTTAAGCAACTACTCATTATTTAATCGCGACAATCTACTAAATAATTCAAGTCATTATATAAGCTATGTTGAATTTCATCAATTTGATGATTTCCCACTCCGCATTCCCATGATTTTTCAGAGTACTCAGTTATAATAGCAGGATTATTGATTATTTCTTTTAGCTTATTTATAATTTCTTCCTTATTAGTTGCAACTATTGCCGCATCGTTTTTGACTAGATAGTCAATTGAATTTGCTCTTTCCCATCCCACCGCCAATATGCACTTCCCATTTTGGAAATAATCAACTAATTTAGTCGAAAAAGAAAGCCTCGTCTGTAATTTATATTTAAGTTCAAATGATTCAACATGAACCACAACATCTGCTTTTTGCTGAATACCTCTTATCTTACTAGGTAAAACTGAACCCATAAAAATCACTTCATCATTGAAGTTTAGTTTTCTCTTCATTTTATTTGTTAAACTATTTGTAGTATATATATATAATCTAGCTTTTACTTTCTCATTATTTAACGCATGAATTCCTCTTCCTATTGCAGCAAGAGTCTTCCATCTTCCATTGGTTATATTTCCAGTGTAAACAAAGTTGATGACGTCATCATGTTGAGAATATCTTGGTCTTCCTTCGGCTTGAGTAATACCTTTTCTTAATATTTTGAATTCTCCACCAAACTCATTCTTAAACTCAGAAATTTGGATATCACTCATACAATAACAAATATCAGCCATTTTAATACTACTTCTTATTTTTCTTCTGAGAATAAATCTGTTTATCCAATATAAGATAGAAACTGAAAATTGTTTTAGTGAGTACATATCGTCCCCAGTAAAAAGTACTACTTTGGCATTAGTTACTTTTTTTACATAACGTAATATATTGTGCATGTAAAAACAATCATGTATAGGCATATATATAATCTGGGGGTTAAATTCTAATAAAAACTCTTTTAATTTCTTGTTTTCCCATTTCCCCATAGCCCACAAAATCTCTCTAGCCCATAACAAAATGTGAAATCTATTATTTCTAAAAAAATTATAAATTCTTTTTTCTCTTTCAGCTATTTCAACATTTTTTTCACTTGTAGTTTTAGTTAAACTTTCATAATTAGCTACAATTCCAATCTCTCTATTTTTTAAAGTACTTCCAATTAATTCACTTTCTGTTATTCTGAAATACTTATCGCACACTTCATTATCAGGCAGTTCTGCTCTACAAAATAGATTGGCCAGATTTTCTCTATCCCAATTAGAAAATAAATTAGTAGCAGTATTTCCAGTACTGTTTCCATTATTCCATGCATTCCTTGTTATAACTAAAATCTTCGAAGTCATTTTTTCACTTCCTGTTATTAATAGACAATATTATTCAACCTTGCATTTCTCAATTTGGCTTTTGATATATTTATTATTTAAGGAACTTCACTTTAGCAGATGATATATATTATATACCTAAATAATTGTAAAAACTTATTTCAAATTAGTTCTTAGTTTTTCAATTAGATTCCTCTTGTCTTTTTGACTAATTTCAAGATATTTTTTAATTTTATCTTTGACTTCAGATTCATTTTTAAAAAGTTGATTTAACTTCCTCAAAACATCCTCAGCTTTAATATTCCCAATATCAACTGTGTAATCACTTAAGCCCATATCAGACATAATACCAAATGTTTTATGACCAGAATATGAAACTGCTATAGCTGGTATTAAAGAGGTCATAGCAAATATAACAGAATGAAATCTAGTTCCTATAATATAATCCATTTGTGAATATAGTTCTGTTATATCAAAACAATTCATTTCACTTTCATTTATATATGAGTAGGTATTATTTTCAATCCCATTACTTTCAAGTAACTTTATTACTTCTTCAATAGCAATCCTATCATCTTCATGAGTGCTTGGCCCTAAGGTATGAGCAACAAAAATAGGATGGTAATTTTTGTAAATCAATTCTTTTACGACCTTAGTCATTTCTTCTATATAATTTTTATACTTTTCTTTACCGTTCTCACTTTCTGGAAATCTATAAGGCCTCATTGTTATAGCTATTTTTTTTTCGGGAAAATCAAACTCAATTACTTTACGAATCTGGTAATCTTTATAGTCTTTAATATAGAAGCCTAAATCAACCGACGTGGCTACTTCATTATCAATAATATCAGTGAGGTATTTTTCAGAAATTGATTCTCTAGCATATATTAATTTACAATTACGAAGAACTCTTCGCACGATTTTCTTCTCTATCTTTCCCATAAAAGGCCCATAAGAATTTGGCATAATAATAATTTTTTTTCCAAGTCTTTTTGCTAACATTAGATTATAAAGACTGTAATATAAATAGTACAAATCTGTAATCCTTTTGTATGTATGTAAAAACCCACCTCCCTTGACTATCATCAAGTCCATTTTCTTGAATTCCTCGTATGTGCCCCTCTGACTTTTATCCAATAAATTCGTTCCCAACTTCACAAGAAAAGATAAATTGGATAATAATAATGCACTTTTAAATATATCTATAACTGCAGTTGTACCCCAAGATAATTTAGTAAATTTCGTATAACTTATTGTTTTTTTTTCTTTTCCTCTTGCAGGATGTAAAAGAATTGGTTTCATAACATCAAATCCCATTTCCACACTTTGCTTAGATTGATTATATATATCCGCATCGTTATTTCCACTTTGTAGTAATTTGTAATGAGAGTCTATGCCGGCTTCTTCTACTAGATTTTTTATTAGCCATATCAATGCTTGATCTCCACGATTGAGATCTGTAATTCCAGGTGTAATTAGAATTTTTTTCATGTGTTCGGCCTCTCACTGTCTTTATTTTTCAAAACGCTTTTATAAATAATTCCCATTTTTTCCAAAACACTTTCTTTACCATATTTCTGAACCTCAAGAATATTTCGAGCCCCCATCATCTTTCGAAGTTCTGTTTGATCAATTAATGTCCTTATCCCCTCAGTAAAGCCCACAGCATCATTTGGCTTAACCAAAATCCCACCTCTATCAACTTTTATTAAGTCATTGTTTCCTCTTACATCTGAACAAATAGCAGGTAAACCAGAAGCCATAGCTTCCATTAAAGCTACAGGTAATCCTTCTTGATATGAAGGAAAGGCAAATATATCTGACGCAATGCATATTTCTGAAATGTCTCTTCTGAATCCCAGAAATCTAACATTTAATTTTAGTTCTTCGACTTGTTTTTTCAAATAACTATCTAAGTAACCTTGCCCACATATAAGATAGAGTACTCTAGGATTATTCAGCATAGCCAAAGCCTTAATTATTACCTCATGATTTTTTCTTTTACTTAGCTCTCCAACCGATAATATTGTTACAATATCATCCTTAATACCTAATTCTTCTCTCTTTTTTCCTCTAGCAGCGTTTAAATCAGTAAATTCAGTAACATCCACTCCGACACCTGGAATGTATATTACTTTACTAGATTTAAATTTTTGAGCTGCATTATAATCTTCTTCATTAATGGTAATTAGTATGTCAGTATATCTTGCCATCCATCTCTCAATTGGATAATAAATTATCCAATTCATAAGTGGGGCACCTTTAAAAAAGTGAAACCCATGTGCAGTATAAATTACTTTTGTACCCTTTTTCCGAATATTTCGAGAGGCTAACCTTGTTAAGAATCCTCCCATTGGAGTATGACAATGAATTATTTCATATTCATTTTCATTAACTATTTGTTTTATCTGTTTAAATATTCGCAAATTATTCAACTTAAATGGGGTACGTTCAAATGAAACATCAAAATATTTATCACAATAAGGAATGGCACACTCCAATTCATTATCATAATCATTTCTTGCGCAAACATGTACTTCATATCCATTTTTCTTAAACCATTCCAAGTAGGGAATGTGAAAGACCATAATATGCATTTTTACTACTGTTGCAACAAATAAAACTTTTTTTATTTTGAACGCCTCCCTTCAGTAAGATATACTGTTTCTTTAAAATTATAGATACAATACTCTCCCCTATACTCTGACATTTCTTTATCATAGGTCAAATCACCAAATAACTTAACAAAAGTATCCATCTTCAACAACCTAATAATGCGATTAAATATCTTAGTCATCCTGATTTTCTTTTCGTGTGCTTCAAGAAGGAATTTAATCATTTCAGATGTACAAACATACTCTTTATTTTGCGGATAAAAGAATCCACCGTCACAATTATTAATTATCAACCTTATAAATTCTGATAAATGATCTACATATATCATACTTCTTTTATTGTTTATAAATGGGAATAGTGGGAGTTTATTCGCTAAACTAACTAATTTAGGGTAATTCCCTTTGCATCCGTTTCCATATACCATTGGTGGTCTAAGGATAGCTACTTTAAAAAACTTATCTGCTAATGGCACTATTAGTCTTTCCGCCTGAAACTTAGATTTCCCATAAATACTATTAGGTGCAGGAATAGTATCTTTATTTATTATTCCCGCATTCTTTCCATAGACGCTCATTGAACTTAAAAATACAAACTGCCTAACACCTTCAAATTTTGCTTTTTTAGCGATCTTATATACTAAATCGCTATTAACGTTATAATATAAAGAATGATTTTTCTTCTTTTCTTTTATATGTGCTATCCCGGCCACATGGAGTATTACATCATAATTAGAAAAATCTTCATTTATCCATGATTGATCTTTTACACTTAAAGTGTCTATTAAGTAATTATCGCCATAATTTTCCAACCATTCCCCAAAACATATACCTATATAGCTATTTGAACCTGTAACAAGTATTTTTTTCATCCTGAAAAAGTCTCCATATTGGCCACGTCTTTATTTTTTAATTCCCCAGTTCCACCTTCAAGAACTCCCTCTCTTTTTGTTGCACTTATAATAGTTCTAAAAAAGCATAAACTGTCAACTCTAAAACTCATCTTTTGAACATATTGTCCATCAAAACTAGCCTTAAGCTCTATTGAAATTTCATCTCTTCCATTTATTTGCGCCCACCCCGTTAGTCCAGGCTTAATATCATTCGCTCCGTACTTATCACGTTCAGCTATCAGATCATATTGGTTCCATAGAGCGGGGCGTGGACCAATAATACTCATTTCGCACTTAAGAATATTTATAATCTGAGGAAGTTCATCCAGACTCGTCTTCCTAAGAAATTTCCCTACCTTTGTGATAAAGAAATCAGGGTCTTGCAACAAATGTGTAGGCACATCACTTGGTGTATCCGTGCGCATTGTTCTAAATTTGAGTATATAGAATTCCCGTTTGTTCTTACCTAATCGCTTTTGACGAAACAAAACTGGTCCTTTTGAGGTTAGCTTAATTGAAAGAGCAATAATCAAGAAAAAAGGCCATAACAGGAGAATTCCGATTAGAGCCAATAAAAAATCAATGATTGGTTTTAGAATTATATATGGCCTCATAAGCTCACCTAATCCTTTAAGTACTATTAATGACTCTATTGTATATTGCCTATAAAATACACAATAGAGTCTAATTATTTGTTATTTCCCCATTCCCTCAGCCAACGCCATACCCTTTTTCAGCTCAGCTTCAAATGTCGCTCTATACTGAGCAATAATGTCAGTGCTATATCCATTTTTGTTTAGTTTTTGTTCAGTGTCAGCGATTATACTATTGAAGCTAGCTGTAAATGAAGCTAACTGCTGTTTACCCTTCGCTATGAGACTAGCCTTAGTGGCATCATCTTTGGCGCTAATGTATTCCATCGCAAGCCCCATGAGTGTTGAAGTGCTCTGATCTCTTAAAGCATTCAGCTTAGCTTCGGCATCACTTGTAATTTGTTCGTAAGTAAGTGCACCGCCGCCAGCAGCCCCACCACCCGCTGTCGCTCCACTTGATGGGGCTGGGGTTGAAGTTGCGGAAGGACTAGTACCACCAGCAGTACTGGATGAAGTAGGAACTGTAGTTGCTTGAGCTTGATATGCTTTCGATGCTGCGGTAATTGTCTTGGTCTTCTGGTCCCAGGTAATCACATTGCCTACAGATTCAGAAAGAAACCGAAGAGGCACATACACTGATCCACCCAGGATATAGCTGCCTTGATCAGAAGGAACTGCTTTTACAGAACCATTAAACACGTAGCTTGCTTTCACTTTGCTGAGAACAATGTCCTTGGTTGCTGATGATGTCGCATTACTAGCGCTCCCGGCATTCATCAGATACTCTTTAATGGCAACTAGCTCTGAGCTGCTTGGCTCCGTAACTGTAACCTTTACATTCTTAGCATCCCAGCTTACACTCTTCTGTAAAGCGTAGGAAACGAAGCGAAGCGGCACATAGGTAATATTGTTATACATAAACACATGTTGCCCGGCTGGAGGCTGCATACTCACACCGTCAAATACCATCTTAACATTCATACTCTGTACTTTAATCGAATCTGTGGTTGCTGCTGCAGATGCAGATAATGGTGCGGATGCTGTTAATGGGGCGGCCCCTATTAGCAGCAATAGCAACAATGCCGCGGCTGGAAATTTAACCTTTGCCATCACTATTCACTTCCTTTTTCTTGGGCTTTAAGTTGTTCTTCTTCAGCTAGTATTTGATCACGCGACTTCCCTTGGCTCACACCGTATTTCTTAGCGATCTGTGATAGTTCGTTATATTGCTCCTCAGAAACTTTGCCAAGAATAATGCTGCGCGCTTCCCGCTTTTCTTCGTTTGTTAGTCCACCTTGGGCCAATTCTTGAAGTCTTTTGATATCTGAGACACTTAACTGACTCGCTACAATTGATGCTACATTAGCTTTATCTTTTAGTGAAACACTGCCTTGAACATCTTTAGCCTTATCAGGAGAAATGTAGGCTAGTCCATCTACACCTTCTGTAGCTGGAGAACTGGTAGGCTTACTTGTGCTGGCAGTTGCTTGTCCAGCTGTGGTTCCAGGAGCATCTGTGGATTTGGAAGTTATTGTATTTTTGGAAGTTTTTGTAGATTTGGCAGTTGCCGTAGGTTCTGTACTCGCTCCAGGCTTGGCAGTTGCTGCCGGCGCTGCAGTTGGGTCTCCCGCTGCTACCGCAGGCTCAACAACCTCACCCTGAGCTACATTACCGGCGGTATCGTCTGCCTCCACATTGAAGCCACCGGCCATTGAATTCATTAACTTATCTACTGCATAGTTAACAGCGAACAATCCGGCAATTCCCAGCACAACGACTACCGACAGCGTCCAGATCAATATTTTTTTCCATCTTTTCTTGAACACTTCAGGTACCTCCATTATGAATGTTTTAGCTAATCGCAGCTTGAACCACCGGCTGCATCGGCACAATCTGATTGATCACTGCACGAATGGCATCTCCATCTTCGGCTAATACACGTTCCAGTCTCTTGAGCTCCAATTCAAGCTGATTCTGGCTTATGACATCAGGTCTGCCAATGAAAATCCGATCATGCTGAGTCGATCCCAGGTTCTCCTCGGCTGTCAGCAGTTCTTCATAGAGTTTCTCGCCTTCCCGTATTCCTGTGAAAGTGATCTCGATGTCCTTGTAAGGCTCATATCCGGATAAAGTAATAAGATCCTCCGCCAAGGTCAGGATCTTCACAGGCTGGCCCATATCGAGCACAAATACTTCTCCACCATTGGCGAAGGAACCGGACTGGATCACCAGTTGAACCGCCTCAGGAATAGTCATGAAATAACGTACCATCTCAGGATGGGTAACGGTAACAGGTCCGCCAGCAGCAATCTGCTGCTTGAAGGCCGGAATAACACTGCCTCGACTGCCTAATACATTACCAAAGCGCACTGCTGAGAACTTAGTAGGACTAGTTGTATTTAGGCTTTGTACATACATTTCTGCAATCCGCTTCGTTGCTCCCATCACACTGGTAGGATTAACTGCCTTATCAGAGGAAATAAGAACAAAACGTTCGGTGCCGAATTTATCAGCACAGTCAGCTACATTACGGGTACCAAATACATTGTTTTTGATTGCCTCACCAGGATTACGTTCCATTAAGGGAACGTGCTTATGCGCTGCCGCATGAAAGACTACCTGCGGGTTGTGATCCTGGAATACTTCCATCATCCGTGTGCGATCCTGCACATCAGCAATAACAGTTACAATATTCAGATCTGGGAAGCTCTTTCGCAGCTCCATTTCTATCGTATAAATGCTATTTTCTCCATGTCCGAGAATCAGCAGTTTGCCTGGTGTGAAAGGAGCAATTTGCCGGCATAGCTCCGAACCAATCGAACCGCCTGCTCCAGTAACCAAAACTGTCTTGTTATGCACATATCCTAAAATACTGTTCAAATCAGCTATAATTGGCTCACGGCCCAGCAGGTCTTCTACACTGACATCACGCAGCTTCTTGACAGATATTTTACCGGCAATTAAATCATTCAGTGCTGGAATAATCTTCAGCTTAGCTCCTGTTGCTTTAGCCAGGTTAATGATTTCTGAAATTTCTGTTTTCGATACGGAAGGCATAGCAATAATAATCTCGTGTATCTCGCGTTCCTTCGCAATCCGAGGAATATCATAGCGGTTGCCTAGGACAGGTACACCCAGAATAGAGAGATGATATTTATCTGCGCTGTCGTCAATGAATCCAACCAAGCGGGTATGAGCGAACGAAGGACCCATCATCTCTTTGGCAATGAGTATGCCACAATCACCAGCGCCTACAATAAGTGTGTGTGTTTCCGTATCCTTATTGTTGATCCGGTCACTGCTGACTACTCTCCAGAAAAAGCGTACCCCTCCTACCAGTAACAAGATAGTTTCCATTGCCCGTACTTCTATGCTGAAGGGAACACGCTCTGGTAAAACGATAAAAGCTACAGTGAATGAGAGTACGGCTCCTACCACAATAGCTTTGATTACCGATATGATCTCACCGATACTGGCATACTGCCACATTCGGCGGTATAGACCGAAATAGATTAAACTGCCACCAAAGGCAATGGTCGCGATAAGACCAAATAACAGCATCTGAACAACATATTCTTGAGGAATATGATTATAGAACCGGAACATATATGAAGTCACAATGCTGAACCAGATAATCGCAAGGTCAATGAGGAACAATAAGTACACTCTGGTTTTCGCTGTCATTTTCAGTGCCTCCAAAAATAACATTTTTTATTACAGAACAATGTCAGTTTCCATAATAGTAGTAATAATATCCTTCACTAGCTTTACGTTTTACATTATTCAGTACAACACCCAGCATCTTCGCACCTACGCGGTCAAGATTAGCCTTGGCCTTAGCAGCGATATCCCGTTTCACCTTGCCATAACTGACCACCATGATTACTCCATCACTCTTGGAAGCGATAAGCTGCGCATCTGTAACGGCTAACAGTGGAGGGGTATCAAATAGAATAACATCGTACCTTTGGCGCAGTTCCTGCAGAACTGAACTCATACGGTTAGAAGCCATCATTTCCGCCGGGTTAGGAGGAATAGGACCAGAGGTCATAATTGTGAGATTGTTTACCCCGGACTCTTGAATAACATCCTCCAGAGCAGCCTGCTGTGATAAGAGTGAAGATAATCCCAAACGGTTGCTTAGCGAGAAAGTCTTATGAGCTGTCGGCTTACGTAAATCACCGTCTATCAGAAGCACCTTCTTATCTGCTTGGGCATAAGCCGCCGCAAGGTTAGCAGTAACTGTAGATTTCCCTTCTTCAGGTCCAGAAGAGGTTACCATAATGATCTGAATCTGTTCGTCGACAGAGGAGAAATCAATATTCGTCCGCAAAGCCCGGAAGGCTTCCGATACAGGCGAACGTGGGTTAGTCACGGTAATTAGATGTCGTTGTTTACTTGGCTGCTGTGACATGCTCGAGGTCTCCCGCCTTTCTGGTCTGCGTTCGTACTGCTTGTTCATTACCCTTCATTTCTTCTTGTCCGAGTCTGGTAATCATGGCGATCGTCGGCAGACCGAGATATTTCTCGATGTCTTCTTCTGTCTTCAACGTATCATCCAGGTACTCCAGCAGGAAGGCAATCCCCAAACCAACCATCAACGAAACGATGAAAGCAATTGCAAAGTTCAGCATAACGTTGGGTTCTACGGGTCCTGGTGCGACAGGCGGGTTAAGCTTGGCTTCGTTCAGAATGGATACATTCTGTACATTGAACAGTGAAGGAATCTCTTGCTTGAACACAAGTGAAATGGCATTCACGATTTCTGCGGCTCTTTGGTATGAATTATCTCGAACGACAAGTGTCATCACCTGCGTATTATTTACGGAACTCACATTGACTTTCTTGAGGAGATCTTCCGCAGTGATATTGAATTGCGGATAGTTCTTGGCAACGACTTCAAGAATTGCCGGCGTCTTAATAATTTCCTTGTACGTATTAATCAACTGAATATTCGTATTGATCTGATTAAGATCAAGCTGCCCTACTGTTGACTGTGTAGGAGTCTGATTGACAATAATCTTTGTTGAAGCTTCATACACTGGTTCTTTAACATACAAGCTGTATACTCCAGCAAGAATACACGCCACGATAACAATACTTACAATCATCCATAATCTCTTTCTAACAATTTGGAAATAATCGCGAAGATCCAATTCTTGTGCTGACAAGTGAATTTCCCTCCAAGCTGATTCTGTAATATTTTTCGCAAATTAGTATGTATAAGCTAAAAAAGTGCCTCCTCTCACCTAGACGAGAGGAGGCTCTCCACTTGCTTATAAAAACTTCTTACTTAAAGTTGATTGTACGATAAATGATTACAGCCGCTTCTGCACGGGTAGCAGTGTTGTTAGGATTGAACTTACCAGCATTTCCGATTACCAGGTTGTGGCTGGCCGCGAAGGCTACGCCGTCTTTCAAGGAAGCTGCAATTTTCGCTGCATCCGAGAATTTGCTCAGTGCCGAAGCATCCGCTGCAGTTGCAGCAGGGTTGATAGATTTCAGTGCACGGGAGATCATAGTTGCCATTTCAGCACGAGTAATCGTCGCGTTAGGATCGAATTGGGAAGCGCTGCGGCCAGTGATGATACCCTTCTCAGCAGCAACTGCTACATAAGGAGCGTACCATGCAGTAGAGCTTACATCGCTGAAGTTTTCAGTTGCTGAGTTGTTCTCAAGGTTCAGTGCACGAATCAGCATCTTCGCGAATTCAGCACGGGTAACATTGCTCTTCGGAGCGAACTTGCCGGCGCCTACACCTTCAATTGCACCCTTAGCTGCAACAACTTGAATTTGTCTTCCTGCCCAAGCTTGTACACTTGCAATGTCGCTGAAGTTCACTTTATTCTCAAGTACTGCGTAAGAAGAGAACGTGTCGCGAGGTTCAACGATGAAATCACCGTCAAGCACACCGCCTTGGAATTGCAGGGCTCCGTATACAATCTTCGTTACGGAGAGCAGTTCTTTATCCAGAGCAGCAGCATCCTTAAGCGGAAGCTTAATTGTCAGCGGCTGTTTGAAGGTAGAAGTTTTCACACCGCCAACCGTCAAGTCGAAGGAATAGACTTTCGAAGCCAGTTTCAGGCTTGTGAGTGAAGTTACGGTAGTGTCAGCTTCAGTAGTTACAGTCAGAGTAACTGCATCGCTGAATTGAGCTACCGGAATAGTTACTGTCAAGCCATTGAAGGTGATTGCGATGTTGGCAATACCTTTTGCCTTAGCCGCTTCGATAATGGCCTTGGACAGTGGAGCTTCTACAGTCTTAGCGTTCACAGTACCAAGGTTCAAAGTGAGTGTAAGGCCAGTCTTTCCAGGGTTCGCAGCAAGCAGAGCATCGAAGGCTTTGAGCACATCGGCGTCAACCAATTTCAATGTTGCTTTGTCGCCCACAACACTTACCAAACCGGAAACGTCATACACGCCTGGAGTAGTTGTTGGATTAGTGATTACGCCACCGCCAGTACTGCCTCCACCAGTGTTTCCACCGTTAGTAGGGATTGGATAAGCACGCAGATAAGCGGAAGCAAGTGCTAGTGTCGCCTTCTTGGCAGATCCGATCTCTGTATTCACATTTTCAAAAGTCTGCACGATTTCATCCGTAGTGATGCCCAGCTTGTATACTGCATCACTAACTGTCAATGGGCTAGCGCTAACACCGGTTCTGTGTTCAAGAACCTTGTATACTACATCCGTAACTAGAGACTTCTGAGTCAGATCTGTAATATTCTTGCCGCTCAGCGATGCTCGAAGCTCTGCTTCCAAACCGTTAGAAGCAAAGAAGAAATCTAGGATGTCGTCGAAGCTCAGTTCTGTTACTTCAGCTGCAGTAGCAATTTTGTTGAACAAGGCAACGTTGTCAGCATTGGTACGGATATTTTTGAGTACATCGGTTGTAGGATTATTATACACATCGTAAACTACGCTGGAAACGCTTTGGAACAATTTCAAGGAGGTCACTTTTTCTTCAGGGCTCAGTTGAGCCTTAAGTTGAAGCTTACCCAGGACTGGAGCAAAAATCTTTTCAAATTTTGCTTGATCCAGTTGCGCAACTTCAGTCTTATAATCTTTCAAATAAGTTACTTCTGTTGCGGTCAATTGTGAGTAGATTTTCTGAATCTCTGCCTTCACATCGGTATGACTAGTAGCCGCTGCTGCGGTTCCTACAAAACCGAGTTGTTTAGCCAAGCCTTCACTGCTAAAAGGAAATCCTGCAAGGGATGCTGCTGCCATGCTTACTGCTAGTGTCGATACTGCCATTTTCTTCTTCAAAGTCACTTTTTCATCCACCTCTTTGTATGTAATATAATTTCTACTACTTTCTAGCATAGATAGAGTAGATGACTCTAAGTCTACACTATTCTGATAAAAAATAACAATAAACCAGTAATACCCATTCTACCATTAATCCAATGATAGGTCACCCCTTACGAGAAAAAAATCCGAACAATCTATGAAGTTTTGTCTGAGATTGAGTAGAATCTGCTCGAATAATCTCCTCATCGTTGATGATTTTCTGCGAATTTTGACGAAAAAGGTCGGAAATTGGTTGTCCCAGCTCTTTCGTCATAACCGCGTAAGCTTCACTCAATCCAAATGGACGGCGCTGATTATCGTGTGCGTCGGAGGCGATTATATGAACAGCATTTCTGCGGCACAGCTCCAGCGACAGCTTCTGCAGCTTGCTTCCGAGGGCTCCGGCAACACTCTGGGCGGTCAGTTGCCCTAGCGCTCCCAGCTCTATTAATCTTGTTAATTGGGAAGGATCGGCAGCAACCTCAGCATTGCGCTCCGGATGGGCAATCACGGGAACGAAACCCTGAATGAGGAGCTCGTGACAGGTCGATTCCATGCTGCGCGGCACGCGTGAAGAAGGCATTTCCAGCAAAATGTACCTTGTTCCCGCGAGCGTCAACAAATGGCCTTGCTCCAGATCGTTCAACAAATCCCCATAAATGCGAATTTCTTGACCAGGAAGCACAAGCAGCGGATTACCGGCCTGCCGGAGTCTGTCATTCAGTTCCTCAACAGCTTGCTTTATACCAGGAGCAGGGTTCATATATACTCCGTTGGCATGATGAGGCGTGGCAACTACAGTGGATATGCCGTCCATATGGGCGTCCTGCGCCATGGCGAGAGCCGACTCCCAATCGGCAGCCCCGTCATCAATAAAGGGTAGAATGTGGCTATGGATATCTATCATATGATTTTTATCGGCCCCTTTCTGGCTAACATTTATAGATTTCACAAAAAAAATGCAACCATTTCACTAGGAAATGATTGCCAGGCTATAACCATATTATCGCTTACGCTTCCAGTTCGAATAGCTTCCGTGTGGCCAACGCAAGCTGAACGTCCACTTCTAGAATCTCTTCATCGCTTAAAACGGTGTTACGGCAATCCAGTAAGCTATTAATATGATGGCGTAAACTCTCAATCTCCCGCTCAATAGCATCAGACTTATAAAGGCGCATCATCTCCGCGAGCGAGTGCTTATGCTGATAGACTAGCTTGCTGCCCACAGGCGTCACTTCCGAGATTCGGCGGACCGAGCCGCCCTCATAATAATACACCATAGTGAATGAATTATAAATTCTGTTTACCGTTCCGGTCCCTCTATAAGTAACAAACAGCTTGCGGATTGCGTTGTTAAGATGAGGGTTCACTATTGTGCAGGTCAACGCACACACGTAAATATTGCCTTTGCGCTGAAAAGACAAAAGAACCTCCTCGCCCCCGGTTTCCTCCAGAACAACTTCCTGTTCTCCGCCGCCCAGAATTTTCACCCGGTGGCTGATGTAGCAGGTATCGGCCGTAAGCAGAAACTGATTCATCTGAAATTCCGTCATTTGCAAAGTCGCATTCACATATTCTGTAGCCAATCGCTGAGCCATGACCATCCCTCAATTCTTTGTAACAGCCTTTAGCATGATTATACAATGAAGAGCTGTGGCATTTCTCATGAGCAGGAACAGGATATACGCCGAAAATTCATCTTATACCGGAAGAAAAGGATATGAGCATTAGAATACATATGTATTCCTCACTATTCTGCAGGGAATTCGCCTTGATCCTCCGTCTCCGACGGCTGTTCTTCTTCGGACGGAAGGTTATGCCGCTCGATGAGCTCCCATAATTCATCCCGGCCAAGTCCGAGCTCTGAGGAAAATGAAATGAAATGATCCCCCGGCAGCACACCAAGCTCCTGCTTCATAAGCTTGATATGCTTCGGCCAGCGGGTCTTGGGAATCTTATCTGCTTTTGTCGCCACCACACAGAGCGGAAGATCGTAGTGCTTGAGCCAGTCAAACATCATCTTATCATTGCTGGTAGGCGGATGGCGCAGGTCCACGATAAGGAGAACAAGCTTCAGTGTGTCACGTTCGGACAGGTATTTTTCGACCATTTTCCCCCATGAAGCCCGCTGAGTCTTGGATACCTTGGCATAGCCGTAGCCGGGGAAATCGACAAAATACATACTCTCATTAACGCGGTAATAGTTCATATGCTGCGTCTTGCCCGGGGTAGAACTGGTGCGGGCCAGATTCTTGCGGTTAATCATCCGGTTGATCAGGGAGGACTTTCCGACGTTGGAGCGCCCTGCCAGAGCAATCTCCGGCAAGGCGTCAACAGGGTATTGATCAGGGCCTACGGCACTGATGATAAATTCGGCACTATTAACTTTCATAAGACTTCCTTTCTAATGTACGCTACTCTGCGCTTCAGTACTCGGCGCTTCATTGTTGATCTGGTTATGGTGCTCCACAAGCGCATGCTGCAGCACCTGATCCATGTGGGATACCGGCACGAACTCCACATCGCTGCGGACGCTCTCTGGTATGTCCTTAAGGTCGCGCTCGTTGTCCTTCGGCAGAAGGATTTTTTTGTACCCGGCACGATGGGCAGCCAGCGACTTCTCCTTAAGCCCGCCAATCGGCAGGACACGGCCGCGCAGCGTAATTTCGCCCGTCATCGCCACATCCTTCGAGACATAACGTTTCGTGAGAGCAGAGATTAGAGCCGTAGCAATCGTAATCCCTGCTGACGGACCGTCCTTCGGTATTGCGCCTTCAGGAATGTGGATGTGAATGTCATTTTTCTCATGAAAATCCGGCGCCAGCCCCAGCTCCTCCGCCTTCGAACGGGTGTAGCTGAAGGCAGCCTGTGCCGATTCCTTCATCACATCACCCAATTGCCCGGTCAGCGTCAGCTTGCCGGTCCCCTGAACCACCGTGACTTCAATCAGCAGCGTATCGCCGCCAACCTCGGTCCAGGCCAGCCCGGTTACGGTGCCGATCTGATCCTCAAGCTCTGCCATACCATAGCGGTATTTGGAGGCACCCAAATAATCCTTGATCTCCGCAGGAAGAATGCTTACCTTCTCCTTCTCGCCCGATACAATCTGCTTCGCGGCCTTGCGGCACAGCGCAGCAATCTGCTGCTCCAGATTCCGCACCCCGGATTCCCGGGTATATTCCCGGACAATCTTCAGCAGAGTATCGTCTTCAATGGATAGCTGAGCCTCCTCCAGACCGTGGTTCTTACGCTGCTTCGGCAGCAGATAACGGCTGGCAATTTGCAGCTTCTCCAGCTCGGTATAGCCGGGGATAAAGAGCATCTCCATCCGGTCAAGGAGCGGACGCGGGATGTTGTGCACGGCATTGGCAGTCGTCACAAACATAACATTGGACAGATCAAATGGCAGCTCGACAAAATGATCGCTGAATGTGTTGTTCTGCTCAGGGTCCAGCACTTCAAGAAGTGCTGCCGATGGATCGCCGCGGAAATCCGCCGCCATCTTATCAATCTCATCCAGCAGGAATACCGGGTTGATGCTTCCTGCGGTCTTCATTCCCTGTATGATCCGGCCCGGCATTGCGCCAACATAAGTGCGGCGATGGCCGCGGATCTCAGCTTCATCACGCACGCCGCCCAGCGATATGCGGACAAACTTGCGGTTCAGCGAGCGGGCGATGGAGCGTGCCAGTGAGGTTTTTCCCACCCCAGGAGGCCCAACCAGACAGAGAATCGGTCCCTTGAGCTTCTTGACTAGCTTCTGTACCGCGAGGTACTCCAGCACGCGCTCCTTCGGCTTCTCTAGTCCGTAATGATCCGCATCGAGCACCTGCTCGGCTTTGAGGATATCCAGATCGTCTTCGGTCGACTCGCTCCAAGGCAGGCCTAGCAGCCAATCTACATAGTTGCGGATAACGCCGCCTTCGGCTGAACTTGCCGGCATTTTCTCCAGGCGGTCAATTTCCTTTTCAATTTTCTCCTTCACACGCTCAGGAAGCTGCTTCTCTTCCATAAGCGAGCGGAGCTCATCGGCTTCGCCGGCCCGGCCTTCCTTCTCGCCAAGCTCCTTCTGGATCGCTTTCATCTGCTCGCGCAGATAATACTCCTTCTGAGTCTTTTCCATCTGCTTCTTCACGCGCTGGTTGATCTTGCGCTCCAGTTCCAGTACTTCACGCTCATTATTAAGGATATCGAGCAGCTTTTCCAGACGTTTACTGACATCTATGGTCTCCAGAATTTCCTGCTTATCCTTAATCTTCAGCGCCAGATGGCTCGTGATGACGTCGGCAAGCCGGCCTGGCTCCTCAATATCGGATACGGCAGCCAGCGTCTCGGGAGTAACCTTTTTGGACAAGGTGATGTAATGTTCAAACTGGTTAAGCACCGTACGCATCAATGCGTCGCTCTGCTGGTCTGAATCTTCTTCCTCCGGCAGCACACGTGCCATGACCTCGTAATACTCCTCATTATCCGTATAATTAATAATTTCGGCCCGTTCCACGCCTTCCACCAACACTCGAATTGTGCCGTTTGGAAGCTTCAGCATTTGCCGCACATTCGCGACGGTCCCGACCCGAAAAATATCCTCTTGTCCCGGCTCCTCAATATTCACTTCCGACTGCGAGCAGAGAAGAATCAGGTTATCTTCAACCATAGCTTTTTCCAGCGCCCGGACTGATTTCTCGCGTCCCACATCAAGGTGAAGAACCATACTGGGATACACAAGAAGACCTCTAAGCGGCAATAAAGGAAAACGACGACCTTTGGATTTACTTTGTATCATCGCTTTCGCACCTCCCATGGTTCTCAAGTAGTGTCACATGCATTCATTCTAACAAAAGCGCCATCAAAACACCAACTGGCCCCATGCTGCGGCAAACCGGCATTGACCTGAAAGTGAGCGCCCAAACTCTCCAAACCTTATTATGGGCTTCATACACCGGGAATATGTTCATCAGCCAATAAGAAGAAACGGCTACGCTGTCCAAAAAAGGACGGCGTAGCCGTTAAGTGTCAGGTTTAACCTAAGCCTTGGCATTCTCTCCTGCAGCATCTGCCTTAAGCAGCGAAGAGGAGGACGAGAAGGTCTCTCCGGATACCGCAGGCAGCCGCACATCCGCCGTATCGGTGCCGAACAGGTGCAGGAAGACTTCCTCCACTGTATCCATTGGAATGACACGCAGGGGCGCCAGATCAGCAAACAGTGACTGCCAGTTTTCTTTGGGAATGAGCACGGTTGTTGCTCCAGCCTGAAAAGCGGCTTCGACCTTGGCAATGACACCACCCACCGGCTTCACCCGGCCATGAATGCCGATCTCACCGGTGATGGCCACCGTATTATCGACCGGCAGATGCCGGATGGCAGAAACAATAGCCACAGCCATCGCTACCCCGGCGGAAGGCCCGTCAATTGGTGTGCCGCCTGGGAAATTCACATGCACATCATAGCGGTCAGGCTCCAGATTCATAGACCGCAGAACGGTCAGCACGTTCTCCACTGAGCCTTTGGCCATGCTCTTGCGCCGGATCGTCCGCGAACCGCCGCGGGTCTCTTCTTCATCAACTACACCGGTAATGTTAAGTCTGCCCTGGCCGCTCACAGCCGGAGACGCTGTCACTTCAATCTCCAGCAGTGTGCCCATGCCGGGTCCGTACACGGCAAGTCCGTTGACTACGCCGATTTGCGGCGAGGTCGGAATCTTGCGTTCCGTCCGCAGCGGCAGCTGGCTGCTGCTGGCCACCCACTCGACATCGGCCGCACTCAAGGTGTCCCGCCCTTCCGTTAGCGCCAGTCCAGCCGCAAGCTGGATCATGTTAACTGCTTCCCGGCCATTCGTGGCATATTGCTGGACTACAGTTACCGCCTCAGGGCTTGGCTTCAGCCCGATCTTCTGGATCGCATCCCGCCCGATCACTGCAATCTCATCCGGCAGCAGCGGCCGGAAGTAAATTTCCATGCACCGTGAGCGAAGTGCGGGTGATATTTCATCCGGTGAGCGGGTTGTAGCTCCCACCAGTCGGAAATCGGCCGGTAGGCCATTTTGAAAAATATCATGAATATACGCCGGCGTATTGCTGTCCTCTGAATTGTAATAGGCGCTCTCCAGCAGCACCTTCCGGTCCTCCAGCACCTTGAGCAGCTTATTCATCTGAATCGGGTGAAGCTCCCCGATCTCATCCAGGAAGAGAATACCGCCGTGCGCTTTGGTTACGGCCCCGGGCTTCGGCTGTGGAACGCCAGCTACCCCCATAGCCCCGGCTCCCTGGTAGATAGGGTCATGAACCGAACCGATCAGCGGATCGGCAATGCCGCGCTCGTCAAAACGTGCAGTGGTGGCGTCGATCTCTGTAAATTTGGCATCGCTTTTGAAGGGAGACAGCGGGTTCTTCTTCGCTTCCTCCATCACCACACGCGCAGCCGCAGTTTTGCCGACACCCGGCGGACCGTAAATAATAACGTGCTGCGGGTTAGCGCTGCACAGCGCCGCTTTCAGGGCGCGCAGCCCGTCCTTTTGCCCAACAATATCTGAAATGCTGGCCGGACGTGTCTTCTCTGAAAGCGGCTTGGTCAGGGAGATCATTCGCATTTTACGCAGCTTGTCCAGCTCCTTGCGCGACTCCCGGTCCACCGCCGTCTTGTTGGTCTTCTGTCCCCGCAGCAGATTCCAAAAATAAACGCCGATGACCAGCGCGAAAAAGAGCTGCACGATCATCAGCAATATACTTAATTCCATAGGTCATCCCTCCTGTTTCGTTCAGTCTACCTGTCCTGTATTTGGCTACTACTAGGTAGTATAGCCTTTTCGGTCATTCGTAAACGCCCGTGGAGCGGATTTATGGAAGAATAACAAAACATCATTGGAACGACATGCAGGATGAGCTGTTCCAGAAGAGATGAGTGTGAGAATATGGCTCGCTGCAGTCGAATGGTGGTATCTGCTTTTCAAGGAGTTGATTTATGTGAATTGTTCTATATTAATTGATCGATCTCCGCTTACGTCATGATTTAAAGGGAATTCTTCCCCTTTACTTAACGGTTTCCCCCAAGCTGGTGTGAATAGAAGGATTAATACCCTATAAATTCTGACCGTAACTCAAAAACATAACATTCTCAGGAGATTACCGGGCTTATTTCCCTCTATTCGTCAAAAAATAATTATTTCAACCAATTTAGAGGGAAGAAATCCTTTTATCTAATGCCTGACCATAAATAGACTTTGGAGTAATCAAACCTGAGGACTTGGACTTGCTCAATCCCAATAGTCCAGAACACCACGTGCCAGCTCATACCGTACCTTTCGGATTTCTGCACCGTGTTTGACCGGATTAAGCCAACCTTTTTCGCACAGCCTGTTTAGCATATTCCGTACCGTCTTGGGGTCCAGTGAAAAATAATCAGCAACATCACGCGGCCGCACCGAACCAGATTGACGAATCACAAACCGAATAATTTCTCTCTCGGCAAGCAAAGCTCTATCTACAGGTACAGCCGCGCTCATATATCTGCTTAGCACCATGCGCAATAGGGTAATGCACAATTCGGGATGCTGCTCAACATCATCGTAGGCAAAAGACAGCACCTGGTAGCCCATCGCACATAGAAAAGTCTCGCGATTCAATTCATTACTGTACTTTTGTCTATCCATCTCTTTGACATGGGACGTATAACCCTTTATCTCCAATAGTAATTTCACCGTTCCCGGTACAAAGGCAAAGTCGGCGAAATAAGATCGCCCGCGCCAGTCCAAAACCTCGTATTCCGGATGCAGATCACAAAAGTTACCACGAAGCGGCCACCAAACCTTGCGCAAAAATAATGCTTCTGCGTGACGATGCCCCCTCTCCAGCCTCCCCCTCCGTTCCCCGGAACGACAGGAAAGGTGATGTTGGATATACTCCTCATACAATCGCTGATAGTCCATACTTTTCCTCCTCAAAATAAAAAACGCCCATCACACCACCGCATGAACACGGGGCATGATGGGACGTTCTTCGTCGCCTTAATATAAGTTCGCAAATTAAAATAAACTCGCTAATGAGTTCAATTTACATTAACTTTCAGAGTTTCCTGCTTGCACTGCCGGAGCCAGTCCTGCATGCTTGCGGCCCGGGATTTCACCGGTTTCTTCAAAATGGACTACGATCGCGTCGATCTCCTTCTTTAGCTCGGACACCAGATCAGCTTCGGGAACCTTGCGGATCATCTTGCCGTAGCGGAATAGTAAGCCTTCTCCACGGGCGCCCGCGATACCGATGTCAGCTTCGCGTGCTTCGCCGGGGCCGTTGACAGCGCAGCCCAGTACGGATACCTTAATCGGCACCTTAAGCTTGGAGATATACTCTTCCACTTCATTTGCGATGGAGAACAGGTCAATGTCCAGCCGTCCGCAGGTAGGGCAGGAGATCAGCGTAGGGGCATTAGAAATCAGACCGAAGGTCTTAAGCAGCTCACGCGCTACCTTCACCTCTTCGACCGGATCAGCACTGAGCGAGATGCGCACGGTACTGCCGATGCCCATTGAGAGCAGTGCACCGATGCCTGCCGAGCTCTTCACGGTTCCGGCGAACAAGGTACCTGACTCGGTAATGCCCAGATGCAGCGGATATGGAATAACTTCTGCAGCTTTGCGGTAAGCTTCGATAGCCATTGGCACATCAGAGGCCTTAAGCGATACGATAATATCATGGAAATCGAGTTCTTCGAGAATCCCAATATGGAATAGAGCACTCTCTACCATCGCTTCCGGTGTTGGGTAACCGTATTTCTCCAAAAGATGGCTCTCCAAAGAACCGGCATTTACACCGATACGAATCGGAATCCCTTTTTCCTTACAGGCCTTCACCACAGCTTCCACTTTGTCCCGGCGTCCGATGTTGCCCGGATTGATGCGTACTTTGTCGATGCCGTTCTCGATGGCAAGCAAGGCCAGCTTATAGTTGAAATGAATATCCGCCACAAGCGGAATATGAATTTGCTTCTTGATCTCCTTGATTGCGGCAGCCGCTTCTTCGTTGTTGACGGTCACACGGACAAGCTGGCAGCCCGCTTCTTCCAGACGCAGAATCTCGGCAACGGTAGCTTCGACATCAGCGGTTTTGGTCGTACACATGCTTTGAATCGCAACCTCGTTGTTTCCCCCAATAATCACTCCGCCAACATTGACGGGACGGGTCTGGTGTCTCAAAAACATGGTTTTCTCCCCCATAACGATCAAAGCTCCACCCTCCCCGCTCCCGCAGTAAAACGGGGCAAGCGGAAGAAAGGTGGAGACAGTGAATTGTATTGTACAAGTAGAAAAGGCTTAGGCGCTTTCCTCTTTTTTCTTATCTTTCTTGAGGCTTAGCTCAGGCAGGGACTTCTCTTGGACAACCTGCTCTGTAATCACGCAATCCTTAATGTCATCGCGCGAAGGAACCTCATACATGACATCCAGCATAATGCTCTCAATAATGGCACGAAGTCCACGGGCACCCGTGTTGCGTTTGATCGCTTCCTTGGCGATGGCTTCAAGAGCTTTAGGTTCAAACTTCAGCGCTACATTATCCATTTCCAGCAGCTTGATATACTGCTTCGTGAGCGCGTTCTTTGGCTCGGACAGAATGCGCACCAGCGTGCTCTCATCAAGCGGCTCCAAAGTTGAAATCACCGGCAAACGGCCTACAAATTCAGGAATCAGACCGAACTTGAGCAAATCTTCCGGCAATACCATCGAGAGGTATTCGCCAGTTTTGAGCTCCTTTTGACCTTCAACAGCCGCGTTGAAGCCAATGACTTTTTTGCCGATACGGCGTTTGATCATTTGCTCCAGGCCGTCAAAAGCGCCGCCCACGATAAACAAAATGTTCGTAGTATCAATCTGAATAAATTCCTGATGAGGATGCTTGCGTCCGCCCTGTGGTGGTACAGAAGCTACAGTGCCTTCCAGGATCTTCAGCAGCGCTTGCTGCACACCTTCACCGGAAACGTCACGGGTAATGGACGGGTTCTCGGATTTGCGTGCCACTTTATCAATTTCATCAATATAGATGATGCCGCGTTCGGCCTTTTCCACATCATAATCGGCAGCCTGGATCAGCTTCAGCAGGATGTTCTCCACATCCTCGCCGACATAACCCGCTTCTGTAAGAGAAGTTGCGTCCGCGATGGCAAAAGGAACGTTGATGATTTTAGCCATAGTCTGCGCCAGCAATGTCTTACCTGAACCTGTTGGACCAAGCAGCAGAATGTTGCTCTTCGTCAGTTCAACATCTTCAATCTTGCTCTGGCTGTTAACACGTTTGTAGTGATTATATACGGCAACGGAGAGCGACTTCTTCGCTTGCTCCTGGCCAATGACGTATTGATCGAGAATATCACGGATTTCCTTCGGTTTCGGAATATCCTTCAGATCCAGCTCTTCCTCGTGGCCAAGCTCCTCTTCCACGATTTCTGTGCACAGCTCGATGCATTCATCACATATATAAACGCCTGGTCCAGCTACAAGCTTACGAACCTGCTCTTGGGATTTGCCGCAAAAAGAACATTTCAGCTGCCCTTTTTCATCATTAAATTTAAACATCTTACCACCCCTTAGGATTTGATCGGTGAAGAGAGTACCTGGTCAATAAGCCCGTATTCCTTCGCTTCTTCCGCGCTCATAAAGTTGTCACGGTCCGTATCGCGTTCGATTTTGTCAAGGGGCTGACCTGTGCGATCCACATATATTTGATTCAGCTTCTGTCTCGTTTTGAGAATCCAGTCGGTATGAATCCAGATATCGGATGCTTGCCCCTGAACGCCGCCGAGCGGCTGGTGTATCATTACTTCACTATTAGTCAGTGCATATCTCTTGCCTGGAGCCCCAGCCGTAAGCAGCAGCGATCCCATGCTTGCCGCCATGCCTACGCAAATTGTTGACACATCCGGTTTGATGTATTGCATTGTATCATATATACCCATGCCGGCTGTCACAGAACCACCGGGCGAGTTGATGTACAGGTGAATGTCTTTTTCGGGGTCATCTGCTGCCAGGAACAGCAATTGGGCAATAACCAGATTGGCGACATCATCGTCAATCGCATTGCTCAGGAAAATGATGCGGTCCTTGAGCAATCTGGAATATATATCGTATGACCGTTCTCCCCGACTTGTTGATTCCACAACCATTGGTACCAGACTCATGCCACCAACCTCTTTTCTCTGTACAGATTAGTCTATCCGTTTCAGAAATATTTTAACACGTTCAAGGCGCTATGTCATTTTTTCACTGGTGTATAAAATCGCATTGTTCATGTGCATGCCATTATAGCGCAATTCCTGCCATAAAGCCAATTTTGCAGTTATGTACCAAAATATTCTACCCGCCGATAAAAATAAGGCACGTAACAGAGATTACGTGCCTTATCTACATTTATGGAGGCCGTCCTGCTTGGCCGTTCTAGGTAAAATATCACCCCGGAAGAGTGTTACTCAGCGTTTGCTTCTTCTTTTGCAGCTTCTTCAGTTGCAGCCGGAGCTTCAACTTCAACACTGTTCTCTACGAGGAAATCAATGGTCTTGCGCAAAGAAATCTCATCGTTCAGACTGCTCAGGGAACCGTTAGCCGCCAGAATGCTGCGGATCTCTTCAGCGGAACGCTTGAAGGATTCAGCCATAGAAGCAAGTTCCTGATTCACTTCTTCTTCGGAAACTTCAATCTTCTCTTCCTTCGCAATTACTTCAAGCACCAGGTTGTTGCGGACGCGCTTCTCGGCATCGCCTTTCATCTGGCTCTCAAGGTCTTCACGGGTTTGGCCGGAGAAGCTGAGGAACATGTCCATGTTCATGCCTTGCTGACGAAGACGGTTGTCGAAGTCGCGAACCATGTTCTGAACTTCACTGTTGATCATTGCTTCAGGAATTTCAACTTCTGCATTGGCAGCCGCTGCGTCAACTACTGCAGTTTCGCGGGCACCTTTGAGCTCATCCTGCTTACGGGATTCCAGTTGTGCCTTCAGGTCAGCCTTGTATTCTTCCAGCGTGTCGAATTCACTTACATCCTTAGCGAATTCATCATCCAGCGCAGGAAGCTCTTTGCGTTTGATTTCATGCAGCTTCACTTTGAATACAGCAGGCTTACCGGCAAGGTTCTCAGCGTGGTAAGTTTCCGGGAAAGTAACTTCAACATCCTTGAAGTCTCCAGTGGACATGCCCACTACCTGATCTTCGAATCCAGGAATAAAGGAGTTGCTTCCAAGCTCCAGGGAATGACGCTCAGCCTTTCCGCCTTCGAATGCAACGCCATCTACATATCCGTCAAAGTCGATTACTGCGATATCACCGTTCACTGCTGCTTCATCTTCAACGACAACAAGCTCGGCATGACGCTCCTGCAGACGTTTCAGTTCAGCATTCAGTTCTTCTTCGGTAACTTCAGCCTTTTGTACTGGTACTTCGAGACCTTTGTACTGGCCCAGAGTCACTTCAGGCTTAACGGTGATCTTCGCTTTGAAGATGAACGCCTTGCCTTTGGCGAATTGCTCGATGTCCACTTCAGGACGGTCTACAGGGAAGATATCGGTTTGATCAACCGCTTCACTGTACACTTCCGGAAGAAGAATATCAATTGCGTCCTGGTACAGGCTTTCTACACCAAAACGGGATTCAAAAATTGGCCGTGGCACTTTGCCTTTACGGAAGCCAGGCACGTTTGCTTTCTTAACTACTTTATTAAAAGCTTTGTCGAGTGCCGCAGCTACGCGTTCTGCTTCTACTTCGACTTCAAGAACTCCAAGGTTCTTCTCTATTTTTTCCCAGGTTGCTTTCATATTATACTTTTCCCTCCAAAAATAGGTTACATGTTTACTTACTTATAATCACGCAATCCACGCACAGAATAACCATTATATTATATACAACATTACTCTATTTATCAAGTAGAGAACTCTTTACAAATCCTTTGAGAGAGCGGTATGCCCCCTCGAATTGAAAGCGCATGCTGCCTGTTATCCCGTACATTGCACGGGTCTCCTCCTCCTGCCGGTTCCCGTTCAGGCTCTCGGACACCATCTGATGCAGCGCACCCGCCCAAATGTCGAGCTGAGCGTCTTCTCCGTCCAGCAGCTTGCGGTATTCGGCGGAGCCGTAGATCGACATGATGAACTGTCCCCAGAGCTCCTGGGCAAAATAGTACAGCGTCGGCTCATGCACCTCCGCCTGCTCAGCCACCCGTTCCAGCACCTGGCTTACCTGCGGCGGAAATTCCTCATTGGTCAGCGGCACCGTTTCAATCTCAACGTATGCCGTTTCGGTACCGCGCGCAAGTCCGATAATCCCCTGCGCCCCACGGCGGCGGAGAGTCTGCAGCGTACGGAACTGAACCAGCGGATGAACTGCAGCCTGTCGTAACCAGCCTGTGAGCGCTTCGTCGATATGGCTGCCCTCCAGATATGAAAGCTGCTCCAGCGCCAGAATGGTTGACTCGGACAAAGGTTCGTTCATAACCCGCTGCAGCAGCTTGCCCTGATATTCCGAATCCTCTTCGAGCTTGGATTTGGCCAGAATCCGGGCCATGTCTTCTTCCTGGAGATCGTGTTCATCGCCTTGACCTTCAGCTTCGGCATCGCCGTTATGGGCAGCATAGGGGAATGCCGACTCCAGCCACTCCAAAAGCGACTGCCATTCCTGACAGTGCCGCTCCTCCTGTCCCTGGCATTGCAGCAAAAAACGCAGCAGCTCCATCGCTTCCCCGTAGCGTTCACTCTCCAACATTACCGTTAACTGGATCTGGTAGTAATCCAGCGTTTTCGGAAACAGCACGATATTCTCTTTGGCGGGGGAATTCGAATGATTAATGAGGGCACCTCCTTTTCACCGAACCTTAATCAATTGTAGATTATAGCATATCCCCGCGCAGTTTCAAAAAAACAAGTTGAAAAAAACATTCATATATGATAACATAATTTTTGCTTGCTTTTCAGTCTTATCTTATGTCCCGGTAGCTCAGCTGGATAGAGCATGCGCCTTCTAAGCGCACGGTCGGGGGTTCGAATCCCTTCCGGGACGTCATACAACAGCCTTCCTTCGGGAAGGCTGTTTGTGCGTTCGGGGAATGAGAATGCCCATGGTTCGTTGGAGCATTTGCTTCGGGAGCACTCGCTTCGCAATCAGCCTGGATGGGCTGTATCCCTTCCGGGACGTCATACAACAGCCTTCCTTCGGGAAGGCTGTTTGTGCGTCCGGGGGATGAGAACCCGAAACAGCCCTGCTTGAAAGCAGGGCTGCATATCTGTATACATAGCGGTATAAAAACGCAAGCGCCTAAGGGAAAGCCAGCTTACCCATAACAGTAGGCCGTTTTGCCCCTGTAGCTGAATGGAGATTATTCGCAACTCCGTGCATGAAGTCATTGCCAAGCAGGGCAAAGATAATCGCTTCCTTCGCATCATCGTTATAACCCAGATCGCTGGAAGTAAGGACCTTCTGATCAGGGAGCAGTTCTTGCAGCATACCCAGCAGCGCTGTGTTATGTGCGCCGCCGCCGCTGACAATGACCTCGTCTATTTTACAGAGTGGGAAGACATATTTTTGATATCCTTCTGCTATCGTCCGTGCAGTAAAGGCAGTAGCTGTCGCTACAATGTCTGCATCGCTCAACCCTTGCTCTCGCGCTTTGGCGGCGAATAGCTCGGCGTAGGCTTTGCCAAATACTTCACGGCCTGTAGACTTCGGAGGCTTCAATTCGAAATACGGATGCTTCATCATTTCCTCTACCAATGTCTCGTCAGCCGCTCCCTGCATCGCCCAGGCACCGCCATTATCGTAAGAAAGCCGCCCGTGGCTCAACTGATATACCACTTGATCAATAACCATGTTGCCCGGGCCGGTATCAAAAGCAAATACATCTTCCGGTTCTGCTGCCGGAGGCAGCGCCGTACAGTTGCCTATTCCCCCGATGTTTTGCAGCAGTCTGCCCTTGCCGGGATGCCGGAACAAAATCAGGTCACCGTAAGGAACCAGCGGCGCACCCTGCCCTCCAACAGCCATGTCTGCCGGACGGAAATCGCCGACAACCCTCCGCCCGGTCCGTTTAGCCAGCACCGACAAATCGCCGATCTGCAGTGTCGAACGGACCAGATAGGGATCTTGGATATCCTGTTTAGGGATATGCCACACTGTCTGTCCGTGGGAGCTGATCAGGTCAATCTCCTTCATGTCCATTCCGGCGCTGCGCACAGCTTCAAAAGCCGTTTCGGCAAACTTCTCAGCGAGATAGAAGCTCATGCCGCAGATCAGATCTACGGAAGAATGCTCTACGGTGCACAGCCTTTTCAGGCGTTCCCGCAATTCTGCATCATAGGGAATGCTGTAATAATGCAGCAGCTTGACCCGCGCTGAAAGGCCGCTGCCTTCAATAGAAACAACTGCTGCATCGATACCGTCAAGTGAGGTGCCCGACATCAGTCCGACTACAACGGATTTCTGCTTATTCCAGAGTGGGCCAATCATAAGCTGATGCCCCAGCCAGCCGGATATTCCTCCCCAAGTGAAACGGGCAACCGGCCACGGAAGGGGATGACTCCAAGCAGTGCTTTGGCTGTGCTCTCCAGCGCAAGCGGACGGCTCTCATAAGCAGCGGCATAGACCTGAACATCTGGCATAGCCAGGAGATCATATGGATTGCGCAAAGCAACAACCGCGAGCGGCTTCCCAAGGGCAAGCAAAGACTCAACCAGCTTAATCTGTTCAACATGAAATTGGGCATTATACGTACCAACAACGATCTGTTCGATCTCTTTGACCTGAGCCTCCTCCAGCAGTTTTGCCGCGTAAACAGCGATTTCTCCCGCCGGAACCACACGGTCAATACTATCCAGTCCGTACTTTTCAAGCATTGCGCCCAGACCGGGTGCGGCTGCAAACGATTCATCTACCAGAGTTGCCACTACGGGCGCTGCCGTAATCACCAATGTCTTCCCAGACTGCAGCGGCAGCATAGAAGTGTTATTGCGAACCAGTGTTATACTGGCTTCGCTGATGTGCCGCGCCACCTCCAGGTGCGCCGGGGTTCCGAGCACTGCAAGCTTCTCCTCAAACGAAGCGGACCTTGCCACAGCCGAAGAATCTGCGCTAGCTCCACCATTTGTACCTGCATCTGTGTCACCAGCAACGTTAACAACTGTTCCAACATCAGCTCCACCCGAACCACCAACATCACCTGAACCTGCACTCAATCTTCCAGCACCAACATCAACTCCCGTCCCGCCCGAAGCTCCGGCTCCTGAGGCAATTACTCCCCGTTTCACCTTCAGGGCCAGCAGTCGCCGGACGGATTCGTCAATGCGCGCTTCATCAATACGGCCCTCGGCCACTGCTGCACGAATAGCCTCGATCGCATCACGCTGACGGTCGGCACGATGGCTGATCAGAACGATATCCGCTCCCGCTTCAATAGCCATCACAGAGGCAGGGGCCGTTCCGTAATGCTCAGCAATCGCGTTCATCTCCATACAATCGGTCATGATAACCCCTTGAAAACCCAGCTCTTCCCGCAGCAACCCAGTCAATACGGACTTCGACAACGTAACCGGCAGCTTCTCCTGCTCCAGTGCCGGGAAGTAAATATGCGCCGACATCATGGCGTCCACCCCCTCAGCAATAGCCCTGCGGAAAGGGAGCAGTTCTACCCGGTCCATTCGTTCCCGGTCATGCCGGATGGTCGGCAAATCAAGATGGGAATCCACGTCGGTATCGCCGTGACCTGGGAAATGCTTGGCTGTGGCCGCAATACCCGCAGCCTGGAATCCGCGAATCATGGCCGCACCATATTCGGCCGCCTGCTCCGGCGACTCTCCGAACGAACGGACCCCGATTACCGGATTCCGCGCATTATTGTTGACGTCCAGCACAGGAGCATAGTTCAAATTAATACCCAGGGCCGTCAACTCCCGTCCACTGATCCACGCTGCCTGATAAGCACCGTCCTCCGATCCTGCTGCCGTGATCGCCATTCCTCCGGGCATAAGTGCTATGCCTTCGGTAATCCGGGCAACCATGCCGCCCTCCTGGTCAATCGAAATCCAGAGCGGAGCCTTGCCGGCTTCTGCTGCCGCCTGCTGAAGATCAGCAGTCAGCCTGGCAACCTGCTCCGGCGACTCCACATTTCGGGCAAAATAAATCACCCCGCCAATCCCGCTGTCCGCCACAAGCTTAAGGACTTCACCCGATGCTGCAGTTCCTTCAAAACCGCACATCAGCATCTGTCCAATCTTGTCGTTCAGACTCATAGCGGCGACCGCCGCATCAAGACCTGCTTCCTGCCGTGCCACTTCACGCCGAACGATTGCCATCACCGTACCTCCCTGAATTCAGTTGATTCCATCAGATTTAATTGGATATAAAAGATAAGGCTGACGCATAGTCAGCCAGTTCGCGCTGTCACGGCGCCATTCTTCAACGATTTCATACAATCCTTCCACCGTGCCAATGGACCTGCGGACCTTCTCTCCGCCAGTCAGCAAATCAATAAAATATCTCGTACCGCCTTCCGGGGGAGCAAGCCACTGAAAATGCTCCGGGTACAGCGCACATGCCTCATGCAGCAGCGTAAGTCCCGTTCGCACCGCCTCATACTTTTGAGGGTCGGTCACGAACAACCGCACACCGCCGCATAATTCCCCTTGGTGCTTCGAGAAGGTCGGCGTAGCATACATGGGATGGAAATACACGCCCGGCAGGAGGTGCGCCTGCATAGCTTCAGCAAACCTGGCCCCATCCAGCCATGGTGCTCCAATCCACTCGAAGGGAAGGGTTGTCCCGCGTCCTTCAGACAGATTGGTGCCTTCAAAGAAACACGTCCCGCCATATACTCTTATCGTATCGAGAGTCGGAACGTTCGGAGAGGGCAGCATCCAGGGCAGACCGGTATCCGTATATTCCATTTCACGGCTCCAGCCCGCGAGCGGAATCACATCCAGATCGCAGTGAAGCCCCTTCCTGTCATTAGCCATCAAGGCGAATTCGCCTATGGTCATTCCTGTACGGACAGGCATCGACCAGGCACCAACCATAGATTCATACCCTTCCTGTAAAAAACCACCTTCGCAGCCGATACCGCCGAGCGGGGCCGGACGATCCAGTACGAGCAGACTTTTTCCATTCTCTGCGCAAGCCTCCATCACATACAGCAGAGTCGATACATACGTATAAAACCGTATCCCCAAATCCTGGACGTCAAATACAAGGGTGTCCAAGGCATCCAGCATGTCAGGAATTGGTTTCTTATGCTCCCCGTACAGACTATAGACGGGAATTCCGAGTACAGTATCCTGTTCATCACCGAACCTTACTCCAGCCTGATGCTGCCCGTAAATGCCGTGTTCACAGGCAAAAAGAGCAGTAAGCCTGCTGGAAGCCAGTTTACTGCATATCTCTACCGTAGAACGGAAATCTGCCGTGATGCCTGTCGGATTCGTAACCAGTCCGATCCGCCGCCCATCCAGCATAGGGTGAGACAACCCGGCGGCAATCCGGTCCACTCCGCTGCTTACAGCCCGCTTCACAGGAGCCTGCCTTCTGCAAATGCTCTGCTGGTCTCCGGTACGCCTTCAGCTTCGGTATCCTCGTCCGGATGAAGCACGTTATAGGTCGCCTTATGCAGATAAACCGCAAGCATTCCATTGAACAGTGCAGCAAAGCCTACAATCGTAACAGTGAGCATTACACCCACAACCAGCGCCTGAAAGAAAGCTCCGATAGTATAAGCCGGGTAGCGGAGGAACAGCTTGACGCTCTCACCCATAGCCTTGAAGATGCCCCGCTTATTCTGAAGTACCAGTTGCAGTGTGTAGAATTGGGAGACAAAAGCCATAGCGACAAAATACGTCTGAAAAATGACAATCGTCCAGTTCACGGCTCCGTCACGGCTTCCGTAGAACCACCAGGTAGATCCCAGAATGATCATCAGCAAAGCGCAGAAGAGGCCAAAGACCACCGCTGGCCCAAAGCCCTTGCGGGCACCCGACAGCATTTCACGTATCGACAGCTTCTTCCCTTCTGTTCTCCGGTGGTACGCATAAAACACACCATAAAACAAAGGCATATAAAGAAGCGGAATAAGGATAAACGCCAGCGCCATTGGCGTAAAGATCACTATAGGGACCAGTATGGCTGAGCTGGCCAGACTAAGCAGTGCAACAGGTACAATCTCCCGAAATGACTCCACTCCCGTACTAACCAGCACCTGATTCAGTTTCCGCATGACCTGCCTCCCCTTTCTATGATTAAGCTGCAGAAATTAAATTACCAGATAATTCTTTCTTCCGTTCCGGGATCGAAATAACGGGCTTTGCTTAAGTCGAAGATAAACTGTTTATCGAGACTGCTGTACGCCTTGGTCTCAGGATGAACCTTAGCGGTAACTGTCCGGTTCCCAATTTTAAAATAAACAAGGTTCTCGGAGCCCAGGTGCTCAACCACCTTAATATGTGCCCGCATCTGATGTTCCGTGGAAACGCCTGGTGCGAAGTCTTCGCCATAAATATGCTCCGGGCGGATGCCGAGGATAATTTCGCGGCCATCGTAGCCCTGCAGACCAGCGGCTGCTTCCTCTGACAGAACAAATTCCGCACCGTCAAAAATGACACGCCCCCGTTCGAACCGGGCGTCGATAAAATTCATTGCCGGGGAGCCGATAAATCCGGCCACGAACATATTTTTGGGATTGGCGTACAGCTCTGTTGGTGAAGCCACCTGCTGAATTACCCCTTTATTCATGACCACAATCCGTTCGCCGAGCGTCATCGCCTCCACCTGATCATGGGTAACGTACACAATCGTGGCACCGAGACGCTTATGAAGCTCACCCAACTCAACACGCATCTGAATGCGCAGCTTGGCGTCCAAATTGGACAGCGGCTCGTCGAACAGGAACACCTGCGGATCACGCACAATTGCCCGGCCCACAGCCACACGCTGCCGCTGTCCGCCGGACAGCTCGCGCGGCTTGCGCTCCAGCATATCCTCAAGTCCGAGGATCGCCGCGGCCTCCTGCACCTTTTTCTCAATATAATCCTTCGGCTTCTTCAGATTCTTCAGGCCAAAAGACAGGTTCTCACGGATCGTCATATGCGGGTACAGGGCATAATCCTGAAATACCATCGCAATATCCCGGTCTTTGGGATGAAGATTGTTGACAATGCGGTCGCCGATTACAATATCACCGCTGGTCTGCCGCTCCAGCCCTGCGATCATCCGCAGCGAAGTCGTTTTGCCGCACCCTGAAGGTCCTACGAACACAACAAATTCTTTATCATTAATCACAAAATCGGAACCAGCCACCGCAGTAACGGTCATCTTGTTCTGATCGTCAAATTGTTTGCGCACATTGCGGAATTCAACCCGTGCCATTGCTCTTCCCCTCCATAAAATTATTGATGTCAGCCCTTGACGGCTCCGATAGTAATGCCTTGCAGGAAGTAGCGCTGCAGGGAGAAGAACAGAATCAGCATCGGCAAAGCGCCCACTGTGGCCCCTGCCATAATTGCCCCGAAATCCGTGGATTCCGAGAAAACAAAGGAGGCAAGCCCCACTTGTATGGTCCGCATTTCCGTCGAGTTCGTAATCAGAAAAGGCCAGAAAAATTCGTTCCAGGAAGCTACAAAAGTAAAGATTGCGAGTACCGCAAGCCCCGGCTTCGCGAGCGGAAGGATCACCTTCCAGAAGATGCCGAACTCGCTGCAGGCATCAATCCGCGCCGCGTGAATCAGCGAGGTAGGGAGAGAGGACATGTATTGTTTCATTAGAAAGATGTTGCCGACCGTAATTGCCGTAGGCAAAATGATGGCGGTATAGCTGTCACCAAGATTAAAGACATTGACAATCAGAATATAGAGCGGAATCAGCGTGACCTGTGCCGGGATCATCATCGTGCTGAGAAGCACCCAGAAAATCGCGCCCTGTCCGGGAAATTTCAATTTAGCAAAAGCATAGCCCGCAAGTGAGGCAAAAAACACATTGGTAACCGTCAGCACCGATGAAATGAATAAAGAGTTGAACAGCCAGCGCCAGGCCGCTGTTTTGGCGAAAAACCGTTCATAGGGCGCTAACGAGAACGCCTCCGGAAGCATGCTGGGACGGAAACTGGCGGTTGCCGCAGAGTCCTGCACGGAGCCGATTATCATCCAGTAAAGAGGAATAATTGTGACAATGCTCCACACGACCAGACAAGCCGCGGCCGCCCACAGAAAGATAGTCTTGGATCTGGTTTTCATAAATAGTGTCGCTCCTCCCGTCCTAATACTCGATGTCACTCGAGAAGTATTTAAATTGAATGACAGAGACCAGGATAATCAGAAACGCCAGCACGAACGACTGCGCTGAAGCCAGACCAAATTCATAAAACTGGAACGCTGTCTGGTAGATCAGATAAGCAATAGTTGTTGTCGCGAAGTTCGGCCCGCCCTGGGTCATCATATACACCGAGATAAATACCTGGAAGGAAGTTATTACTCCCGTAACGAGCAGATATAGAGTGGTCGGTTTCAGCAAAGGCCAGGTGATGCGTGTAAATTGGGTCCAGCCGCTGGCATGATCAATATCAGCTGCTTCATATAGTGATTTTGGAACCCCACCCATAGAGGCCAGGTACAAAATAATCCCCGCTCCGTGCGAGCCAAGCCAGTTCATGAGAATCAGCGAGAACAATGCGGTTTTGGACTGGCCCAGCCAGATCACCGGATCTAAACCGAACCATTCAAGAAATCTGTTGAGCAACCCTACATCGGTTGGATCAAAGATAGCCAGCCAGACGATAGAAATGGTAACGCCGGAGGCAACCGCAGGGAGATACAGAGTGGCTTTGAAGAAGGTTTGCCATTTGGTCTTCATCTGGTAGATCAGATAAGACAGCACAAAGGTGATGACGATATTGACCGGTACTGTACAGACTGTAAAAATAACGGTATTGCGCATGGATTTCCAAAAGGTTGCATCCTGAAACAGCCGTTCATAGTTGTCGAAGCCAACCCAGGTGGAATTCATAATGTTGTACTGCTGGAAGCTCATGACTAAAGCAGATATGACCGGATATAGTGTAAACACCAGAAACAGCAGGACCGGTGCCAGGATAAACAGGTATGCCCAGCCATATTCACGCCACAACCTGCCGGCGGAACCGCGCACCCGCTTTGGTGCGATTGTTGTCATCCCTTTTCTCCCCCTCTCTTAAGAGAGGGCACCCTTTCAGCAATCCGAAGGGTGCCCCCCTTAAAAGATTTATTTGTTCAGCATTTGTGTTCCCTTAGCGAGGAATTCGGCAGCGATATCTTCCGGTGATTTCTCCCCGGAGTACAGGGCTTGAATGTTCGGAGTCACGATCTGCTCCTTGAACTGCTTCATCTGCGCGGCAACAGCCGTGTCCAGCTTCAGAGTTACAGGAGATGCCATGTTCTTGGCCATATTCTCGGAAGCCTTGATCGTTTCTTCTGTACCCAGCGCTTTACCTGCATACTGCTCTGCTTGAGATTTGCGCACAAACGGAAGCACAAGCTCATTCGAGGAGTTGCCCGCTTTGGCGCCGCTCAGGTAATCCATTACAAGGAAGGTATTCTTGGCATGCTGCTCGCCTTTGTCGTTCTTTTGTTTAAAAGCAATGTAGCCTTCCGCACCCATAGTTGTTTTAGCCGGCGCATTATCATTATGTGGAACCGGGAGCAGCACAAAGTCAATCTTCTCGCCTTTGATCGTACCGGCGTCAATATCCTTGTTGCGGTTCTGAATCATTACATCGTAGTAGGGAATGGCCTTCGAAATGATAGCAGCTTGTCCGGCATAGAACATATCAGAACGTTTTGCCGGAGCGATGGCTGCGGTCTCCTTGGGAATATATCCTTTATCCAGCAAGCCTTTGATGAAGTTCAGTGTTCCCAGAATACGGTCATCGTTCCACTGGAAGGTACCGGATTCGTCCAGAACATCCGGCATATTATTGTTGCGGGACAGCATCTCAATGAAATCAAGCGAAGTTCCGTCTGTTACCAGGGGGTATTGAGTGGAGCCATCTTCGAGTGTCTTGGTCAGCTTCGCTGCCGCTGCTTCAAATTCGGACCAGGTCCAGCCATTCTGCTGAATTGCGGCCCAATCAATGCCTGCTTCTTCAAGAATACGCTTGTTGCCGCCCCAGGCCCATTGGAATTGATAGAGCGGCAGACCATATTGTTTACCGCCAATTTGCGCAAGCTCAAGTGTTCCCGGAAGGTAGTCATTCTTGATCTCATCGGTCATGTACGGGTCCAAATCCAGAGCTAGTCCAGTATTGACATAGGTTCCGTCTACGCTATGGAAATACAGATCCGGCGGGCTGCCGGCATTCAAGGCTACGTCAAATTTCTTCGGACCTTCCGCCCAGGAGAGCACTTCCGTCTTCACTGTGATGTTGGGATGTTCTTTTTGAAAATCGGCTACCAGTCCCTTAAGCTCATCTTCATAGGTTCCATGAACCGGATAAGTCCAGACTGTAATGGTATCCTTAGCATCAGGACTGTTCGCCGCCTCTTTGCCTCCGGAGCTGCCACATGCGCTTATCAGCATCATAACCAGAACCATACACAGCACTAAACTCTTCTTCATTATTCCTTGTCCCCCTTTTGTTCTTCCGGCTACAGCCGCTTGATATGTTGTCTGCTTCTCTCCAGATAAGTAACGGACTCTTCATAGTTCCGGCTTGCGACGGCAAGATATAAGATGTCAATCAAATTAAGCTGCGTAATCCGGGAAGCCATCGCTCCGCTGCGGATTTCATTTTCGGTGGCGGAGGTACATAATGGAATGTCTGCGCTCCGGCTTAAGGTTGAACTGCCATATTTGGTGATGCTGACCACTGTCCCGCCATTTTCTTTGACAATGGAAGCGGCCCGGATCACTTCCTTGGTCTCCCCGGAGTATGAAATACAAACGGCCACATCCTCTTCTGTAACCGTGATTGCACTCGTTAGTTGTACATGGGGGTCGGCGAAGGAGAAGCTTGTCTTATTGATCCGCAAAAATTTCTGCTGCGCATCCATCGCAATCAAATTGGAAGCACCCACGCCGAAAAAATAGATTTTCTTCGCCCGGTCAATTGCCTCAACAGCCCTTTCCACCATGTCTTCATCCAGGATCGTAAGCGTGTCCCGGATGGATTGAATGTTATTATTGGACACATTCTGGATGATCGCCGAGACGGTGTCATTAGGCCGGATTTCCTGATAACCAATGATGGCCGGGTCTCTTCCCTGCAGATCGCCTGCCACTCTGATCTTCAAGTCCTGATAGCCTTTAAATCCAATGGTCTTGCACAACCGGACAATTGCCGCTTGGCTGGACCCGCTCTTCGCAGCTAAATCCGCAATAGAGAGATGGATCATTTCATCCGGGTTCTGCAGGATATATGCAGCAATCTTGTGTTCAGAGGGATTTAATGCCTCGTGCATTTCCCTCAATCGAATTAAGCCGCCATTCACTGAATCCAAGCACCTCCCTTATGTAATAACTGAATTTAAATCCATACCTGCAAGTTGATGTTAACTTTTATAACTCATTCAGTTTGATATTCTCCCAATCGCTTGGAATGAACTTATTATATGAGCTGTGAAATATAATTTCAAGAACTTTTTTATTCGTGAAATTTTATTTTACTTTATACGCTGATTCTCATATAATTAGAAAAAAATCAAAGTGGTGAGTGATCGATGAAAGTGTACTTAGGCCTTGATGGGGGCGGCACGAAGACCGATGCGGCCGCTTTGAATGAGGCGGGAGAATTGCTTGCACGCTATATTGGCGGGCCTTCCAATCCTCATAGCGTCACTTTTGGTGCAGCGCTTACAGAAGTTATGTCAGCTATTGATAGTTTGCTGGAGCGTCTGGAGCCAGAAATCATCAATATCGCATCAATATGCCTCGCCGTGTCAGGTTTTTCAACGATAGATGAACATGCTCTTCTTAAGAAGGCAGTTGAGCAGCATTTGATGAAATGCGGACTATCGTTACCGGTCTTCATCCAATCGGAAGGACAAATTTCTTTGATGGCTGCGCTGGGGAGCCATCATGGAATGCTGGTCATCTCAGGTACAGGCTCGATTTGCTACGGCTACAGCCCGGATGGTTCCTGCACCCGAACAGGGGGATGGGGGCATATTCTTGGAGATGAAGGCAGCGGGTACCAGATAGGACTCCTTACACTTAAGGCAGTTATGCGCAGCTACGACGGTGTTCAGCCTCCTACCGCAATGACCGATATGATCATGAAGCAGCACGGGCTTACGGTGATCAGCGATTTGAAGGGGTATATTTATAACCCTTCTCATACCAAAGCGGAGATCGCTGAATTTTCAAAGATTTGCATTGCGGCCGCAGAGGCTGGAGATGAGGCCGCACTCACCATTCTCACAGGGGAAGCGGAAGCCTTGAGCAATACGGCAAATGCTCTGCTTCGCCGGAGCCCTGGGCTGGCTGGTCTCCCGGTAGTACTCTCCGGCTCGGTGTTCCGGTATTCCCCCGTCTTTCGCCGGAATTTCTGCGATAGTCTGCAGAAATCCTGCGGCAGAGTAGACTTTGTTGACGGTTCTCTCGGAGCTCCGCCATCCACCGGAGCGGCGTGGCTGGCCCGCCAGTTGCTTCGTGAATCTGTTATGAGAGCAGACTAACCGTTTCTAATGATTTCCCGGTACAGATAAGAATAGACAGGCAGGAGGACGAAACCTCATGAACTATATTTTAGCGAATCTGGTTACAGAGCAGCCCAACGAAAATACAAGTGAAATTGATAACCTCAGTTCTGCTGAAATCATGCAGCTAATCAACAATGAAGACCGGCTGGTCGCTGAGTGTATTCAAGGACTTATCCCGCAGATTGCCGAAACGGCGGATTATATTATACATGCCTTCCAGAATGGTGGCAGGCTGTTCTATGTGGGCGCCGGAACCAGTGGAAGAATCGGCATTCTGGATGCTTCGGAATGTCCGCCCACTTTCGGGACCGATCCCGCTATGGTACAGGGACTTATTGCAGGCGGTTTCCAGGCGGTGAAAGATCCCGTCGAAGGCGCGGAGGACAGCGTGGAATTGGGAGCAAAGGACATCGAAGAGAGCGGCATCAGCGATAAAGATGTGGTGATCGGGATTGCCGCCAGCGGGCGCACCCCTTATGTTCTGGGGGCAATGAAACGGGCTGAAGAGCTGGGAGCCGTCGTCATCGGACTGTGCAACAACACAGGCACACCGATGGCAGGGCTTGGCAAACTGACCCTAGAGGCCGTTGTGGGACCAGAGGTTGTCATGGGCTCCACCCGGATGAAATCCGGCACGGCGCAGAAAATGATCCTGAACATGCTGACAACCACCGCCATGATTAGGATTGGAAAAGTCTACCATAATCTGATGGTCGATCTGAACCCCTCCAATGAGAAGCTGGTCCACAGAGCGAAGCGGATCATCGAGCTCGCGACCCATGCTTCTGAGGAGCAGATAGAGGCCGCTTTTATCAGCGCGGAAGGCCATGTGAAGACCGCCATTATAATGATCCTAAGCAACGTAGATGCCGACGAGGCACGCCGGAGACTTGTGAACGCCGATGGATTTGTACGTAGAGCGCTGCAGTAGTGTGAGCACAACAAGAGACAGCCTTCCTTGTAATTATCTGGGGGCTGTTTCTGCATCCGGGGGATGGAAATCTCTTTGATCACTAGCCGCCAAATGTACTGTAACCGATATTTGACTGCATAAAGTACAGCAGAACTGAAAAAAACCTGGGATTCGTCGAAATCAATTGCAGAAAATACAATAGGTTGCTGGAAGCAGTTGAGCTAGAGATCGGACACACGGAGAATGCAGATCCAGTTCAGAGACAGACCAGGAAATCTCTCAATCCCCAAAAAAAAGCAGACTGTCAACCGTGAAGGTTCACGGCTGGCAGCCTGCGTTAAGCCTAATATTGTATAGTTGCCCAGTTGTTCAGCGTCCCCGGCGGCGTCCGAGCCACAGCGGGAAGCGGAAGATGAAGTTGATCAGCAGCACTACAAAGACAAGCACGGCTGCAGATCTGTCGGCGATCTGCCGTGCATCCTCGACAATAGCCTCGGATTGCACGTACCAGAGATGCACAGCCAGCGTCTCGCCCGGCGAGAACAGGTTGAAGTCCCACATCTCTCCGGAGGTGCTGAGGCCTGCGGTCAGGATGATAACCGCCGACTCCCCGAAGGCGCGTCCGGCCACGAGGCAGACACCTGTTACAATAGCCGGCATGGCTACCGGCAGCACGACCTTGCGGATAACATGGAATTTGGTCATGCCAAGCGCATAGCCGGCTTCGCGGATATCACCGGGAACGGCGCGGATGGCTTCCTCTGTGACCCGGGCCAGCATCGGCAGGTTGAGCAGCGCCAGGCTGACACCCCCGCCAAGAATCGTCAGGCCGATATCGAAATATTCAGCGAAGATCGCAAGACCCAGCAGCCCGAACACAATGGAAGGGACGGAAGACAGCGACTCCACACAGATGCGCAGTGTAGCGGTAAAACGGTTATCCGGCGCATATTCTGCCATATAGATGCCCGCCCCAATCCCGATAGGAATGGAAATGACCAGCGAGATGAACAGAATATAGAAGGAGTTGAAGAGCACCGGACCAATTCCGCCTCCGGCATCAATTTCTTCCGGCTGCTTGATCAGGAAGTCCGGTCTGAGTGAAGGCAGGCCTTTGCTCAGAATGGAATAGAGCAGCCAGAAAATCAGCAGCATGACGAGTGCGCCGAGTGTATAAAAGGCAAAGGTGGCTATTTTATTATTGCGCTGCGAGCGAGCACTTTGGCGTGTACGTGTGAAATTCATGCCGCATCTCTCCTTTTCCGGCCCAGCACACGGATGATCAGAATCAGCACAAACGAGATGAGCAGCAGCAGGAAGGCCATCATATGTAGTGCATAGTTCCAGGTGGAATCAAATTCCACGTTGGAGATTTGCATGACGATGTTACTGGTCAGCACCGAAGACGGAGTGAACAGCGTTTTTGCGAGCTGCGGCGTGTTACCGATAACCATAACAACAGCCATCGTCTCGCCGATTGCACGGGTCATACCAAGAATAACCGCAGAGATGATCCCTCTGCTGGCTGCAGGCAGTACTACACGCATAATGACCTGCAGCCGGGTGGAGCCAAGCGCATAAGCGGCATCGCGGTATTTGCGCGGAACGGCAACGATGGCATCATCGCTGATCCGGCAAATGGTCGGCAGCACCATCAGCGCCAGCACGAGGGCTGCAGCAAGCAGTCCGTCTCCCAGACCCTCCCCGCTGACTCTGCGCAGAAACGGCAGCAGTACGGTCAAGCCGAGGTAGCCATATACTATGGAAGGAATACCAACCAGCAAATCGAGCACCGGCCGGATAAAGCTCTTCATCCATTTCGGAGCGATCTCCGCACAAAGCACGGCCATTCCTACCGAAATAGGCACAGCAATGATCAGCGTCAAAGCTGTCAGCGATAATGTATTTACAATAAAGGCAGCAGCTCCAAAGGAATCCTCTTCCGGCGACCAGTTGAATGAGAAGAAGAAGTCCAGCGGCGAGATATTCGCGAACAGAAGCAGCGCCGTTTTGCCGATGAAAACAATAACAAGTCCAAGCACTACACAAAGCGCCAGGATACTAAATAGAAAATAATAACGGGATATTACGTTACTGAACAGATGCCTTCTGTGGCGTTTGGCGCTTACGCCGCCCTCCGCGAGGCTCTTTTGTGCACTTGATGCCAGGTTGTGGACCGGTGCCCCCATACTTTCCCTCCTAATAAGCGGCCACCCCCGTTGAAATACGGAGCTGGCCGCTGTTGCCGTTCAGGTATACATTCAATCTGACTTAAGATTTGGGTTAGCCCTTCATTGCTGCGATTGGGATAAATTTAAGCTTTTTCAGGGAACCTTGTTGGAACTTTTTGCTTTGTACATAATCAATGAATGCTTTGGTTGCGCCAGTAGGCTGACCTTTGGTCATGTAGTAGCCATAAGCCCAAATCTTATAGGAACCGTTGATTACATTCTCAGTGCTAGCTTCAACGCCGTTGAATTTCACGGCTTTGATGTCGCCGCCAGTTACATAGACAAGGTCAATGTAGCCGATGGAGTTAGGTGTAGTAGCAACGGCAGTCTTCATGTCACCGCTGGAACCAGCTTCTTTGTAGTTCTTTTCTTTCTTAACGATATCTCCGCCAGCCAGAGCCTTAGCCTGATAGTTAACGCGGGTACCGGAACCGAAAGCACGGGTGATTACAATAATATCAGCATCCGAACCGCCAACTTCTTTCCAGTTCGTGATTTTACCGGAGAAAATGCCTTTCAGTTGATCGGTAGTCAGGTTGTCTACACCTACGTTTTTGTTAACAATAGTAGCAAAAGGAATAACAGCGACTTTGTTGGCTACTTGTCCGTCAAAGGCTTTGAAGCCCGGAACGTCGATGCTGGCATCCCAGTCGCAAGCGCCGATGTCGGCAATACCCTTCTTCACGGCTTGCGGTCCAGTTACGGAGCCTTTACCGGAAGCGGCGATTTTCACTTTAGGGTGAAGTTTCTGGAATTCCTTAGCGGCTTGCAGCGTCAGCGGAAGTAGCGCTGTAGAGCCGTTAACTGTGATTTTACCTTTGAGTGAATCTGCTGCTGCTGCAATTCCTGCAAAGGATGCAGTAACCGCAATGACTGCAGTCAGCGCTGTAACTGTGAATTTTTTGAAAAGCTTCATGAATAATTTCTCCTCTCGGCGGTTGCGCCGTTATATTATGTGGATGATGCCTTGTCGCCTTGCTTATTTAGAGAGCTGTACGGCTTTGCCGCCCTGAATCAAGAGCACTTTGCCGTCACTGACAATAGCCAGCTTGCTGCCGTCATGCGATGCGGATACTTCCGATACATCTTCGCTGGTATGGAACAGTTGGGTTTTATCCCCATTAGCATTAATCGAATAGATCGTTGTGCTTCCATCTGCTGCCGCACCGGATACGATCAGGCCAGCGGTTGTTCCTTCAGCCCATAAAGCTTCAACATCGAGAGCGATGTTGGAGATTTTGCCGTCAGCTCCAATGGATTTCAGGGTGTTGGCTGCATTGCCGTCAGGATCTGCACTCAAGTAAACCACGTTGCCATTTGCAAGAATTTCAGGATACAGCTTGTTGTCCAGCTCTGTAGTCAGAGCTACAGGCTTCGCATCCTTAGTGGCGAGGTCCAGCTTGTACAATTGTTCTCCGGCCTTGCTGTAGTCTACGGAAAGTGAATCCTCTGTGCTGTCTGCATCATTCTTGGCTACGCCGGTTACGTTAACGATGTACACGGCATTTTTACCATCGGGAGAAATGCGCAGCTCCGATTTATTTTCCACCTTGTCTTCAAGCACGGTTTTTACTGCACCCGTCTCTACGGAAGCTTGAGCGATTTTCTCCTGCTTGTCGCCTTGGATGAAATAAATCGTTTTGCCGTCTTCAGACCAGACCAGGTCCGTCTTCACGCTGGTATCCGTACCCAGAGAGGAAATTGCTCCACTGGCAAGGTTGATCAGCTTCAGCTGGCCTGTCTCATCTGAGAACGCGCCCCACTTCTGGTCAGCGGAAACGGCGAAATCAAGTGCGCTGTCGTTGGAAGAGAATACTTCATAGTCGCCCGGATATTCGCTGAATTTAATGATCTGGGCAGTATCGGAATCACTTTTGTTCGCGATCACATTTCCGTTAGCGTTCCAGTGCAGGGTGTCAAACAGGCCTTCCGGACGGGCAAAGCTCATAATAGTTTGATCATCCGCCTGCAATTCGCCGCCAAGCGCAAGAACCAGCTTAGTCAGCTCTACATAGACTTTGCCATTATGACTTACAGGAGCAACAGTAAATTGCTGTGCTGCACCATCAACTTGATAGCTTTTTGCACCCGTTTTAATTTGTACAGTATGTAGTCCTTTGCTGTCATTCAGCTCAAAACCGTTACTGCTCAGAATCAATTTGGCGCCAAGCTCTCCGGCCACCTGGCTTAACGAATACAGCTTGTAACCGCCGCTGTTAATTGTGCTGAGGGTAACTGACGCTCCGTTCACAGTCCAAGTAGTGCTGCCCTCCTTGACCGCTACGGTCTTGACTGCGGCAGCGCTAGCGCTCGTGCTTGTTGCCAAAATACTTCCTGCGCCCCCTGTTACCAGAAGTGCTGAAGCCAAAGCCGCGCTGAACCATTTACTATTTCTCAATTAGATTCACCCTTTTCCTATAGGTAACTGCTACTGTTATTTTCATCTACGAATGTCAAATCTGTTCGAGAGGAATGTTATGGAAATATTAACTGTGCAAAAAGAAGCGGCTTATCATCCATTACCAGGACAATGAGCTGCTTCTGCACACTGATACAAATTTAATTGTCGTTCAACAAACTGGGTTTAATTGTTAATTTACAATCCAAGTAACGATAATCTCGGCGCCGCCGGGTTTCGAGGTTGAATTGCTGCCAATAATGGAATAAGAATAGGCGCCCGCGACTTTACCGTTAATGATGATATTGTTCCGGTCTACAATCTGGGTTCCGCGCTGCAGCTTCTTGTAGTCTACATACTTCTGATAGGTAGTTCCAAGTTCAGCCATGCTCTCCTCAGTCTCGTAAACCAGCATGGAGGATTTCTTTCCGCCCACAAGCTCGCCTTCTGTAAAGGTAATGCCAGCACCCGCCGGAATCGGCAAATCCCCGGGAAGATATTGCGATTTGTCCACGCTCTCCTGGGCTATTGTACGGAAATGTCCTTTGTCCGCTCCACTGCCGGAGCCGCTGCATGCGCTTAGCCCCGCCGCAGTCAAGAGCATGAGCAGGGGAAGAGCAAGCTTCTTCTCAGCCATCATCGAAACCTCCTCCAGATTAAGGTGAAATCATCCAAGCTACATTCATACCCATAGTTACCCATAATTTCCACCAGAGAAAACCTGATTAAATAAAATTTGAAAAGCAATTTCTGCACAAGCTTATTCAAAAAAAAGAAATTTACATTTACCACAGATTCATCTACAATAATGAGTGAGTACTCACTCATGTTCATGTTCGTGGAATGGAGGAGATTAATATGAATCAGGGAAATGATGTTATCACTGTAAACCATGTCGGCAGAGCTTTTGGCAATAAAGAGGTGCTGAAGGATATTTCACTCCAGGTTGAGCAAGCGGAAACTTTCGGCATTCTCGGCCCTTCCGGTTCCGGCAAAACCACACTGGTGAAGCTGCTGATCGGTATCGACGAGGTGTCCTCAGGCGAGGTGCATGTGCTGGGTGTCAAAATGCCCCGCTTAGCGATGCTGCAACAAATCGGCTATATGGCGCAATCTGATGCTCTGTATACAGAGCTGAGCGCAAAAGAGAATCTGGAATTTTTCGCTGCCCTCTACGGTTTAAAAGGCGGGAACCGCACCCGCCGAATTGCTGATGTGATGGAAATCGTTAACCTGCAGGAGCATTTGCATAAACGGGTGGATCAATATTCCGGGGGGATGAAACGCCGTTTGTCGCTGGCCATCGCCCTGCTGCATGAGCCGCCGCTGCTGATTCTTGATGAGCCTACAGTCGGCATTGATCCGGTGCTGCGCCAGTCGATCTGGAAAGAACTGAGGGCACTTAACGGGAAAGGCACAACCATCGTACTCACTACCCACGTCATGGATGAAGCCGAAAAATGCGACCGGCTGGCTATGATCCGTGATGGGCAACTTCTGGCAGTTGACACTCCCGCAGGACTGCTGGCTAATACAGGCTCAGCTACAGTTGAGGAAGCTTTTCTATATTATGGAGGTATCCGGCGATGAGAGTACGTGCGATCACCCTGCGAATCCTGCAGCAATTCATTCATGATAAAAGAACGATGGCGCTGATGTTCATCGCCCCCCTGCTGGTGCTCAGCCTGATGAGCCTGGTCTTTAACGGCAATGCCTATGAGCCGAAGATCGGCCTGTCCGCCGAAGCCGCTCCGTTCAGAGGTGCGCTTGAAGCGCAGAACGCTACTGTTACAGAGTATGCATCGGTGGAGCAAGGCAATGCCGCACTGAAGGATGGCAAGCTTGATGCCTTCATTTCCGTTGAGGCCAAAACCCCTAAAGTGCTGCTGGAAGGCAGCAACCCTACTGCTAACCGCGCAGTGATGCTGGCCCTGCAGGAAGCGGTGCAGAGTCTGCAGCCGGCAGCCGGCGGACACGAATCCGTTCAGCCGCAAATCAGCTATTTATACGGCGCTGAAGACATGAAGACCATCGACCGCTTCGGCCCCATTATGATCGGTGTATTCGTCTTTTTCTTTGTCTTCCTTATCGCCGGAGTCTCCTTTCTGCGGGAGCGGACGACCGGAACACTGGAGCGCCTGCTCTCCACTCCGCTTAAGCGCTGGGAAATTGTCATCGGCTATGTCTGCGGCTTCGGGATATTTACCGTGTTCCAGGCGCTATTAATCTCCTGGTTCTCCATCCAGGTGCTTGGCATTATGATGGCCGGAAGCTTCGGCTATGTGCTGCTCTTAACGCTGCTGCTGTCGATGTCGGCGCTGACGCTGGGCACGCTGCTCTCGGCTTTTGCCGCCAATGAGCTGCAAATGATCCAATTCATTCCGCTGGTCATTGTACCGCAGATCTTCCTGAGCGGACTGTTTCCGCTGGATACTCTTCCCCTGTGGCTGCAGCGGATTGGGCTCGCGACGCCGATCTATTATGGCTCGGAAGCGCTGATGAATATCATGATCCGCGGCAAAGGCTGGAGCTCCATCGCGCTGGATATCTATGCCCTGATCGGCTTCTCCCTGCTGTTCATGGTGCTCAATGTGCTGGCCCTGCGCAAGCACCGCAAAATGTAAACTTCCGACTCCCTGTGATAAAATACAGTGAATGCAAAGATTTGGGAGGATTTATGTGATGGAGAATAACAGTACAGCGGACCCTCAGGATGAAGAGCAATGGATCAAAGATCTGCTGGCCATCAGCCAAGAGGAGAAAATAACGCCCAAGCAGCTCGCTATCGTACAAGCGGCGATTGAAGTCTTTTCCGAGAAGGGATATTCGGCTGCGGCCACCAGTGAGATCGCCCAGAAGGCCGGAGTTGCTGAGGGAACGATATTCCGTTACTACAAGACGAAAAAAGATCTGCTGCTGTCGATTGTCGGACCGATGATGACCAAGATGATCGCTCCCTTCGTGCTGCGCAATTTCAGCGGCGTGCTGGATGCTCCGTTTGACAGCTATGAGGCCTTTTTACGCGCTTTAATGATTAACCGTCTGGAGTTTGCCCGCAAGCACATCAAAATCCTCAGAATTCTCATGCAGGAAATCCCGTTTCAGCCAGCACTGCGCGAGCAATTCCTGGAGAATGTGGGGGGGCAGGTTATGGAGCGTATGGTCGGCATTATCGGACATTTCAAGGAAAAGGGCGAGATTACTGATGCCCCTACTCCCGCTATCATACGCTTTACCATTTCGTCAGTGATAGGCTATATAATGGCACGGTTCCTGTTCCAGCCGGAGAAGGATTGGAATGACGAGGAAGAAATCGAGCTGCTGCTCTCCTTCATGCTTCACGGAATCGGCGGCCCGGCCTTGCAGCGGAAGGTTGAGCAGGGCTGAGGACAGCGTGGAGCTCACAGAAAATTTTGTTAAAAACCAATTCGATCGAATATCCCCTATGATATAATGATAAAAATCACAGCAATATTTTATCATTTATACATACGGAGGGTTTTTAATGCGATTATTCAGACTTGTAGCGGCATGTCTTGCCGCTTCACTGCTTTTCATGGTCCAACCCTGGATTGCCAAGGCGTTTGTTGCCGATTCAGATGCTGCGCTAAGCGCGATTTACCAAGCGGCAGGTGAGCTTTCTCCTGCGTTCAGCCCGGAGATTACGGAGTATCAGGTAACGATGCGCAGCTCTGAACCCGGTTATTTCTCTGCTGCCACTTCTTCAAACCCTGATGCAGCTATAGAGTATTCGATAAATGGAAGCTCATGGAGCCCCATGGGCTATTGGATATCGACCGGCTATCTCCCAACTAATCGTGGAGATAACACGTTTCGGATCAAAGTCACTTCAACGGATGCGACAACAAGCAAAATATACACGCTTCATATCTACTATCCACACACGAATGATTCAGATCTGCGCGGCTTAAGCTTAAGCACGGGCAATTTGAGTCCTGCCTTTCATTCCCTCACTACAAACTACACAGTAAATGTTCCCTTTACGAGCAGCAGCGTGAGTGTAAACGCCATACTGGATGATCCTGCCGCTAGTATGAAAATTGAGGGACAAGCTGCCCAAAGCGGTGTTTCATCCCCTCTTCTCCCGCTGAGTGTCGGAAGCAATTCAATTGAGGTCGAGACCCGGTCGCAGGACTCCACCACCACCAAAACCTATTCGCTTACGGTCAACCGGGCTGCCCCTTCCACCAATGCGAATCTAAGCGCTTTGTCGGTTTCCGGGAATAGCCTGACCCCGGCTTTTCAATCCGGTGTGACTGATTATAGTTTGAATGACGTTTATTTTGCTGACGATACGATTAGTGTAACTCCTCTGCTGTCTGACTCTACAGCAACGGTTGCTGTACGTGTTAACGGAGGAACTTATACGCCTACGGGCAGCGGTGCCTTGAGCAATCCGCTGGCACTACAGGCAGGAGACAACACGATTGATGTCAAAGTAACCGCTCAGGATGGGCTTACTGTAAAAACATATCAACTCAATGTACACCGCAAGAGCAACAATACCAACCTCTCGAATCTGGATGTCGCTCCGGGTGCACTGAATGAGGTGTTTGCCGGCAGCCTGCTGTCTTATACGATGAATGATGCAAGCTATGATACGGATACTCTAACAGTAACTTTAGCGTTGTCGGACCCCTCCGCTTCGGCACAGATCAAAGCTAATAACGGCAGCTACACAGCCGTGACTCCCGGACAGGGTGTAGAAGTACCACTCCTGGTGGGCAGAAACACAATCACTATTAAAGTACTGGCCGAGGACAAAAGCTACTCGAAACTGTACACAATTACTGTGAGAAGAGTGCAGGATAGTACGCTCTCCCCAGCCTCTAGTACATTTGACAAGTATACTTCCAATACCACAGCAGGCCATTACCGGGATGTCACAGCAGAGCTGAGTCTGAACGGCAACCTGCTGACCGGTCTTATGCTGGGCACCAAAACTCTGGACAATACCGCTTACACGGTTTCCGGGAGCACCTTAACCATCACAAAGGAATATTTATCCACCCTTGCGATAGGTGATTATGAATTCGAACTGGTGACGGACGCGGGAAGCCATCCTGTATTCAGTGTAGCCGTGAAGGATACAACGCCTACGGTGCTGGTGGTTAAGGCCACCGGGGATGCGGCGGCCACCCTTGCGTGGACACCGGTCAGCGGCGCTACCGGGTACACGGTGTATGCCAGTACGGTTCCGGGGACGTACGGAACCGCACTGGCAACCTTGGGCGCGGGTGCCGACAGCTATTCGGCAGCCGGCCTGACCAACGGGACGACGTACTATTTCGTCGTCAAGGCCGTTAATGCTGGAGGCGTCAGTGCAGCATCCAATGAAGTCAGCGCCACGCCGCAGATGCCTGCGCCGGGCAGCGCGCCCATGATCCAATCGGTCACGGCAGGGGACGGTCAGGTGCATCTGGTCTGGGACACAGTCGGCGGAGCTACAGGCTATACTATTTACCAGAGCACGACATCCGGCGATTACAAAGCAGCGACTGGCAGTGTTACTGGAACGGTATACAGCTACGATGCCACAGGCTTGACGAACGGAACGACATATTATTTCGTCGTCAAGGCCGTTAACGCCGGAGGCATCAGTGCAGCCTCCAATGAAGTCAGCGCCACGCCGCAGATGCCTGCGCCAGGTGCGCCGTTCGTACAGTCTGCTGTACCGGGAGATAGACAGGTTCGCTTGGGCTGGAAGCCGGTTGCCGGTGCCTCGGGATACACCATTTACCAGAGCACGGTACCTGGCAAGTACGATAAAGCCGCCGGAACGGTCACCGGCTCAGTCTACAGCTACGATGCTGCAGGACTGGTCAACGGAACCACCTATTATTTCGTCGTTAAGGCCATTAACGCCGGAGGCGACAGCGCAGCTTCCAATGAAGCCAGCGCCACGCCAAGAACCGTGCCGTCTGCCCCATCTGCTGTCAGCGCCACGCCGGGAGACGGTCAAGTGACGGTTGCTTTCACAGCTCCTGCGGATAACGGCGGAAGTGCCGTTACCTCTTATGAGGTTATAGCTTCCCCGGGAAATATCGTCACAACAGGCATGTCAAGCCCGATTACAGTGACAGGATTAGTGAACGGAACAGCCTATACCTTCACTGTACGAGCCATTAACGGTGCGGGCCGTGGTCCGGTGTCCGAGCTGCCCAATCCGGTGACGCCGCAAGCCCCAAGCAGTGGAAATGAAGGCCCGGCGATACCCGCAGCACCGTTAGCGGAGACGCCTGCAAAGGAGGTTGCCATGTTTGTCAATGGCAGAGCCGCTGAGGCAGGCAGCGCGTCTACCCGCCTGTTGAATAACCAAAAGCGCATCACCCTGACGCTCGATCAGAGCAGACTTAACGGAATACTGGCTGCGCAGGCACCAGGAGCCGTGGTTTCTATTAACTTTAACAGTATGTCGGACATTCAGACCGTAGAGCTAAACGGCCAACTGCTTCAGGATTTGCAGCAGAAACAAGCGACTCTCTCGATTCAAACTGACAAGGCGACCTACAGCATTCCTGTTCAGCAGATCAGTTGGACTGCGATAGCCAATCAGCTTGGAGAGAGTGCTGCTGCAGCAGATGTAACCCTGCAGATTGTAATTGCCGCCCCGGAAGGGGACCGATTAAGCATAACCCAGGCTGCAGCAGCAAAAGGGAAGTTCTCCTTCCTCACCGCACCACTCGATTTCTCAGTAAATATCATTCGTGGTAATGCAGCAAATGAATTGTCCAGCTTCAGCGCTTATGTGAAGCGGACGATTGCCCTCCCTGCCGGAACCATTCCGGGCAGTGCTACCGGTGTGGTTATTGACGCGGATGGAACTGTGCGTCATGTTCCTACCGCATTTGTGATGAACGGCGGCATCTATACTGCGATCATCAGCAGCCTAACAAACAGTACGTATGCCGTTGTCTCACATCCGCTCACATTCAAGGATGTTGCCGGACATTGGGCAAAAGACGCTGTGAATGACTTGGGCGCAAGAATGATTATTGGCGGCAGCGAAGACGGTCTCTACCTGCCCGATCAGGAGATTACCCGCAGCGAATTCGCAGCGATTCTCGTCCGTGGGCTTGGCCTTAAGCCCGCAACCGGAACTTCTCCATTCACGGATGTGAGTAGCACTGATTGGTACAACGGAGCGGTTCACACAGCTTACGTGTACCATCTGATCAGCGGGTTCGAGGACGGCACCTTTCGGCCGAATGGAGTCATTACACGTGAGGAGGCCATGAAGATGATCGCAGAAGCGATGATTCTTACCGGACTGTCAGCGGAGAGCACAGACGGGAGCGCAGGAGTGCTGCCGGGCTCTTTTGCCGATGCGGGCGAGGCTTCCTTGTGGGCAGTGGACAGCATCGCCGCCAGCCTGCAGGCAGGCATCGTCTCTGGCCGCAGTAGTACAATGCTTGCACCGAAGGCACATATTACGAGAGCTGAGGCAGCCGTCATGCTGCGCAGATTACTGCAGAATTCCGGGCTGATCGGGCAATAAGCACTGGACAAACGTACCGGCCATTTCCCAGGCTGCATGGGGAATGGCTTTTTCTTTTTCATAACACCGGGTTTGAATGCTTCTGATATTATGGGTACTATAGAATTTGGATCAAGGACATGCCTTAAGGAAGTGATCACATGACAGGGTACTACGTGCCGGAAAGAGTAATCCAACTGCTGTGCGGAAAGGAAGCTTTGGACCTGGGCCTCTCTTATTCGAAGTCTGGAAAGGTTGACCTGACCTATACAGAAAATAACGATAGCCTGGAATATTCAAAATATCGGGCTGTCGTCTATGGGCTTGAGAATTACGATGTAACGCTTACGATAGATAGCGACGGAGATGTAAATGGGGAATGCTCCTGCCCCGCTTACTCCCACGGCGGACCTTTTTGCAAACATATCGCTGCGGTTCTGGTGCATATTCTTTATCTCGAAGAGGACAGAGCACTCGAAATGTCCAGCGCTCCGCCGGCTCCGCGCAATTCGAGCGCCGATTCACTTGAGAAACGCGGAGTACCTGGTGACCGTCAGCTTGTAAGCAGCATGCTCGGAATGTTCGAGAACATCCGCCAGCGCCCAAGCGGTGCGGGAACCTATTCGGATAACAGAATGCCTCTACAGGTAGAATTCATCTGCAAACCGTTCACCTATAACTTCAGCAGCCAAATGCTCGGCGTAGAAATCAAAGTTGGCCCCAAACGCACCTATGTCGTCCAGAAAATAAGAGCGTTCCTTACGTCCGTTCACCGCGGCGAGCCTTTTGAATTTTCCAGGCAATTCAGCTACGACCCCGCCCTGCACAGCTTCAAAAAAGAAGATAATGCCGTGCTGCTGAAGCTGATTGAGATTCTCCTCAATGAACGGATCTATCGCAGCAATATCAGCCACTACTTGCCTCATGCGGGAAGCATGGGCGGGGAGCGGCTGCTGCCGGTTCCGCCTTTTTTCTGGGACAACATCTTTCCTGCGCTCACCGGGACCTCTTCCGTTCATCTGCAGCATGGCGAGATCAGCACTGAAGGGCTTCAGCTCATCCCGGATCTCCCTCCACTGAGCTTTCAGTTCGATCAGGCCAAAGGGGATGGCTACTATCTGGATATTCAGGGACTGGCGCAGATTACAGTGCTGGAGGAGTATGGGCTGGTCCTGTCTGAAGGCAAGCTGCTGAAGCTGCCAATACAGGAGTGCAAGCGTCTCACCGAGCTGAAAAAGATACTGGCCGAGTCCAGAAAAAGCGGGATTGCCATCGCCCCAGAGCAAATGGAGCCTTTTATGGAGAAAGTTATGCCCGGGCTGAAAAAGCTGGGACAGGTGCATATTGCCGAAGCGATTGCTGACCGAATCGTACAGGCTCAGCTTCAGGCCAGATTGTATCTGGACCGGGTAAGGGACAGGCTGCTGGCCGGGCTCGAATTCCAGTATGGCGATATCGTGATCAACCCGCTGGAGGAGAAGTCCGGCGAACGCGGCCATGAAGTGATCCTGATGCGGGACAGTGAAGCCGAGCGGCGGATTCTGGAGCTGATGGCGCATGATTCTTTTGCCAGAACGGAAAGCGGCTATATTATGAGTGACGAGGAAGGAGAATATGATTTCCTGTACCATACGATTCCGCTGCTGGAGCCGCTGCTGAAGGTCTATGCCACCACGGCCGTTAAGGAAAGATTATTCACCGGCACATCATCGCCCAAAGCGAGCCTGACCTGGAACGAAAAGACCGACTGGCTCGAATTTAAGTTCAGCATGGCGGGCATCGCGGAGTCGGATATTGTGCACGTGCTGAAGTCACTGCAGGAAAAACGCAAATACTACCGTCTGCCGGACGGGGCGCTGCTGCCGCTGGAAAGTGCAGAGCTTCAAGAGATTATAGCCCTTATGAATGAGCTTGGTGCAGGCATAGGCGAGGTGAAAAGCGCGGAATTCTCACTGCCCTTAGTCCATGGTCTGCACCTAAATGCTGACACAGGCAGGGGAGAGACCGATGCCGTCAAGCTCGGCCGTTCGTTCCGCCGCCTGCTGGCCAATATGCGGAATCCCGAAAATCTGGACTTTCCTGTGCCGGAAGAGCTGGCTCCTGTGCTGCGGGATTACCAGCAATATGGCTTCCAGTGGCTGAAGACGCTGGCCCGCTACCGCTTCGGCGGTATTTTGGCGGATGATATGGGTCTCGGGAAAACCTTGCAGAGCATCGCTTTTCTGCTCTCCGAGCTTGAAGATATCCGGCGGAGCGGCCTGCCCGCGCTGATTGTCGCCCCGGCCTCTCTGCTCTACAACTGGCACAATGAGCTGAAGCGCTTCGCCCCGCAGATCAAAGCAGCCATCGCTGACGGAAGCTTAACCGTCCGGACCCGGACGCTGCGGAATGCGGCAGCAAACGATGTAATTATTACCTCTTATCCGCTGCTGCGCAGAGATGTGGCGCTATACGTCAAGCACTCGTTCCACACCCTCATTCTCGACGAAGCGCAGGTGATCAAGAATCATGCCACCCAGACCGCTCAAGCGGCAAAAGCGCTGCAAGCACGCTACCGCTTCGCACTTACCGGCACACCGGTGGAGAATGCGCTGGAGGATTTGTGGTCCATTTACGGCGTAGTGTTCCCCGGGCTGTTCCCAGGCAAAAAAGCCTTCCACGACCTGCCCCGGGAGACCATCGCAAAGCGGGTACGGCCGTTTCTGCTCCGCCGCCTCAAAAGCGATGTACTTAAGGAGCTGCCGGATAAAATCGAGTCACTGCAGGCCTCGGAGCTGCTGCCGGAACAGAAAAAGCTGTATGTCGCTTATCTCGCCAGGCTGCGGAAGGAAGCGCTCAAGCATCTCGACAGCGACATGTTCGGCAATGGAAGGCTAAAGGTGCTCGCCGGGCTTACCCGCCTGCGTCAGCTCTGCTGCCATCCTGCGCTTTTTGTTGATGGATATAAGGGGAGCTCCGGCAAATTTGAGCAGTTGCTGGAGATCATTGAGGAGTGCCGCAGCTCCGGTAAACGAATGCTTGTCTTTTCACAATTTACCGAAATGCTCCACCTGATCAGCCGCGAACTGGGCCTCCAGGGGGTTCCGCATTTCTATCTGGACGGGCAGACGCCTGCCTCCCAGCGGGTAGAGCTCTGCAGCCGGTTCAATGGCGGAGAACGCGATCTTTTCCTGATCTCGCTCAAAGCCGGCGGCACGGGCCTCAATCTGACCGGAGCGGACACCGTGATTCTCTATGACCTATGGTGGAATCCTGCTGTCGAACAGCAAGCGGCTGACCGTGCCCACCGGATTGAGCAGAAGAAGGTAGTCCAGGTAATTCGTCTGGTTGCACAAGGAACGGTAGAAGACAAGATGTACGAGCTGCAGCAGAAGAAAAAGAACCTGATTGATGAAGTCATCGGGTCAGATCAGGGTGCCTTGACTACCTTAACGGAGCAGGATATCCGGGAGATTCTGATGCTCTAATTCTTTGCCTGTTGGAAATGGAAGGGGCTATTCTCTGTGTAGCATTTCTACCAAATGTGCATAAGATGAACGAAGGAGAGATCACCCTACTGTTGTTGCTTTCCTATACAGATTGTTTTTACGGAAGAAGGGAGTTCCATGCCCCCTCCTGGCAAAGGAAAGAAAAACGGCGTAAAGAAACAACCGGCAAACTCAAAAACGCAAGTCCCGAAGGGACTGGAGTTCACGGTAGCTGCGCTCCTCTTGTCCGGCAAGCTGCGGGTAGACTCCGTCCAGATGTTCACAAACGCCACTCTTGTCATCGGCCTGACGGGAAAATATACAACATTAAACGATTTAAGCAACAACAATGTTGATAAGCTGGTCAGCTTTCTCGACGATAACAGCAGTCTGACCTTGAATGAGATTATGAGCGCCTTGAAGAAAAAGGCTGACAAATCTTAAAGCTGAGGAATCCATAAAAGGGAGGGCATTTTTCGTATGGACAGCTTTGACGGAGAGGAATTTACCGGAGGAATTATGCTTGTGGTAGTGATTGCCCTGCTTATTTTTGGCTCGACAGAGATTAAAAATCTTTCCACTGCACCAACTGGGGATTGATCCATGCTCCCCGGTTTTTGTGCATAGTTGACTTCATCAACAACATCGCTATTGCTTTCTTCCAATAATTCGCTATACTAATAAAAAATCATTTTACAATCAATGAACGGGAAAGTAGTGATCTTGATCTAGTCCCAGCGAGCCGGGAGAGTGGAAACCGGTACAGACCTTATCATGAAGCGCACCCGGGAGATGGACTTCTGAACTTGCAGTAGGAAGCCCCGGCTGAAGGCCGTTAACCTGTGAGGTGGCTGAACCGCTGTGTTCGGCAACGAGAGTGGTACCGCGAGCGCTTATGCCCTCGTCTCTTTTGGAGACGTGGGCTTTTTTGTGTTTGCAGGACCGGTGTATTATTTTCGGCTAGGCTATATAAGCTGAACTTAAAAAAATCATAAAAAAGGTAGGAGTGCGGAGGGGAAGTTTGGATACTTACGGAGCGTTAGCGGCCGGAAGTCCAAACATTCCCCGCAGTTACGACTAAACCCTAATATGAAAATCTAAAAAGTTCAACTTATATAGTCGGCAATCTTGAAGGAGGGGGATTCTTTGTTAAGTCAACTCATTAAAAATCATTTGGAACAAAGTGTGCATAACGTATTCAGCAGCCTTGGCGCTGCCGGTGCAACCCAAGTAACTATCTCGCTGGAGCAGCCCGCCAATGCCGATTTCGGTGATTATTCAAGCAACATTGCCATGCAATTGGCCAAAACCCTGCGCAAAGCGCCTATGGCTATCGCAGAGCTGATCACACACGAGCTTCAGCAAATGGATGCAGCTGGAGGAATGCTGAAGCGGATCGAGATTGCCCCTCCGGGGTTCATTAATATGTACATCAACTGGCAGGCCTGGGCGGGCCATTCCTTTGAGCTTCCAGCGGCCGGCGGGGACAAGGTCATAATCGAGCATACTAGCGTGAACCCAAATAAAGCCATGCATATCGGACATCTGAGAAACTCCTGTATCGGGGATGCTCTGGTCAGGATTTTGCGTAAATCAGGATATAACGTGGAAGTTCATAACTATGTGGACGATCTGGGCAATCAACTGGCGGATACGGTGGTGGGTCTGCTTCATGTGCCGCTCTCGGGAGAGCATGTCCGGTTCGGGGATTACTGCTGGGATATATACGCCGCTATCAACAAGGAATATGTGCAGCAGCCGGAGACGGTCCACAAACGCACCGAGATTCTCCACGCGCTGGAGGAAGGCCACGGCAATACAGCCTGGCTGGGCAGCCTTGTCGCTGAACGGATTGTGAGAGAGCATGTAGAGGAAATGAGAAGCTTCGGCATCGGCTATGACCTGCTGGTCTGGGAGAGCAATATTCTGAAAGAAGGCTTCTGGGCTTCCGCTTTTGCGCTGCTGGAGCAGACACACGTCTTTGTTCAGGAGACCGAGGGCAAGCTCGCAGGCTGCTGGATTCTGAAGCAATCGGCCGCAGAAGGAGCGGAGATGGATTCGGAGGAGCATCAGAAGGATAAGGTGCTGGTGCGTTCGAACGGGATTTTGACCTATACCGCTAAGGACATCGCTTATCATCTCTGGAAATTCGGCCTGCTGGATAAGGATTTCATCTACAGTGAATTTAATGAGGGGTTGTGGACCACCGGCTTGGCGGGAACGCAGATGCCTTTTGGAAAAGCGGACATGGTCGTCAATGTCATCGACTACAGACAGGAATACCCGCAGGCGATGGTGAAGCAGGCTTTGGAGGTGCTCGGGTACACAGCGCAGGCAGAGAAGCTGCATCATGTAAGCTACGGCGTGGTTTCGCTGAGTCCGGCTTCCGCCGCTGAGCTTGGCATTGATACCTCGGACGGCAAAAGCTCATACGCCATGTCCGGCCGCCAGGGTATCGGCGTCAAAGTGACGGATCTGGTCCAGCTTATGGAGAACACTATCGAAGCCACCCGCCCGGACAAAAGCGGACTCTCCAGCCGGCTCATCGCCACCGCCGCGATCCGGTATTATCTTCTGCGCTTCAATCTGGGCACGGAGATCGTGTTTGATTTCAAGCAGGCCACAGAAATTTCCGGCAATACCGGAGTCTATCTGTTGTACACCTATGCCCGTGCGGGCAGTGTGCTTAGTAAAGCAGCATCCCCTGTGGAGGGAACGGAATTGCTTCCCCCATTTCCAATGGAGCTGGACAAAGCAGAGCATGCCCTGCTGCGGCATCTTAGCGCCTGGCAGGACACTTTGTATACAGCGAGCATCGAGCTGACGCCTAATACGATCTGCAATTACGCGCACACGCTGGCTTCGCTGTTCAACAACTTTTATTCGTCTTGCCCGATCCTTAAGGGGGAGAACGATGCCATACGTTTCCGCCTCTGGCTCACCCTCTGCTTCCAAGCCACCTTAGGCGAGGTTCTCGATGTGCTTGGACTGCCGAAGCCGGAGCGGATGTAGGTAAGCGCCGATGATCTGTATCAACGGACCCGGCCATAACCACAGGGCAATCACTTACGAAATGAACTAAAAACAGGGAAAACCGTAAGGTAGGCTGGTTCGATCTGAAACAACGGCAAAAATGCTGTTGTTGAAGCGAGGAGGGGCTATCAGCCTGCTCCAAGGATGAGTATAAACACTCAGAGACTGGACTATAACTTACTACTTCAGCTCACTTTGGGCCACGCTCCTTAAGTGGATTTTCTCCCACTAATTTGGAACAAACCACCTATCTGCAGATGCTAGGTGGAATTCCTCCAACTAATTATCCTATATTTCAGCTCGAAGGGTAGTTTCGAGATAAATAACTATACTTTTTCCACATAAACCATAGATATTAGGCAATATGGCTGAATTAAGTGACTTTTTTCCAACTATAGCATCCCCCGGACGCAAAAACAGCCCTCCCGAAGGAAGGCTGCCTTATGACGTCCCGGAAGGGATACAGCCCGGTCGGGCTGATTGCGAAGCGAGTCCTAACGAAGCGTATGCTCCAACGAACCTCTGGGATTCTCATCCCCCGGACGCAAAAACAGCCCTCCCGAAGGAAGGCTGTTTTGTAACGTCCCGGAAGGGATTCGAACCCCCGACCGTGCGCTTAGAAGGCGCATGCTCTATCCAGCTGAGCTACCGGGACAAATGTGAAAATGGAAAGCTTTTATTACATATGTATTAACGCAACGTTATTTATTATAACTTATTCAGCAAATTTTTCAAGGGTTCGCTCAAAAAAATGGAATCTTTATCACATATTCCGGCAGCTCTGACCCCGGAGCGGAATCACAAAAGGATTCCGCCCCCTCTCTCTAATCCGCCGCCAAGGCAGATTCAGCAGCATCGCTGCCGCTCATTCACAATTCTCAAGACGGCTTGTGAAAATGCGCCTCCAGCTGTTTTTTCAGATCACCAAAAATAAGCAGCTCACGCTGGAACTTGGAACGCTCATCCTCAGGGCTCATGATAGGGCTGCCGGTGAATGCACTGACTGTTACATCCTGAAAGGCATCATGCAAATTGTTATCAAACCAATCGGTTGCCGTATCCGCATCATTCGTCAGAATGCGCACAATTTCATAACCTTCCTCGCGCTGGTCCTCCACAATGTACACCAAAAGTGCGGAATCGCCCACAGCTCCCGGCAATACGCCAACTTCTGCACAAGGCGCACCGTCATATTCGGTCATTCTGCGGATTTTGGCATCTTTAATGTAATACACGGATTATCATCCCTCCTGGCTAATTTCCTTCTGCCTTAGTGTTCGGATAAGGACATACATTTTATCCCTTCCTTCGGCATATATCTGTATTACTTGGCAAAAAAGAAAGGACAACAATCGCACAAAAGAGAGGATGAACCATAATGTGCGGAATAACCGGATTTATCCAGTGGCGCGGCGACCTCACACAGCACTCGCAACTGCTTGTAAAAATGACTGAAACCTTGGAGAACCGCGGGCCTGATGCAGCTGGAACCTGGATCTCCGGACCCTGTGCCTTCGGACACCGCAGACTTAGTGTTATCGACCCCGAGAACGGTGCCCAGCCGATGATCGCCCGCCATGACGATAAGGTCTACGCGATTGTGTACAACGGCGAACTATATAATGCTCCTGAGCTCAAAAGCGAACTCAAGCAGCGGGGGCATCATTTTCTCACAGAATGCGATACCGAGGTTCTGCTCCACGCCTATATCGAATGGGGACCGGACTGCACGGTGAAGCTGAACGGGATATTTGCCTTTGCCGTCTGGGACAGCTTGCGCGATCAGGTATTTCTGGCACGCGACCGTCTCGGGGTGAAGCCGCTGTTCTACAGCCAGGTGGACGATGTGTTCGTCTTTGGCTCTGAGCCCAAAGCATTGCTGCAGCACCCCAAAGTGAAGCCGACTGTAGGACCGGAGGGCCTGGCTGAAATTTTCATCATCGGTCCAGCCCGTACACCGGGACATGGGGTATACAAAGATATATTCGAGCTTCGTCCCGGTCATGCCATGATTTACAGCAGAAATGGAATCCGCAAGTACGCTTATTGGGAACTGGAAAGCTACACACATACTGACAATGTAGACGAAACGGCAGCCAGAGTGCGTGAATTGCTTCAGGATACGCTGGAGCGCCAGCTAGTTTCTGACGTTCCGGTCTGCTCGCTGCTCTCCGGGGGGCTCGATTCCAGTGCGCTGACCGCGCTCGCTGTAAATTATTACAACCGGACCGGCCAAGGCCGGGTAGACACCTATTCCGTCGATTATGTCGATAACGACAAGCATTTCAAAAGCCATTCCTTTCAGCCGGGTGCAGACGGTCCTTGGATTAAGCGGATGGTCGATGAACTGAATACCAACCACCATTATGTGAACTTTGATACTCCCGAGCTGGTAGCCGCGCTGGACAACGCCCTTTATTCCCGCGATTTGCCGGGGATGACCGATGTGGATTCGTCGCTGTATTTATTTTGCCGGGAGATTAAAAAGAACGCAACTGTCGCCATTTCCGGCGAAGCCGCTGATGAGATTTTTGGAGGATACCCTTGGTTCCACCGCGAGGAGATGCTGTCCTCCGGTACATTCCCCTGGTCGGTAGCCCCGGGCATGCGCGCAGGCCTGCTGTCCCCGGAAATCCGTGAATGGATTCGTCCGCTGGAATATTTGGGCGACAGGTACAGCGACGCAGTGGCTGAAGTTCCGAGGCTTGACGGCGAGAGCGGCAAACAGGCGCAAATGCGCGTGATGTCCTATCTCAACATTACCCGCTTCATGCCCACTCTGCTGGACCGCAAGGACCGGATGAGCATGGGCGTAGGCCTGGAAGTCCGCGTACCTTATTGCGATCACCGTCTGGTGCAGTACGTCTTCAACATTCCCTGGGAAATCAAGACCGTCGGCAACCGTGAAAAAGGCATTCTCCGCAAAGCGCTGGAAGGCATCCTGCCGGACGATGTGCTCTACCGCAAAAAAAGCCCTTATCCCAAAACGCACAACCCTGCTTATTTGAATGCGGTCCGATCGCAAATGCTGAGCATTCTGGATGATTCCACTTCTCCGATTCTGCCTTTGATAGACGCCGCCAAAATCCGTGAAATCGCCGCATCCCCGGAATCCTCCAGCAACCTGCCGTGGTTCGGCCAACTGATGTCCGGCCCGCAGCTATTTGCTTATCTGGCCCAGGTCAATCTCTGGCTGCGTAAATATAATGTTTCTATCCTGAAATAACGATGTCCGAACAGAGGACATTGTTATGGAAGCCTCGAATTTGGCAAAGCCAAATTGAGGGCCTTCTATGAAATGTCATCGTCTGAAGTGCCGCGAAAGAGCGGCATGGCTGTCTATTGTATAAAGGGAGCAAAACCTCTACAACTAAAGATGAAGATTATCTTGGTTAAAGGGGGTATATCCAGATGAAGTCCTCTGCTACACCTGATCTTATGCTCAAAAGAAAGCTGACCGTCTTTATTCTGACGACCTTCGGCTTCACCTGGCTGTGCTGGCTGCCGCTGCTGCTCAATAAGCAGTTTGCCGCCAGCGTGCCGGTGCTGCCCGGACAATTCTATCTTGGCTCCTTCGGGCCGCTGTTAGGCACAGTAGTGAGCCTTAGGCTGCCGGGAGAAGGAGGCTTTGCCGTCTGGTGCAGGACCGCCTTTTCCTTTTCTTTTCCTGCAAAATGGCTGGTGCTGGCTGCAGGACTGCCGCTGGCCTATGGAGCAGTGGCAGTTGTATCGCATACCCTGATCACCGGCAGTGCGCCAGACCCGTACAGGTTCGGACTGACCTCTGACCTGCCGCCGCAGTTCAACATCTGGATGACCTCTCTGGTGTGGATGCTTACCTTCGGGATCGGGGAGGAGAGCGGCTGGCGGGGCTATTTGCTCCCGGAGCTGCACAAACGTTACTCCCTGTTCACCTCTGCCCTGCTGGTAGCCGCAATCTGGATGGCTTGGCATCTGCCGGCCTTCTGGTTCAATGAGAACTACCTTGGAATGGGCTTCGGTGTGCTCGGCTGGGCGATCAGCCTCACCTACGGCTCGGTGGTGCTCGCCTGGATCTGTGCCGGAAGCCGCTGGAGCATCATTCCCGTGATCCTCTGGCACGGCATATTCGATCTGCTGACCGCCAGCGACCAGGCCGCAGAGGTAATGGCCATGGTCTGCAGCATGCTGGTCATTATCCACGGCATCCTTCTCATGCGGATATTGGGCAGACGGCGTAGCCTGCCTCCTCCGCAGTAAAGTGAGGAAAGCTCTGAGCGAAAGGCAGGCCGTTTGGCTGATTTAACGGTGTTTTGCTGCTGGCTGTGAGCCTTCCCTTGCTCGACCCATTCAGCGGGCAGATTTGCCGTTAGTGGCTCCCCTTCCGGCGGGACGAAGCATCAGCGGCATCAATACCGCTGATGCTTCGCCTTCTAGCCGGATTAGCCCATTTAAGCGGCAGTTAGCCTCTGATCTTCTCTACCCAAGCAAAAGAGCAAGCCCCCACCGGGAGCTTGCTCTTTTGCTTTTACTTCTCCTTTTTCACACCTTAGAAGTTGAAATTATCCGGGTCCGGGCCGAAGCGGTGGTTCCGGTTCAACGCCTCGATGGCCTTAACCTCCTCATCGCTGAGGGTAAAATCGAAGAAACCGGCATTCTCGGCAATACGCTTGGCATGCACGGACTTCGGAATCGTAACGACGCCTTGCTGCAGATCCCAGCGCAGCACGATTTGTGCTGCGGTTTTGCCGTATTTGCCAGCCAGCTCCTGCAGCAGCGGCAGATCCAAATTGCCTTGCATCAGCGGACTCCAGGCCTCCACCTGAATGTCATGTGCTTTTGCATATTTCAGCAGCTCGCGCTGGGTCAGCAGCGGGTGGAACTCCACCTGATCAACAGAAGGCACCACTCCGGTATCCTCAATAATCTCCTCCAGATGATGTGGCTGGAAATTGCTCACGCCAATGGATCTGACCAGCCCCTCTTGTTGCAGATGCACAAGCGCCTTCCAGGAATCACGGTACTTTCCGGCCACCGGCCAGTGAATTAGGTACAGATCCACAACATCCAGGCCAAGCTTTTTGCGGCTGACCTCAAAAGCCTTCAGCGCCGACTCATAGCCCTGATCGCCATTCCAGAGCTTTGTCGTAATGAACAATTCATCCCGGGGCACACCGCATTCACGGATGGCTTGTCCAACACCTTCTTCGTTCTTATATCCGGCAGCCGTATCAATACTGCGGTAGCCCGTCTCCACTGCCGACTTCACCGCATTGATGACTTCCTCGCCGTTCTTAGCCTGCCACACTCCCAGCCCCAGCCAGGGCATCGTCACTCCATCATTTAGCGTAGGCCCTCCAGAAAATGGTCCGTTTGCTTCCGTCATTATTAACCCTCCAAACGTACAAGTATAAAAATGATTTATCCATTTCCAAAATCAGTATAGCAGTTCATGCCCGGGATGCCAAAAACATCAGTGCAACCCCCGCTGAATCCGGCTCTTACAGCGATGCCCTAATTGCAAAACGACCGGTATGCTTCAACAACGGCATTTCTGCCGTTGTTACCGAGCAATTCCACCCGCGTGGCTCCATTAACGGCATTTCTGCCGTTGTTACCGAACAATTCCACCCGCGTGGCTTCAACAACGGCATTTCTGCCGCTTTTACCGAACAATTCCACCCGCGTGGCTTCAACAACGGCATTTTTACCGTTGTTACTGAGCAAATCCGCCTGCGTGTGCGATGATATCCCAAAGTTAATCAAAAAAATAGAGTGCGGCTGCCTACACAGTCCACACTCCATTACGTTCACTTTACTTCTCGATTAACTTGAAATCGTCGAAATGGAATTCCGGCGATACGATGCAGGAGACCAGCGTTGGCTCCTCGCCGAGCGGCCGGGCTGCCTGCCATACACCTGGCGGAATTACAACCTGCGGCTGCTGTCCGGCGGCGATATCAAGGCCAAGAATCACCTCGGTCACATTCTCCGGCTTGTCGCCGTTGCCGCCAAGACTCAGGACAATCGGGCTGCCGGAATGCCATAGCCAGATCTCGGAGGACAACACCGTGTGCCAATCCGAGGTTTCATCCGCATGGAGCAAAAAATAAATAGAAGAGGCCGAGGCTCTTGGCCCGGAGTAGCTCTCACCCAGATTTTCCTGGGGAATTTCAAAAGGAGCGTTCCATAGTCGTTTGTACCAGCCGCCTTCAACGTGGGGCTGCAGCCCAAGCGCTTCTACCAGCGGTGAAATTTCTTTTTGCGTCATCATGTTCTCTCCTAAGAGTTTTGCGTAGCAAAACTGGCATCGTAAGCTTGCGCTTCGTTTTGCTTTTACTTTAACGGAATGTGGCGTAATTGTAAAATATCCCGTTTACTTGCTCTCCTTGCTCGCTTTGAATACCTCGGCCATTGCACCGAGCGTACCGAGCGTTTCGACGGCGCTGGTTGGCAGGAACACCTTGTTCGCAGCCCCCTTGGAAATTTCGGTCAGCGCGTCAAAGGATTGATAAGCCAGCACCCGCTCATCCAGCCCTGCGCTGCTGATCAGCGCAATCCGCGCTTTCTCGGCTTCGGCTACCGCCTGGATCGCTTTGGCCTGGCCCTGCGCTTCCAGCTCCTGCGCCTGCCGCAAGCCTTCCGCCTGACGGATACGCGCTTCCTTGTCGCCCTCCGCCTTGAGGATCTTGCTCTGCTTGTCACCTTCGGCACGCAGGATCATATCCTGCTTCGCGGCTTCCGCCTCCAGCACAATCGCGCGTTTGCTGCGCTCAGCCTTCATCTGCTTATCCATCGCTTCCTGAATATCAAGCGGCGGCTTGATATCAATAACCTCTACGCGCTCAATCCGCACGCCCCATTTCTCGGTCGCCTCATCCAGCGCAAGGCGGATGTCCGAAGAAATCTTTTCCCGGCCGGACAAGGTTTCATCCAGCTCAAGCTTACCGATAATCTGCCGCATCGTGGCTGTGGAAATGTTGCGCACCCCGTACACATAGTCGGATATTCCGTAGGTCGCTTCTTCCGGGCCCACCACCTGATAGAAAATAATCGTATCAATCTGCACCTGCACATTATCCTTCGTAATCACCGTTTGCGGCGGCACATTGGCCTGCTGAATCCGCAAATCGTGGTACGTGCGCACATGATCAATGATCGGAATCAGAATATTCAGACCCGGTGTGAGCAAGCGGTGGAACTTACCGAGACGCTCAACAACGCCTACCCGCTGCTGTGGTACGATTTTGATGGTCAACGCCACAAATACGACAACAACAAAAATAATAATCCCTATAATAGCCAATTCCATCAGTACATATCCCCCCATCGGACTACTTCAATAATTGTGGAGCTTCTGCCAACCACTTTGACTACTTCATCCTTGCCCAGCGGCTCTATTGATGTTGCGCTCCAGATGTCGCCGCCTACCTTAACCTGACCATAACGCCCCGGCTCAATCGGCTGCACGACCAGACCCTGCCTGCCTACAATATCTGTCCCTGCATCCTTAAACCCGCGCGAGCTGCGGAATCTCGCCACCAGCGGCTTCGAGAATACCGTCAGTCCCAGCGCCACCAATGAACCTGCAACGACCTGAAGCAATATCGCATCCGGCAGCAAAAGCGAAACAAGACATGCCGCCAAAGCGCCAATACTTAACCAAAGCAGATAAAACGTAAGCGTCATCATTTCAGCGACAAACAGGACACCGGCTGCAATTAACCAAAACACCCAGATTACCATCGGCGAACCCACCACCTTCCGCTATATACTACTATAACGAAATTAACGGCGTGACGTTGCATAAGTTTTTGGGGACCCGGACACAGGGGGGCATAGCCATTATATTTCAGCGGATGGCGGCTTATGAGCGGCAGCCGTTTACAGAAGATAAAAAAGCTTGCAGAGTGAAGGCCTCGCCTTCTCTGCAAGCTTTTTTGCTCTCTGCCTTCCAAGTTCAGGCTCCCCACGGCAACATTACGCTCTCAGGCAGGGAGAAGCTCCTATAAACAACATTCGTTAACTTGGAATCCAATCACGCTGCCTTTTGATGAGTACTAGTTCAACTGCCAGAGCGCCGGTGTTAACACCGGCTCCCAGCCCACCAGCGAGGTATGAGCCTGCCAACAGGTGTACACTTTGCCGTCATAGCTCACTTTGTCGCCCACTTTGTAGGCAACTCCTGCTGTCCAGGCGGTTATTCCGGGAGTCGCGGTCGGTGTCGCAGTTGGGGCGACTGTGGCAGTAGGCGTTGCCGTTGTGCCCGGTGTTGCTGTTGGTGTAGCGCTTGGCGTTGCCGATGGCTTCACCGTGGCCGTAGGCGTTGGCGTTACCGTAGGCGTTACCGTCGGTGTCGGCGTCGGCGTTACCGTCGGTGTCGGTGTCGGCGTCGGCGTTACCGTCGGTGTCGGTGTCGGTGTCGGCGTTGGCACCACTCCGCTGCCCAGATCGGCACTCAGCTTGTTTTGCAGCGTTTTATTGCGGTCGCCGCTTGTCTCCCAGAACATCGCCCCTGCCAGACCTTTGGTTTTGATGTAGCTGGTTTTGTAGCCGAAGGATTCTACGTCGTCATAGCTGATGTAGGTTTGCGTAGAGGGATTATAGAGATAGGGAACCTTGGAAGTGTTATTCCAATAGCGGGTATATCCATTTTTATTGATATAGTTGGCTTCAAGATCATAGAAATCATAGTTTCCCTTTTCCCATGTGCCTGTGGATGAAATGCCAGCCGATACCTGATACTGCCCGTTCCCGGTACTCGGTGCGCCGCCCCAGCCACGTCCGTAGAACGGCATCCCCATCACCAGCTTATTCGCCGGGACTCCGCTCGCCAGATAGGCTGTGACGGCCTTGTCGATGTTGTAATTAGCCGGATCGGTCAGACCCGACGAGGCTGCGGCAGCATCATAGTAGAGCGGAGCGTTGTGTCCGGTAGTCGTGTTCCAACTGCCATTGAAGTCATAAGTCATGATGTTGATCCAATCGACCACCGCGGCGATGCCGCTAAGATTATTGTTCTGGATAAAAGCCGGACCTGCACCGGAGGCTATGGTAAGCAGGTAGGTTTTACCGTCGGTGGTACCTGCGGCGTTCAGCTTTTCGCGGATTTTCTGAAGCAGCAGCACGTAATTCTGTTTATCCTCCGCGCGGTAGCTGTTGCCGGCAAGTCCTCCGCTGACCGGATATTCCCAGTCCAGATCAACGCCATCCATTTGGTATTTACGGATGAAATCCACAGCAGAATTCGCAAATACTTCACGGGTCGCTGCCGTAGCGGCAACATCCGAGAAGCGGTTCGACCAGGTCCAGCCACCGACCGATATCACCGTCTTGAGGTTCGGATTCTTTTCTTTCAGTTTCCACAGCTGCTTCAGGTTGCCTTTGATGGGATCATCCCATTTATCATCGCCGAAGCTTTTCTGGGCATCAATCCAGGGATCACCCAGTACAATTGTGCCGTTTGGGACGCTGATCGTCTGGCCTTGTTCATTTTGACAGCTCCATGTAACCGGATTCGGACCGGTAGGGTCAGGATTCCCGTGAACCCCGTTCCAGCATATATCGGCAAAAGCATAGTTGATCACGTTCATTTTACTGGGATCAATATCCGTCACGTTGTAAGCCCGTCCGTAGGCAGCCCACGAAGCATAATAACCGACGAGCTTATAGCCCGCAGCCGCACTCACGCTTTTGACGCTTGTACCCAAGGTTGAAAAGAAGGCTATAACCAGAGCAACTGCCATGCCAAGCACAAAGGTTCTGCGAAATCTTCTTTTATTGAACATTAATCCTATACCTCCTCAGGTTCTTGCGTAGCTGGAAAATCCTGCTTCACTGGCAAAAATCCAGTGCTCACCTCCCGGTTCGGATTTACCTTCATCCTGTGTCTCTAGTAAATTCATAACATCAAGATGATAGATTAAGTACACAAAAAAGCGCACGAATACTTTGTCCGGTACGATAGGGATGGAGTGCATGGAACTGGAGGATTCAAAACATAGGAAGGATGAAGGCAACTCTTATTCTCATACAAAGCACTTAATTATGCTAGGGGGAAATTTCCATAGTTAGGGGGTAATATCATCTAATTTCCAGTTATTTGGATTTAAAAAAGACCCGCCCGCAATTTTGCAGACAGGTCCCTCTTAAGCATCTTGCCAAAAAATTGTACACTCACCGTATCGTTATTTCCCCTGCTCCTGTTCAGCAGCCAGCTTCCCGGTCAGAAGACGCAGCGCCATGCCCCGGTGGCTGATGGCCTGCTTTTCTTCGAGCGTCAGCTCAGCCATGGTTTTTCTGTACTCCGGCAGGTAAAACAACGGATCATAACCGAAGCCTCCGCCGCCCGCCTGCTCTGAGGTAATCCAGCCTTCCACTGTGCCTTCGGCAGTCAGCTCTTTGCCTGTTGCAGGATCATACAGGGATAAAGCACAGACGAAACGGGCCGTACTGAGCAGCGGCTGGCCGGTATCCTCGCCCTGCTTCAGCTTCTCCAGCTCACTCAGCAGCTTCAGGTTGTTCTCCTTGTCGTTTGCCTCTTCACCCGCATAACGGGCAGAATAGACGCCCGGTCTTCCGTCCAGGACATCCACGCAGAGGCCGGAATCATCCGCCAGGACGGGCAGTCCGAGGGCATCCCCGACGGCCTTGGATTTTTTGAGAGCATTCGCGGCAAAAGTATCGCCATCCTCCACCACATCCGGCAGCTCCGGATAATCGAACATGCTCTTCACCTCCAGCCCAAGCGGTGCAAAAGCATGCTGGAACTCGCGCACCTTGCCCTTGTTCTTCGTCGCCACAATCAAAATTCCGCCGCCGGATTTCATGCTACACCTCTCGGCCCGGCTGGCCGGAAGCAATTTTGAGCGCTATTTCGCCCAGCACCTCTTTTTGCACGGCGATCAGCTCATAAATCCCCATCTCGCCCAAGCCTAGCAACTGGTCCAGCTCCTGCCGGGAGAACGGACGCTCTTCGCCGGTGCCCTGCAATTCAACAAAAGCCCCGCCGCCCGTCATTACCACATTCATATCAACCATTGCTTTGGAATCCTCTTCATAGTTCAGATCAAGCAGCGCCTGATCGCCGACAATGCCGACGCTGACCGCAGCCAGATAGTCTGTAATCGGGAATACGCTCAGCTTATGCTGTTGCGCAATTTTATTGATGGCAAAGGCCATAGCTACAAAAGCGCCCGTAATCGAAGCCGTCCGCGTTCCGCCATCCGCCTGAATGACATCGCAGTCCAGAGTGATGCTGCGCTCGCCGAGCGCGTGCAAGTTCACTACGGAACGAAGCGCCCGGCCGATCAGCCGCTGGATTTCCATCGTACGTCCGGTCAGCTTGCCGCGTGCCGCTTCACGCTGATTACGCGTCTGAGTCGCGCGCGGGAGCATGGAATATTCGGCGGTCACCCAGCCTTTACCCTGTCCTTTCAGGAACGGTGGAACCTTCTCATCTACGGTTGCCGTACAAATGACCTTCGTGTCCCCCATTTCAATAAGGACAGAGCCCTCAGCATATTTATTGGTTTGGGTAGTTATCATCAGCGGCCGAAGCTGGTCCTGATTGCGCCCGTTTGATCTCATCTTTTCTGCCTCCTGCGTCTCTAGCTATATGTTTGGTTGCCGTATGTCCATAGCAAGCTTTATTCTACCAAAGAGCAGGCACAAAAGCATCTTTTAGCCTTTACAGACATTTTACAAAGGCAGGACGTTCACATATTCCGGTGCCGATACTGGCTGGCCGTAGTCCACGTTGTCCGTGCCGGTAACCTTCTTTTGACCGTTGAGGCGAATTTGCACCATAGCATCCTCCGAATTCTGCGCAACAGTCAGCACAACAGATTCCAGCATCTCAGCCGGTACACCTTTACCGTCCGCAAACATATCATCCTTCAGCGAAACGGTGACCACTCCATTCTGCCCGGCTTCCACGGAATCCAGCACTGTATCCTGCGTCATCACCATTTCCAGACCATTGTCCGAGTCGGGTCCGGCAATCAGCTCATTCAGCGCCGCCTTTAGCGTATCTTGCCCTGCGGGTACAAAACGGGTCACCGGCACATAATACTGATGAGTGCCATCAGGCGCTGCTGCGGAAAAATAAACCGTCACCGCGCTCGAATTCATCAGCAGCGGCCCGTGCTTCGGCAGATTGATACCAATGGTGCGGGACAGCGGACGGTCGAGCGGAGTTCCCTTCAGCGGCATTTCGGTAAGCTTTTTGCCGTCAACCCAGAGCTGCACCCCTTGAATTCCATCCTGTCCGGTCAGCGTCCAGGTGATCGCTTCGAGAATTTTGCGTTCATCTGCGGCCTCATAATCATTAAACTTCGAGTTAAACTCGACTACAGCCAGTTTGGCTTTGTCTACGGTGACATTTTTCACTTCCGTTCCGGCTGGCAGCACACCCTTGAAGCCCTCCGGCAATGCTGAGGCATAAGCTCCTTTGCTGACCAGAGCAGTAAGCGAGTCCTTCAGCATTGCGGCAGCATCACCTTTGGGAAGACTCACGGATACCGGAGCGAGCAGGCCGTGCCCATCCTCCAGGAAGACGGTTGTCCGTTCTCCAGCCGCCGCAGGAGCCGCTTCATCTGTACTGACACCTGCCGTAGTACCGTCGCTGTCTAACGTTGCGGGTGCGAACACTCCCGCATCCGGTGTGCCTTCATTGCTGACCTGCAGCATTTGCGCTTCAACCTGGGCGGGCGGCGGATCAACTGCTGCCGATTCCGACGAGTCAAACAGACTGCAGCCCGATAACGTTAATGGAACCGCGAGCAGGCAAGCCGCAGACAGGCGGCGAATTTGTTTCCTATGCTTCATAAATGATTACCCCTTTCAACGCTTAAGTTCAGTTGTACTGCTATGTATACGAGCCCTCTGTCCAAAAAATAACAACAGCTTATCCTAAATTGCCCGGGTTTTGGACAATTGGACAATCGCCGCACAACTGGGTACAATTTTTCTATGCAAATCAACTACTAATGACTCACTAACGGGGTGACTGATCATGGCTCATTCAAAAATACCTTACAGCCTTAACAGTAAAAAAGTCGCAGAAGCGACCCGGTTCTGGCTGGACAAACGCGGAGTAACCCTGGAGGAGATCGCCGAGCTTGTACTGCTATTGCAAAGCAAATATTATCCGAGTCTGACCTTGGAAGAATGTGTGCATAACGTGGAAATGGTGCTGAGCAAACGCGAGGTGCAGAACGCCGTACTGACCGGCATCCAGCTCGATGTGCTGGCGGAAGAGGGAAAACTCCTTTCTCCCCTGCAGGATATGATTGAAAATGATGAGGGATTGTACGGCGTTGACGAGATCCTGGCCTTTTCCATCGTGAACGTATACGGCAGCATCGGCTTCACCAACTATGGTTATGTGGATAAGCTTAAGCCAGGTGTGCTGGAGCGGCTGAACGATAAAACAACCGGCCAAATCCACACCTATTTGGACGACATTGTTGGTGCAGTTGCCGCAGCCGCCAGCAGCCGCATCGCCCACCGGAAGCAGGCCGAACGCGAGCAGGAGCTCGGGCAGCCGCACGCGCCGGAAGATCATGAGGAAGGTAAACGGGGAGCGGCGGAGCATAAGGATTAAGCCGGGGCAGGCTCGCCGGGCCGGAGGATTTTTGGAGTTCCGGGCCAGAGTGCTTTTGGAACTGACTGGGTTAGGCTTTGCTTGACTCGGGATACGCTTTTGCCAGCCGGGCCGGGGGTCGGCGGGACTTTTGGAGTTGACCGAGTCAGGTTCTGCCTGAGAGGGATAGGTTTTGCTGCCGAGCCGGAGGGCCAAGTGGAATTTCTCCAACTAAATCGGCTGAATTCCAGCTGAAAATGTATTTAGTTGGAATTCCTCAGACTGTTGAGAAACCCAATAATTCAATACGACATCGCATTCATTTGGTATAATATAGGTAACTTTGTAAGAAAGTGCGGTGTCTCATGTTAAACGAGAAGGATCAAGGGAATAGCGGGAAATATCAAATGGAGCTTGTCTGTTTGGATCAGTTGGTTC
>NZ_JBTLRW010000019.1:0-131429 GCF_054483875.1 Paenibacillus sp. BAC0078
ACATTTCTATCCCCGTTGATCTTTAGCTTTGGAGACGAAAAAGGAACTGTAAAAATATAACTCATAACCCACTGTCATACTTTTTAGGTCCTTATGTCAGGGTTATTGCAACGCTAGTGGTATTGTTCCAGTTACAATTAGATTTCTACAGCATAAATTCGATAAAATCCAATTAGTTCCTTCAAGATCCCATAAAATGTTATTCGATATTGCTTATTTGAAATACCACAGGCTTGTAGTGTAGAAACACATCGCTATACTGAAAATAACGGCGCCGTAAATAAACCGAATAGGAGATTTTATTTATGGAACAATTCACAGTACAAGCAATAGGAAAAGTTCGTTCAGACGTTAGAGGAATGCGCATAGAACTGGAAAAAGAGTTTATTCCCGCTCTTACCAATCTTGAAGGTTTCGGGTACATTAATGTCTTTTGGTGGTTTCATCAGAATGACAATGCAGACTCTCGTTCAAAACTCATTGAGAAAAGCCCTTATAAGGCTTCTCCAGATACCTTGGGCATCTTTGCAACACGCTCTCCGGAACGCCCGAATCCGCTAGCTCTTACTTGCGTCTATGTCACCGATCTGGATTATGACAACGGAATTATTGGACTGGCTTTTATTGATGCAGAGGATGGAACTCCTGTTTTGGATATCAAGCCGTACACGCCTAGCCTGGATAGAGTAGAATATCCCATTGTTCCCTCTTGGTGTGCAGATTGGCCTAATAATGTGGAAACCTCCGGGGAATTTGATTGGAGTGCGGTTTTTAACTTCTAACTTTTGATTTGAAGCAAAAAGGGAAGCCGTGAGTCATCAGCTCACGGCTTCCCTTTATGTTATGCAATCCACATCCGAACAAATCAAAGCATACACCGCCAAATCAACCACTCCCTTACCCTGCCAATACTGTGATTGCCGCATGATTCCTTCCTTCATGAAGTTGTTTTTCTGTAATACCTTTTGGGATTTCTCATTCGCAGGCATTACAAATGCTTGGATACGGTTAATTCCAGCGGTGTTAAAAAGATAATCAACCATTGCGCGGACCGCCTCTGTCGCGATCCCTTTGCCCCAATAGCGTTCGCTGAGCCGATAGCCTATTGTGATCATATTTACTTTAACATCATATTCAAACATCTCTGCTACACCAACAATCTCACTCGGTGCTTCGGCTGAGCAAATCCCTAGGAATATGGCTTTCTTTTTATTAAAATCCCTTTCAAAATGACCTATCATATTATGCACAGTGTCTCTGTTCTTCTTAATATCTCCGGGTATGTAAGTAAATACATTCTCATTGTTGTAGATCTCAAACAGCCCATCAATATCAGTTTCTACGATTTTTCGCAAAATAACTTTATCGGTGATTATGTGTGGAAACTCGGCATAAGGATCGCCCATATCGAATCCCTCCTGTTATATTTTTCTGCATGGCATATGCCAGTCGAGAATAACCTGCTGAGCGCCATGTTCAAGAGGATCACAGAATCTGCTGACAGTGTAAGCCTCCAGCCAATAGAAATTGTCATAAGCAAGTGTATAGCCATTCTTCTGCACCATGCTGGAAATGAGAATATATGCGTTGCTAATAATTTCGTCAAGATTCTTCGCACCAATCTGTGCCTTGGCAATGGTTCCGCCCTTAATCATTCTGCCAGTCATGCCATCCGGTACCGGAGTGTTTACTTTAAAATACTTGCCGACAATATATGTGTCCCCAAGACCGTTGTCGTTACTGAAGTCGGTCATGTAGCCGAGCCCCATACAGTCCTCCATCCCTATCTGATGCTCTTCAAGCTTCGCGAGTTTTTGGTCAAAACCCTGCTCCCAAAAAACATCCCACAGTTTGTTGGTTGTAACTCCATAGTCTTTATTGCTGATGCCAATAAGAAGCATATCCTCTGTATTCTCATATTCGAGTTTCACAAGCTCCGCCATAATTCTTCTTCCTTTCAAAACATAATATGAATCTTTATCTGCTAAAGAAAGCGGGTGGAATGCTTTTTCATTATAAATACCAGGTGTAATCATTGCAGGTGGAACAGAAAACTGCTCCTTAAACGCTCTTGAAAAAGATGAACTGCTCTCATAGCCGCATTCCATTGCTATTTCGGTTACATTGGCACTTCCCAACAGAAGCATTTCCGCAGACAAGGTAAGCTTTCTTTTTCGTACATATCCGGCTAAGGAAATATCACAGATATACGTGAAAATACGCTGATAGAGCCCCAACGGGATACCTGTCAGTTTTTCGATTTTTTGATAATCCACGTTCATAATGTCCGCTTCGAGCGTATCAATAACCTGCTGTGTTTGATCGAGCGCTTCCATGTTCACCTCTCCTTTCAATTGTATTATGCAGCATATTTTGTGATTCTGCTTTGCATTTTCTGTACAACTACTGCACTGTGGGGAACTCTTTTGACAAAATACACTCCACCTAACTATAATGTACTTATACGATAAGTACACCATAACACACTAAAAAGGAGGGGTCGTGTGGAAATCATCATCAGCAGTAATACGAGCAAGCCGATATATGAACAGATCACCTCACAGATTAAGGCAATGATTATGAGCGGAGAATTACAGACAGGCGACCCGATTCCGTCCATGCGTTCGCTCGCCAAATCCATTCATGTCAGTGTTATTACCGTTCAAAAGGCTTACGAGGATTTGCAGCGGGATGGCTTTATTGAAACGACTGTTGGGCGAGGAAGTTTTGTATCGACGCAGAACAAAGATTTCTTCCAAGAAGAACAACAGCGGAAAGCAGAAGGACATTTACAGGAGGCCGCAGATATTGCGCGTACCAGCGGTATACCACTCAGCAAGCTGGTTGAGCTTTTGACTATGTTTTACCAAGAGGAGGAATAACTATGGAACCTATCTTGCAGGTTGAGAACCTGACCAAACAATATCCTGATTTCAAGCTGGATCATGTTTCCTTTTCTATCCCGAGAGGCACGATTATGGGGCTGATTGGCGAGAATGGCGCCGGTAAAAGCACCACGATTAACGCCATTCTTGATCTTATCCGAAAGGATGAGGGAACCGTCACATTTTGGGGACAGGAACTGTCCTCTAACCCCAAGCAACTCAAAGAGGAGATAGGTGTTGTATTTGATGGCATCAACTTCTATGAGACCCTCACGCCGGCCAAGGTCGGCAAAATTTCGGCGGCTGCCTATAGACAGTGGGACGATGCCATTTACAACGGTTATTTACATAAGTTCCAGCTCGCTTCCGACAAGGAGATCAAAACATTTTCCAAAGGTATGAAGATGAAGCTCTGTATTGCAGTAGCACTCTCCCATAAGCCAAAGCTCTTGATCCTGGACGAAGCGACCAGCGGTCTTGATCCTATCATGCGTGACGATATATTAGATGTTTTCCTGGATTTTATCCAGGACGAAAACCATTCTATCCTGATGTCTTCCCACATCACCACGGATTTGGAGAAAGTGGCTGATAACATCACCTTTATTCACAAGGGGAAGGTTCTGTTCTGCAAGGCAAAGGACGAATTGCGTTACAACTACGGCATTATTCGCTGCGGGGCGGCACTGTTTGAGGAGATTGATAAATCGGAGATCCTTGCCTACCGGAAATTCGACTATCAGTGGGATGTGCTGGTTGCCGATAAGGAAAAAGCGCGCCGCAAGTATAAGACGGCAGTAGTAGACGACGCTTCTATCGACGATATTCTTCTTCTCTATGTAAAGGGGGAACAGGTACAATGAAGAGCTTGATTCTAAAAGATTTGTATAACATTGGACACAACGCAAAATCCATGGTGTTTACGCTGTTGGTTTTCGCCGTGATTTTCATCCCTTTCAGCGGACCGGAAGCCTATATTATCGCAAGTGGTGTTCTATGCAGCATGATGGTTATGACCACGTTTAGCTTTGATGACAACTCCAAATGGATGAAATACGCAATGGTTACTCCAGTTACCAAAAAAGAATTGGTCGCCAGCAAATTTATCGTTCTGCTGATTTTCTCGGTGATCGGTGCTGTCAGCGGTCTAGTGATTGGTTGCATTGGCGGCATCATCGTCCGCAAAGTTGATTACAGCAACATGAGCAACATCCTCACGCTGCTGTTTGTCACTTTGATTGGTCTAGTGATTGCGGAAATCTTGGGAAGTATGTCCATCCCGCTCTTATTTAAGTTCGGTACAGAAAAAGCCCGCACGTTATCACTTGTTTCCTTTATAGTTCCTGCTTTGATCTGCTTTGGTATCTATGAGGTTCTGATCTTCTTTGGTGTTTCTTTTACAGATCAGCTTATGGTTATCCTGCTGTGCTGCTCCCCGGTGATAGCGCTGGTGTGGAACCTGGTGATGTACAAAATCAGCTATGTGATTTTCTCAAAGAAGGAGCTTTTGTATTAAGTGGCTGCATTGAAGGCGGGGAATGGCTGCAATGTCTCTCATAATTTCGGGAAGCTATTCCCCGCCGACGTCAAAACTTGTTAACACACGATATTAGCATAGTATATTGACAATTATAAAAATAAGTTCATAATAATGATCGGGTGATTATTAATGCAGGTACTTAAAGAAGAACTTAGAACCTTGATTTTGAAAAAGGCAGAACAGGAATTTCTACAAAAAAAATTCGAGCATGCTTCCTTACGTAACATTGCAAAAGAAAGCGGCACGACCATCGGCAATATCTATCGCTACTTTTCAAACAAAGAAGCACTTTTTGATGAACTTGTCAAAAATGAATATAACGCTTTTCTTTATTTGATGGAGCATCATGAAAATGAAGAGATGCTAGATATCAATCACCAAAATGATAATAGTATCAACTGGCGTGATTATTTTCAGACTTATCTCACAAAGTTTATGCCCATCTTTACTAAACGTTTTCTACTACTCATTGATAGGAGTGAGAATACACAGTACCAATCTGCAAGGAGTATTGTTTTAAAGACCCTTGAGCAGCATTCCGATAAGCATTTTACTGAGTATGGTATTAGTACAACGCCAGGATTTACCCGTATTTTAGCTGAACAAATTCTCGCGGGTTTGCTTTTTATTATTGAGACCTGTGATGACAATGAAAGAAAACAACAACTCATCAGTGACATGTTTGCCTTTTTTATTGAGGGAACCTTGCATTTTTCATAGCTTTATTTTTTTGCCGAAATAATGATCACCTGATCATTATTAGTAAAAAACAGAAGGGATATGTCTTTTGTATGGAAAATCTCAAAAAACTACCTCTTTGGAGATCCATCGTTCTATTTGCATTACCCAGCGCTTATTTCATTGCATTAACAAAGTACTTCACGCCCTTTTTACACGAAAATCTGGGCTTACATCCTTCTCTGAGCTGGTACATAACAGGCCTTCTTGTGTTTATCCCACTGTTTGTTAGTGCTCTTTTATTCGTAAAAAGAGAAACAGGCACTCTCAATCTCCAAATATTACTTAGAAGATTGAGGTTGAAAAAACTGACAAAAAAAGATGTGATTTGGACGCTTTGCGCTACATTGTTGTCATTTACAGCCATGGGGCTCGTATGGTGGATTTCCACTCTGCTTACTCAATATTTTTCTGTTTCTCCACTGCAAACCACACCTGATTTTATGAGTTCACAGCCTCTGGAGGGCTTTCAAAAATTGTATTTGCTCGTCTGGTTGCCCATGTTTTTCTTTAATATTGTGGGGGAACAAATGCTGTGGCACGGCTATATTTTACCACGGCAGGAGCTAACCCATGGCAAATCGGCTTGGCTTGTTAACGCCTTCTGCTGGCTGCTATTTCACATTTGCTTTGGTGCCGATTTAATCATTCTTTTGCTGCCGTTGCTATTTATTGTACCTTACACAATACAAAAAACTAAGAACACCATGACCGGACTTATTGTTCATGCAATTGTAAATGGACCGATGGCAGTAGTCATCGCTTTAGGATTTTTAAAGTGAGATAGTGGTTCTAGAATTTGCTTATTGTATTGAATTCATTAACTCATAAAAATATTCAGCTTCGTGAGTCTCATAGAGCTTATACCAGGCATCTAATGTTTTTGGCGCGAACACATCCAAAGCCTTCAAGACATGTGCAGCAAATTCCAATGGAGCTACCCCTGAAGCCGTAATTAATTTTCCATCAGTAACGGCAGGCTCATTTATGTAATGCTGTTCACCTTTATAACCGGAACACACCATTTTGAGGTATCCCAAGTCATTGCTTGTATGCCGTTTTGAATCCAGCAATCCATTCTGAGCAAGCCTTACTGTAGCGCCACATATCGCTGCGACAACAATGTTCTCCTGTATACACTGCTCTGCCTTTTTTACTATTGGTTCGTGGATTGCTTCCATCCATGTATCTCCACCCGGTAAAATTAATGCATCCGTGCTTTCAATGCTGCACTCATCCAGCTTGATGTCAGGCAGTATTTTCAATCCGCCCATTGTGGTTACAGGAGTCTTTTCAATTCCCACAGTAACTACTTTTGACGGGGCCAGCCCCTTTTTATAATATCTTCCCGAGTTCAGTTCAGCAGTCAAATAACCTATCTCCCAATCTGCCATTGTATCAAATACATAAAGATATACCGTACTGTTCATTCAAAACTCCTCCTAAATGATCTATGTTTATCACCATAATAAAACAGCTTCACTGACATCTACTGTCAGTGAAGCTGTTTTATTTGACAATATGCCCGGAAACTATAAATCGTCTTATCCCCGATTTGGAAATTTTCCTTGGACTATCATGCTAGCGATAGCAAAAAATGAATCAATCCGGTCTCCACCTTCTACTCCGTTCTGGATATGTTTATAGGCTTTTGCAATGGAAAAGACCACATTATTCCCTTTCCCCAGTCCAAATCCATGCTCCGTACTCTCCCACTGAAAATCACTAGCGTTATTTTTCCGAAGCACCTCTCCTACATAGATTCCGAAAATATGATTTATCCCCAATATTTATTGCTGCATTGCAATAATCGTTTATCGTCTTATCAATATCCATATACATCCACCTTTCTCAGAATCAATCCTTATACGGATCTAACTCATCCGCTCCAGCCATGCAGACACCTATCGGTTTCAACACATGCATGACTTCAATTGTTTCGGCATGCGCATCCAGCACTTCCTGGAGCTTCCGATAAACGAAGGGGCTCTCATCCGTGCCTGCTCCGCGCAGTTCCACACCGAAATCCCGAACAGCCTTCATCATTTGTTCTGTACTAATTTGACCGCCGCTGCGGGTACGGGTCTTCCAGTTCATTTTTCCTGCTGCTTGGGTCCGGCTCATGATTCGTCCCGCTCCATGAACGGTGCTGTAGTAAGAATCCCTGTTCTCTATGCTGTTCTTCCCTTTTACGATAACGGATATATCCCCCATACTCCCGCCGATGAAACCAACCTGTCCGGGTGCGGACGGGGTCGCTCCTTTACGGACGACAACGACCTCTTTCCCGTTGTGCGTCTCTTTCCAGGCATAGTTATGATGGTTATGCACTTCAAGGTCCGCTTCCGTTCCCAGAATGGCCAACACTTGACGGATCACATAGTCCCTTCCGGCATAGGCGTAACGTCCGGCCAGCTTCATAGCCAGGGTATACATGTCGCCAAGCTCACTGCTCAGGTCAAGCAATACAGGCGGCTGATCCATCTTCTCTCCGGGAGCGTTCGCGAGAAACTCTCTGCCGGCAGTCAGGTTAATAAATCCGCTTGCTGTTTTATGTCCAAAACCCCGGCTCCCGAAATGATTGGCGATCCATAAACGGCCGGTTCCCGCTTCTTCAAACAAATCCACGAAGTGATTGCCGCTGCCGACAGTGCCGAGCTGACTTTGCGCTAACGCCTTCAGCTTGTCGTGCTCTTGCTTGCCAACCGCCTTGTAGACAGCCCAATCGGGATCATCGAAAAGATCATGGTCAACCTTTTCATTATTAACCCGGCCTACCCCGAAGGAGATTTTGCGGGCGATCTCATCCATAATCTTCGCCAATCCTGGCTTTATGTCTTGGACAAACAAATTGGTTCGCACTGCTTTATTCCCGCATGCAATATCATAACCAACGCCGGAAGGAGAGATTTGCCCGTCATATACTACCACCCCACCGATCGGTTGACTGTAGCCTTTATGGTGATCCGCCATAAGCAGGGTTTGAACCACATTGCCGGTTTCCGCGCACGTTTTTGCTTGAGCAAGCGCCCCATTGTCAGGACTTCCCCAGACACGCACGCCATCTATATTTTGATAAGCCATAAGATTATTCCACTCCTACATAAATGAATACATTTCCCGGGGTTAGAGCCCTTTTGCTTCCCGCAGCTTATGAATCCGTTCTTTTACCGAGTCGTCAGGCTCAGTCTGTGATAAATGAATAACTGCTTTGGCAAGCTGATCCCCCCATGAGGTAATGTTCCAGCCCTCTAGCGCCTTAATCGCCATGTTCCGATTTCGAATCACAGGACTGTTCAGACCGGTGAGGATCAATTCCATACCCATTCCCTCATACTGATCCAGACTCTGTAAAATGGTATCCAAATTCCTATGCGCAGCATATTCTTTGCCAAGCCCCATCTCATTGCCGGGACCTACAGCGATTTGCTGCAAAGGAAGCTGTTCGGTTGCAAATTGAACCAATTTTCGGATTCGGTTTGGATCATTCGATTTCATAAGCTGAAAGAAATGAAAGTCCTCCAGCGGGTTGTCGGCAAGCTGATCATAGAGAGTATCCCAGATATCAATGCCGAGCTTTTCGGCACAAAATACGCCATAATAACGGTCCGACGAATCACCAGTACTAACAGCATCCATAACAATGCTTCCCCACTTGACGTCGGCAATAATCAATTGACAAGCATCTCTATTATCAGTTCTTAGCTGCCCGGTCCATCCGGCCGATATTCGACCTGCCCACTCCTCCTCATCCTGAGACAAAAAGTCGAGAATGCTAAATACGGCTGACAAGTGCTTTGCTGTTGAGCCCATCTCCCGGGCCAGCCTCATGTAATCGGATATTACCTGTGGACCATACTCATAATCATCTATGTCCTCAGCCGGCCCGCCATTCAATAACGCTTCGATGATATCGGTCGCCCCGTTAAACAATTCGCTATCTACCCGATCAGTCGAGAGCGCCTCCCGCAAATCACCATTTCTCGCACAAATGCAAGCCAAATATTCGTTCATGACGCTGTTTAGGCACCCTTGGCGCAGCAACCAATCTTTTATCTCCTGACTAGATGGCTCGAGTCTCTCAACGATATGAATTTTCCCCCAACCATGAACTTGCTTAGCTAATTCAAATAGTACCTGGTTACCGTCTTCCATTCCATTATAAATCGCAACCATGGCATATAGCGTAAATTCCTCATGTCTCCCTAGTGTCAGAAGCAGTTCCTTCACTTGCTCGTTCTGAAAAAGTCCCAGCAGCGCAATTCCGAATTTGACGACATTTCGGTGTGCCGCATTCTCCACCATCCATGTCGCCTCATGGAATATTGCATCTGGTTGTAAATTGGCGTGTTTGCGCACCTCATCCAAGCTTGCGTCAATCACACCGCTTATATCCGTCTTCACAAGCTTTGCATAAAGAGCCTTTCTTGTTGAATTCTTCGGCTTCCTGGATTGCTTCGCCAGAAGCTGGACTACCTCCTGTGCCTCATCCGTCATCTTACCGGGCGATGCATGGTGTCCAAATGCTCCATCCAAACCGCCCGCTACCCACCTCATTGTACTGCCGGACCAGAATTCTTCGTCATCCGGCAAGGAACCGTCCACCGATCCGCCTTGCTTCTGAATATATGAATAAATGGAGGACTTGCCTTCCCAAAGAGGCCGTACAGCTTTATTGAAGAAAATAACCATCGTTTTCATCACCTTTTCCCCAAATTTCCTTCACCCGCTCTACCAACTGAGCTATTCCTCCACTGGGAGGAAGTTGGACCGTCACTTTATCGCGTCGGCCTTCTGTATCTATAATCACTTATTTTTGGAGCAGCGAACATGGTGAAAGTATTACGACCGGTCATAAACTTTTCCATTTCACCCAATTCTCTCCCCTGTTACAATGTAAGAAGCTGTTTCATTTGAACGGGGGATTACTTTGGCTAAAGAAAGCTTCGATAAGGAAATTCAATTCCTGCGTATGCTCGTACTGACAAGCGGTGCCTTCAGCAGACAGCAGTTCGCAGAGCGGCTCGGCATTTCCGTACACACCTTTGATAAAACAATCCGGCGGCTCAAAGAAGTTGTGAGCTCCATGCACCAGCATTTGCCGCAGGAACAAAGCAAGGAACTCTCTGAGACCATTCGGTTCAGCTATTACGATTCCACCGATCCTCTGCTCCTGTTTCTGTTCCGCGCCAAATCCGTCAAGGAATCCGAAAGCCAAAGAATCTCGCTGCTTTTAGCCGCGATGAATGAGCAGACTATGACTGCGATGGAGCTACTCGATTTATGCTGCAGCAGTCTGTCTTCCGGGCTGCCTCTGCCTGACGAGAAAACCATTCGGTCGGACCTCAAGTATTTGGAGGAGGTTGGCGTCATTAAGAAGGAGCCCGGCCCTCGTCCCTACCGGTATCGCATTCAAGATGATTTGGTCCGAAGCTTATCGGATGAAGAGCTTTTTGATTTGTATGATTTTGTGGATGTGATGGCGAACACTCAAGTCCCTTCCGTACAAGGCTATCTGCTGCGCGATGGACTCAAGAAGCAGCTTTTGCGCAATCAAGCCCGGCAGCATGCCGTCGAACCATTTTTATATAAGTATCACTATTACTCGCGGATCTTGGATGAGGCGCATCTATTCACACTCCTTCATGCCATCCGTAACCACCGCAAGGTCCGTTTTCTATACTTCTCTCCGAAGTCTGAAAAAAGCTACGCCTCCAAAAACACCAATCCCCTGTTTGAACGGGAGACGGAGGGCAAAACCCAGAAGACACTACCGCTCAAGATCGTCTATGATCATCAATATGGTAGATGGTATCTGCTTTCCCACAGCCGGGAGGGGATTCGAAAATACCGCATGGAAGGAATCACGCAAATTGAAGAGGATGAAGCCGTTGACGAGGTATGGTATGAGAAAAAGAAAAGCGAGCTTGCCGAGAAAATACGGTACAGTTGGCTGATTGATACTGGTCAGCCAGTGACGGTGCGTGCCCGATTTTATACTCCAGAAGGTTCTGAACGTAACTTCGTCAAAGAGCGGGTAATGCTGCAGGGACAGTGGGGACAGGTTGTGCTTGAAGATGAACATTCATTTATTTACGAGATCACCGTAAACGGGACTACCGAAATCAAGCCGTGGCTGCGGAGCTTCGGTTCCAGTTGTGAGGTTCTCGAGCCGCTTCGGCTGCGCCGGGAAATGATTGCCGAATGGAAGGAGATTGCGTCTTACTATGAATCTGTTTGAGAAAATATTCAATCACCAGATCATCTCCCGGCTCGAGGATTCCGGTACCTTCATGGTCACTTCGCACGAACGGGCGTGGCTGAAAACAATGCTGGAGCATCCCGCGGCGGCAGATGCTTTCAATGCGGACACTTTGGATAAGCTGCGTTCAGCTCTCGAGACGGATCAGGTTATGGATATATCCCTCCACTTGATTGAAAAAGCCCGTACGATGGAAAAGCAGGTCTACCACCCGCTCCTGCGGCCTTTGCGCAGGTACATCACGATTAAGACGAGCATCCGTATAACTTACGAGATTAAGAGTGGACGTGTGAACATGGACCAGTCTGGATTTCCGTATAAGCTGGAGTACTCCATGGTCAAACGGGAGTGGTATTTGCTCTGGTACCACACCCGGCGCCATGCCTTCATGAGCACCAGACTGAAGAATATCCATTCTGTCACGTCAGAACCTATCGAGCCATCAGCAGCGGATAGCATCCTGAAGAAGATCACGCAAACTCTTGAATCGGGTAAAAATGAAGTGGTCATTGAAATTATCCGTATGTATAACGAAGAGTTCTCCCGCATCCTGTACGCCTTTTCCAGCTTCGAAAAAAATGTGGAGTACGATACGGAGAATGATACCTATCGGGTCAGGGTCTCTCTGCTTGGGGATGAAATGGAGTATTTGCTTTCCAAGATCCGTTTTCTCGGGAAGCGAGTTCGGGTAGTTGATGGGGATTATTTAAAAAGGCGCATGCTGGAAGCATCGACGAAGGCTTTGGAGCGATACGGGGTCATTACGGAGGATGAGGAATTGACTTCGTAGTAATAAAATTTGCCTTTGGAGGAGTAGTATGGAGGACAGTATAAAGGTCAATCAAACAATCATTTCCTTGCTTAAAGGAGACATTACGAAAATAACGGCCGACGTGATCGTTAATGCCGCGAATACAAGCTTATTAGGTGGCGGTGGCGTGGATGGTGCAATTCATAAAGCCGGCGGAAAAAGCATTCTTGAGGAATGCATTAAGATCAGAGAACGGCAAGGGGGCTGTGCTGTCGGCGAGGCAGTCATTACTACAGCAGGCAACCTGCCTGCATCTTATGTCATACATACGGTAGGTCCTGTATGGAACGGTGGTAACAACAACGAAATTGAAAAACTCAAGAGCTGCTACAAAAATTCACTAAGATTTGCCTCGGATTATAAAGCCAAGAGCATTGCTTTTCCGAATATCAGTACGGGAATTTACCGTTTCCCCAAACAATTAGCCGCTGAAACGGCACTTGAGGCAGTATTAAATTATTTGAACTCTGAAAGTGCTGAGCAGAGGACGATAGAACAGATTTATTTTGTCTGCTTCGATGACGAGAATTTTGATATATATCGTAGTAAGCTCATCAAAGCTTGAAGGAAACTTCCAAAGGGAAACCCCTTGCTTGAACTACGAGAGAAATATTTGCGATTCGAACCAAAAAAACAATGAGATTAGGGGGAACTGAGATCCCCCTAACGAATCATTTTCATCAATTAATTCGAACCGTGGTCTTCCGGCTTATTCTTCTTCCCTTTTCCATTCTACCAGAGGGATGCTATTACCTTTTCCCAATGACTTTCTAAAGAATATGATTCATACTTCTCACCTCTCTTAGTTGACCTATAATTCCGATATCGAATTATAAAACTGTTCCAGGTTCGCATGACTCGGAAGCCCCGAGACCTGCCCATCCCCTATCTCAATAACCGTCCATTCTCCGCTTGTGGTTTTGGCAATATCCATCGTAAAAAACTGGCTTGCTACGCCCATGGCTAACTCTGTAAACGAATCCAGCTTAAGAATTCCCTGTTGATATACCGCCTCATCCCAATACTCCGTACACTGAATCAGCTTGTGACGAAGAAAAAACAGCCTATACTCCTTCGATAAAGGCATACCGCTTTTCGGATGCTCAGTGAGCTGCTCCAGTTGAATGAACTCACGAATCACGATTCCGCTATTAAGCTCCGTGCCTTGACGGTCGATGAAGTTCCGAATAACCATTTGAACCCTTTCTTTGTCGGATGCATCCGGTATAAAGCAGGATTCTTCCCACTCATGCTTTCTGGACTTTACGTAATCCTTGACAATGACGGGTTTGTTATCGAATATGCGTATTTTTTCAAACAGAGCGTCAAAACCATTTGAAAGTTCTTCTATTTCGAGCCAAATACTCTGTGGAGTTGCCTTTTGAATTGCCTCATAAGAATAAGGAAAATAGTGCCCATTTTTATATTCCGAAGGAGAGTTGATCAAGACGGCGTTTTTCTGCTGCAGTGCGTGATATAACTTTTCGTAATCATTCGGCTTTAGCATCCAGCCCCTATAAATGAAACTTTCAGGTGTTTCAAATGTTGGAATCCGCTTAACCGCCTGTAATAAGTTCCCGTCCAAAACCGACTCCAGGGAAAATAAAAAGACATCCAGCCCCAACTTTCGGGCACATCTATACTCATGTTCATATTCCATATCTACAGCCTTATCATTCAAAGGATCAGAACAAAACAGGATCTTCATCCGGATACCCTCCATAAAACAAAATAATGCTAACGAATCGTACTATATTTCGGTATTCCATACACCCTATACCCGTTAATACCTCAAATACCGAAAAACTCCGCCGCTGTCTCTGTCGTTACTCTAGCTACCTCTTCTGCGGGTCTGCCGATACATCGTGCTACAGTTTGCAGGATATGCGGTAGGAAAGCAGGCTCGTTCCGTCCATCCGCTGGCTTTTCCTTTAAGTCCCGCGGAGTCAAGAACGGTGCGTCCGTTTCGATCATAAGCCGATTGGGCGGAATCATTCGCACAAGGTCCCTCAGATGCTTGCCTCTTCGTTCATCGCAAATCCAGCCGGTGATCCCGATGTGGAATCCCATTTCAAGGTATGCCTTAAGCTCAGACTGAGTCCCTGTAAAACAATGGACCACCGCTTTTTGAACCGCATGTTCCTTAAGAATCGCAATAAAATCTGAAAATGCCTCCCGCTCATGCAGAAATAGCGGCATGTTTAGCTCAAGCGCCAATCGAATTTGCTCAGTGAACCATTTACGCTGCACGTCCCGCGGCGAGAAATCCCGGTTAAAGTCTAGACCGCATTCCCCGATGGCTACCACCTGTGGCCGTGCCGCTAATTCTTTTAGCTTCGTGATCGTCTCTTCGCTGCAGTTCTTCGCATCATGGGGATGTACTCCCGCAGTAGCATACAGCTTCCCCTCGTAACGTCCGGCGTAGCGGGCAGCTTCTAGGCTGTTCCTCAAGCTTGTCCCTGTAATGATAAGGGGTGCAACATGGTTTGCAATTGCTCTTTCGACGACCTGCTCACGATCCTGGTGAAAGGAACGATGCATCAGATTGACGCCGATATCAACGATTGTGTGATTCATGATTCGAGTACTCCTTTTCCTTGTTCATCCCATGATAGAGAATGGCCGGAGGATTAGCCGGAGTATATTGAACTTGGTCGAATTTTGGACCACCTGCTCAATATCTTCCGGTTTCACCTACGACCACCTTATCAAAAGTTACAGACGCGGATCAATCTCCTGCTCCTGCGCCACCTCAAACAGCAGATTAGCCACGATCTCTTTATAGGCCTCATGCTCAGGCGCAATCTCATCAAATGGCACTGCCAGCATTTGCATCCCAAGCTGGTACTCATTAAGCGAGGTACGAAGCTTTTGATTAACATTCTTTTGCCTCAGCAGCTTGCGGTATTTATGCGGAAACTTGTAATCATATCCGTAAATGATGGACAAATAATCGGGATTTCGCACCTTCATATAAGGCACCGTTTTTCCGTTCCATAGTTCCGGTTTAATCACGATTCCCTCCATATGTTTCTCCAGCGTAAGCTTAGAGAAGTAACGCTCAGCTTTCTCCAGGCAGTCCGGTTCGGACAGATCCAGATTAAGTGCCTCATCCTCCGACAGAAAAGCGTACATCTCTGAGGTCTTCCATTCCGCAATTTGTTCCTTCCCGTCTTCATACACAATTTTCAGAACGGTAAAAGGCTTATACTCCATGACCTCGTCTTCCGCATACAGCTCTAGCTGTCTTCTGTACGTTTGATAGGCCTCTATGTGCTCAGATAAAGGACTATAGGTTTCCCGGATCTCATGGACATACTTATAGTTTTGGTACACACTGGGACCGTACTTGTCGCTCAAAACAGATTTTGCGGTATGATGCTGGTCTTTTTCAAACCCGCTCGCTTCATATTCAGCAATAAGCTTATTGCGGGCTTCTTCAAAACCGTTTTGCTGCAGAAACGCAAGCTCTGTCTCAAGCGCTTTTTCAATAGGCTTAAACTGCCTTTCGATCAGCCCATCGCCCAGCGCTTTCCACGGAAGAAGCTCACCATCCAGAATCAGCATGGCAATCTTCTGTTCTTGCATATAACGACCGAATTTCATCCACAGCTTGTCGTAAATCCCCGTTAAATCCACATGATTGATCTTATAGCCGTTGCGGCTGACTGCAAAGCACTGTTCCTGATCCTGATGCAAATAAACGTTGCATCTTGAGCCCATATACTTGGGCTGCAGAACAACCTGTTGAACACCACGTTCCTTGAAATATTCGAGACCGCGCTTCAACGACTCCAGTTCATTCGTCTCATCATTCTTGTCCGCCGGTGACATGGTACCTGAGATGAAATTGATTTTTTTCCGCGAGCAGTAGTGGAGTCTGCGAATGTCATCCTCCCCAAGGTCTTGAATGGATACCTTTCGTTCGGCCTTGAATAAGGTCTTCAGGTCCTCAGTGATTACCGCTTGGCGGGACTTCCGGGACTTCATAAACGGTCTATACGAGATACTGACGGATGTCAACAGGTTGCCATGTACGCTGCCCGTGTCAATATGAATCTTATTAGCGATCCGGAAAGACTGCTTGGCCGCGACGTGCCCGAACACGTGGTATGGATGATTTTTGACCGCTTCCTCCTGCAGAAAAGCAAGCTGCTTCTCTAGCGGTGCTTCCCGGTCGATCCGGAAATTCCTTTGATGCCGAACAGAATTCGAATCCAGCTTGCCAATGTATTTATTCCGGCACGGGGCGTGAGTGACATAGAAGGACGACCCCCTAGCCCCCACATACCGCACAAATGGCTTCGAAATCGAGACCAGGTGGCGAAATATCCCCAGCAGTTCTTGATCGTTCATCAAAACTTGAGTCGAGTCAAAATACGTATGTAGCAGTTCCTGATCTACACCGTTAATTTCACCCTTGATATACTTATCAACGAAATTTTCATGATTCCCAAGCACGAAGTAAAAGTGCTCCTGATTATCGTACAGAAACTGAACGATATCCTTCGTTTGTTTACCCTTGTCAATCCAGTCTCCGACCAATATTAGCCTGGTTTGCTTCAGCTTATCTGTCACAACAAGCTTTCCCGCTTCGATCCTGTAGCCGTAATCGAGCAGCAGCCCCTTCAAATCGTCCACACATTCGTGTACGTCTCCGATAATGATGTACTGTTGATCCTGAGGGAGAATAGTCGCCAAGTAAGCATCCAAATCCTCAACTATTATTTTATACTCAGGATTCGCCCTTCCCGCTTCCGCCACATAAAAATCTTTTGCACGCACTTTATGGATCTTGCCGTATCCCTCGCGGGGCAGCGTGCCGAGCACCTCCTTTTTCAGCCGGTTTATGTGAGTCGTGATCAGCTTCTTCGAACGGTCCGATGCGTAGTAATCTTCCCGCTTCCGGTAATCGAAGACGATGACCTCGAGATTGTAGTTATTTTGAAACGCACTCTCCTTCACCTTGGCCCGAAAATCCTCGGATAACCCGGTTGTATCGACGACTACAAACTCCGCATTGACCGGAAAGGAAGTCACCATCTTCAATCTTTCAAACAGCAGGTGAAAAGCTTGCCCGCTGGACTCGAGCATCACCTGATCATACTTGTCGTATTCATATCCGAGGACCTCTTGGCGGATCTGATCGGAGGACAAATATTGAACGTTAGCCCTGACATTCCGGCTGGCATCCTCAAAACGTAGCCCGGGAATTAACACTTCCTTGGCAAACGTCGTTTTGCCGCATTCCGTAGACCCGATTAGCATGAAAATCGTGTGAACCTTCGTTTGGATATCCATTGTTACGCCCCCCTTTTCTTAAGAATGACGCCCTGCGTAGTCTGGATATTGTTAACACCGTCTCCGACAGCTACGAATTCGGCATGCAGATTCGTTTCCTTAATTACATCATGCATCCAACGTCGAAACGCTTCTTCACCCATCTCCCACTTATGATCGTCATGCCGGAAATCGCTCAGCTCGTAGTAGTGGTTAAAGTCGGCGTTGGGTGTTGTAATGATGAGGTTGTCAAAATCGACATGTGCGCAAATTTGAAGAATCAGTTGCTTGGCCTCATCCTGACTCATATGCTCGATGACCTCTGTCAAAACCACATCAACCTGCTCCCCATTGTAGTTTTCCAGGAACTGATTAATCGAGCCGAATGTGGCGATGTTGTCGATTTCTTTGGACTCCGCTTTACGCAATACCTTCTCCAACACCTCTTCATTGATGTCGACAGCATAGTAGCTGCCTTCGATCTTCCCCGCAAAAGAAATCGCATAAAAACCTTCTCCGCATCCCACATCCAATATCGACTTGTCGAAGGCCAGAGCGCTTCCGATATAATTTCTCCGCTGGAGAGCCGTGCCCCCGTAGGCGAATTTAATATCGTAGCGGTCAGTTTTCTCAAGCTCCGCTTTGTATTTTTGAAAACGGCCCTTGGTGGACAAGAAATTTCGCACAAAGAGGCTGCGAATATAAAACGGCGCATCAATCACATTCATGCTCTTGATGTACTTATCCAGGACGCTGTCCGAGATATCAATATATTCGTTTCCGAACATCGAGAGGAATAAGCACAATACACTAACAGCATGTAAAAGATGATACAGGCTCCTCTGTGTCGTAACTGTTAGGGAGTAGCTCTTATGGGCTTGATGGGTGACTTCGAAAGTAAAATCCTTCAGGTGCTTCTCAAAAAACTCGATATACCGGACCAGTTCGATATGTATCATATTAATGAACAAGGTATGCTCGTAACCGTCAGTGTCCCGTTCGTCCTGGGCCTTAAGCGGCGTAGAGAAAAATTCGTTAATCGCATTCAGCGGAAATAAGGGCGTGTTGTATCTCGATACATTCAGATATTCGAAGTTCTCATTTTCGTGCTGTTTATAAGAGATCTCATTATCCGCATCTTTAAAATACACATTAAAGGTCTGCTCATCCGTATACCAGCCATATACCATGCCCCTGCGGATCGAGCGAAGCATCATGCCAGAGTTCGGATTTTTCTTAATTAAAAACGAAAACTGCGGGTTGGTGGATCTGACTTGAACGATTGCCATCTTCATCTACTCCTAAATTACAAATTGGGACCTTGAGCGGGTAACCATCCATGCGCCTCGATGATCACGACCTCTGATCGTATTTTCGCTTACTTATATGCAATCGAACAGGGTGAATGTATTACGAGCCAGGGAATTAACCCACTCCGTCAAATATAACTTTCCAAAATCCTCCTTACAACCTTTAAATTGTTTTTCGTACCTTATCCTCTTAATGGAGCGTCCACTGATAGCAAGGAGAAAGCCCTTTTGTAATAAGAGGGAAGTAATCATATATCGTTCATCTTCGCCTTCTATAAGAAAGCATCTTGCCAAGATTATTGACTTTGAGAATGGATTTAGTGGTATTATTCCATATGAGATTCTAACTCGTCAGGGAAGACCAAATTATCAAAATGTGCATTTGAAGCAAAATGGAGAAATTGTTGTTATTGATTATGGTAATTTTAGATTCCGGGGTAAAAAAGTATAGAAGGGGCCTAATCGTTAGCCCCTTTCCATTTCAAGTACATTTCGTTAGTTTCGAGGTTCATGTCCGTCTTCCTTTGAAGAGAGCCTTTAATAACGGCGGGGTAACTAATGTTGTCAGTATGACAACTATAATCACTGAAGTAAAATATTTTTGACTTAATAAGCCCGACTCTAAACCAATAGCCGCTATGATCAATGCTACTTCCCCACGTGAAACCATACCTGCTCCAATAACAGTAGAGGAACGCCAGTTGAATCCAGTTACTTTTGCCCCGAGCCCTGCTCCTAACCATTTGGACAGAATAGCTACAATTGCTAATCCAATAATGATTAGTATTTGGGACATGAATCCTTCAAAGGTCACGGATAGTCCGATACTCACAAAAAACACAGGTACAAATATGGCATATGCGATGGGTTCGAGTTTCTGTTCGACTTCTTCTTTGAACTCAGTCCTGGAGATGGCTATACCTGCAGCAAATGCGCCAATGATTCCTGCCACTCCGAAATATTCCGCCATGTAAGAGAAAAATAAGCAAATGACAATTCCAATACTGATGACCGATTCGGTAATTTTGAGCGGGGCAAGCTTACGCATAACCCACGGTACGACCTTCCAGCCAATACCAATGACCAGTGCAAAGAATATTACCTTCTTCAACAACACCAAGCCCAGGTTAATCTCTTCCGTGGATACAAAGCTCATAAATACCGCTAGAGCTACAACCACAAGAATATCATCAACCAGAGCCGCCCCCAGAACGGTTGTACTCTCACGGCTTTTTAATTTTCCCAGCTCCTTAAATGTCTGAACAGAGATGCTTACAGAAGTAGCAGACAGTAATAATCCGAGAAATATCGCGTGGGAACTCTCGAAGCCAACGATGATTCCAGTAATGTACCCGAGTCCGAGAGGCAATAATATACCTCCAACAGCTACTGCCACAGATGAATTTCGGTTATTGTTAAGCTCCTTGATATCTGTTTCCAGGCCTGCAAAGAACATCAACAGCAACACCCCGATATTGCTAAAAGAAGAAATCAACTCCGACGGCTGAATCCAGCCCAGTATAGCAGGACCGATTACAACGCCAATAATCAGCTTCCCAAGTACCGAGGGTTGCCCTAATCGTACTGCAAGATCACCAGCAAGCTTAGTACTCAAGATAATAACCAACAATTGTAAATAGAACTCCATTTTACTTTACCACCTTCCCGCATGACCGTAAAAACGCAGAAAGAGCCTGCTTTGAGCAGACTCCACCGGTTCATGCAAGTATTTATTTATGTCTGTAGTATATCATAATGACTGTAATTTGCCCATTCACGCTTTTATTTCTATTAAACTTTGATATTCGACTTTCCCTTTCTTCGTCAGATTAGGATAGAGGATGCTCCATACAACGCTATTGCCTCAGGAAAAGAAAACGATGTACCGGCTTTAATTGGTTATAACGCTAATGAAAGCACCATATTTATCCCCTTGCCCTGGCCATTATCATGGATACCAAGCTATTCCTCACTGAATGCGGCCGATTATAGAACAGAAATCAATAAAACATATGGCAGTAAAGCAGACAAGTTTCTCAGCATGTATGCAGCTACTGATAATGCACAGGCACTGCCCTACAGCTTATCTATTAGAGTATTCCAGGTCAGCTCAAGAACCCCTGTCATGTTGTGTGGTTCATTTGAAATATAGGTAATAACGGCATTCTTATCTGGAAGCATGACAACATATTGACCATATAAACCGTCCATTCGATATGAATTAGGATAGGAGTTCATCCAGATTTGATATCCATATCCCTGCTGATGGTCAGCGGTTGCAAAGTCTGGGGTGAAATCTTTGGTTTGAATTTGGACAGATGTTGCCTGTTTGATATAACTTGAAGGAATAAGCTGCTCACCTTGCCAGACTCCTTGATCAAGAATTAATTGTCCGAATCTGGATAATTGCTCTGCCGTTAAATATAATCCTGCAAATCCCTGCGGGATTCCCTTTGGACAGGTATCCCATTTAGGTTTCGGTATATCCAATTGCTGAAATATTCTTTTATCTAAGTAATCATTTAAGTTACTCCCTGTAGTCAGGGTTATCATTTTTGAAAGCATGTACGTTGCAGCATTGTTATACGTAAAATGAGTCCCAGGCTCAAATACAACCGGTTCTTCAAAGAACAATTGAGAAATATCCCAACTTGTATCACTTCCCCAATCCGCCTTAAATACCGGGCATTCTGCGTGTCCAGTTCCCATGCATAGCAAATCATGTATAGTCATCTTTATTAAATATTCATTTAAATGTACATGTGGAAGATCAGGAAAAAAATCTATAACATAGTCATTCATCTTGAAGTAATCCTCACTGATGGCAATCCCAACTGCCATTGAAGTAAACGTTTTACTTACTGACCACAAAGGAGCAGGCTTTTCTTCTTCAAAATCATATTTGGCTATGATCTGACCCTCTTGCCTAACTAGAACATTTAGCACCCGAAGGTTTTGACTTTTTACGGACACTATCAAATCATTCAGCAATTCATTGTTCACTGTAATCATCTCCAAGTTATTTGCTACAGCTTCAGATATTGGTTATATCCTCCTGAATAATTTTATTGTATCAGCCGACCTTTATAATACATATCCCGACTTTATCTATATTCAATCAATACCAAATATAAGGAGGGCCTTGGAATTAACCAAGCCCTCCTCATATTCAAGCTCTAATTTTAGGATCATTTATACAAAGCACTCTTTAAGGCTGCGTGGTATTCTTTTATAAATTCCCCGCTGATCTCAGCAGAAGGAAAGTACTCTTCGAAGCCATGAAAACATCCGGGGTACAAATGAAATTCTGTTGGCACACCGGCCTGCGTTAACCTTAGTACATAATCAATGGTTTCATCGCGAAACGGATCCAAGTCACCGACACAAGTGTATGTAGGCGGAAGCCCTGAGAGATCGGTTGCACGTGCCGGAGCGGCATATGGGGAGACTTCACCTGTTTTCCCTAGATACATTTCCCAGGCCAATCGGGTTTTTGCTGTGCTCCATACTCTTTCATCCGTTATTTCATGGCTGGACTTGGTCATGCTCCGGTCATCAAGCATCGGATAAAGCGGCATTTGGAACATAATAGAAGGACCGTTTCGATCTCTTGCCAAAAGGGAGAGAGCAGCCGTTAATCCACCGCCGGCACTGGGGCCCATTACTGCAATTCTGGATGAATCGGTCCCCAGCACCTCAGCATTTTCGGAGAACCATTGGAGTGCGGCGTAACAATCTTCGAGCGGAGCCGGAAAAGGATGCTCTGGAGCCAGCCGATAATCCACAGATACGATGACGCATTCGAGTTCGGATACCAGCTGCTGCAAGGCAGGGTCCATCATATCCGCGGAACCGAGGATATAGCCGCCACCGTGAATATATAGAATGCCCGGAAGGGGTCGGGGTCCCTTCTTCACACTCGGCTCGTAAATCTTAATCCGGACCTCCGGGTCCCCAGCTGCACCGGGAACAACTCTCTCTGAGGTTAGAACTGTATCATTAACGGGCAGCGATGCCGCCACACCGGCTACAAACTCTTGCATCTCTTTCCTTTTGGCTGCTAAATTCTCCCAAGTATACACAACCTCTGGCAAAGCGGAGAACATACTTTGAAGTTCCGGGTGTAATCTATCTTCCATTTCCCAACCATCCTTTGTGAAGCAGAGTTGTCAATCATTACTAAATGTCAGCCTTGGTTATTGTGCCACGCCGTCTGCCCCAGTAGATCCCGCATGGCCGACATGTACTGTTCTTCCGACTGGGACCATCTCAGCTTAGCCGTTGCTTCCGCATCCGGGCCTGCGAGATAACGCAGCCGATTAGAAGGATCGCACGCAGCGGCGTATACCTGATCTGCAACCTGGTTCTCATCTGCATTATCAAACGGATAGTTCATCATGGAGTTCATCATATGATCATAATAAGACTTGTATGCTTGTGGGATGGATACGTCTTGGGTGGCGGCCATGGTGTTCGATGTGAAATTCGTGGTCCGCATGGCGCCGGGTTCCACCAGCTTGACGGAGATATTCTGCGATTCCAGCTCGTACGACAGCGATTCAGACAGCCCCTCGATTGCATGCTTGGTCGCGACATAGACCGACAGGAGCGGATTGGATACAAAACCTACGTTCGAAGTGATATTGACGATGGTTCCACCGCCTTGTTCGCGGAAATAAGGGGTAATCGCCTGGATAACGTTCATAACACCGAAGACATTGGTTTCGAAAATCCCACGGATCACATTCATCGGTGTTGCTTCAAATATCGAGAGGATGCTGATTCCGGCGTTGTTCACGACGGTGTCGATCCGGCCGAACCTAGCAATTCCTGCTGCAATCGCCGCCTCAATGGAAGCTGGCTTAGTCACATCAAGCCCGGTTACGAAAATCCGCTCAGGATATTCCTCTGCCAGGGAGCGGTCCGGCTTACGCATCGTAGCGACCACATTCCATCCTTCATCAGCAAACTTCTTTGCTGTTGTATTTCCCAATCCTGTTGAACTCCCGGTGATCAATACCGTTTTCGTCATTGAATACCCTCCTCTTAATCTTTTCTGTTCTTTCTCAATCAGCTTACCGGGTTAAAGCGGCTCTAAGTCAAATCTAAAATGTAAGCCTTATAGAAAAGGGAGATTATGGACTGGAAGCAAGTTCAGATTGTACAATAGATGAGAGTAGCTCTAACACTCAGGCAGGCGGGGAGGGTATCTTGTGGCTTATACAATAAAGGAAATTGTGAAAAAAACGGGGATTACCCCGTATACTTTACGTTTTTATGAGAAGGAAGGCGTATTGCCGGCTGTTGACCGGGATGCTAACGGGGTCCGCAAATTCAACGAACACTACGTCGATTGTGTTGAGATGGTTCAAGCCCTACGTTCAACAGGCCTGCCTCTGGCAGAAATAAAACAATATGTGGAGTTATACAAGAGCGGGGATCGTACACTGCACCTAAGAAAGACGATGCTGGTCAACCAAAAAAACAAAGTAGAGGAACAAATCGCACGACTGATTAAAACACTGGAAAAGCTCAATTACAAACTCGCGTTAATTGATGCCCAAGACAACAAATTTGACAGGCTGCCCTAATATCATATTTCTCTCTTCATGCAAGTGGAAACGGCTACGCCGTCCTTATAAGGACGGTATCCGTTTCAGCGAGAAATATAAGGATAGAGTATAGCGTGAAACATATACTTTCTTATATTTTAAAAAAGCCGCTCGCTCTGAAGTTCAGAGCAAGCGGCTTGAGCGGTCCTCTCCTTTGCAGTTACTCTTTGTGATGCTGATTTTGCCACTCTTTTTTTAACAATGCATAGAGAAAGGTATTTTCGTATTTGGGTGTTCCGTCTCCGTTTTTGGTAAAAGAAATAAATTCCAGCATGCAGCCTTCCTGGCGCATACCCAGTTTTTTGCATAATTTCTGCGATCTGAAGTTGTCGTCTTCAACATACGCATACAGCCTTCTTGCTTCTTTTTGCATAAAGAGGTAGTCCAGCAACGCTTCTGCACTTTCACGTGCACATCCCATTCCCTCATATCTCTCGTTGAAATTCCAACCGACACTGAACGTATCGGGTTCTTCTTTCATACAGAACAGGTCTCCGATGAGGGAGTCGTCCTCTTTAAGGCAGACTGCAATATAAGAATCATCGCCGCTTCTTTTTTCAGCCTCCAGGGAAGCCTCCTCCAGCGTATCCAATTTCCCATCAAGGAAGCAGTTCACTCTAGGATTCATGGAATACTCCAACAATCCCGGAGCGTCGGCCGCGCAGAAATTTCTTAATACCAGCCGGTTTGTTTCGATTTTTTGCATGTATTATCATCCTCTCTTGACCTTGATTTCACAGTTCTCAAAATGTAGTCATTGGCAATGCTTACGAGGAATATTTACAGGATGAGGTTGTCCTGCAACATGCAGAGGAATATCTGGTCAGAGTTATGGTGCCTATCAGGAATCCTGGCTGAGCAGAACCAAGAGAATGGTTACTAATGGGGTTAATATTACGTTAAAAGGAACCGGAGATCAGTTGGTGCTCGCTATAAAGCCCTATTGTTCAATTTGAACAATAGGGCCAACAAGCACAGCATCATTGCCTACCCTTTACTCCGCAACTCTTTTCAGCTCAAATTGTGTTGCTTCTAACATCAGGATAAGTCTATCATTATTAACATCCAAAAAACTTACAGGTATAGCAAGTCCATCAGAAGAGTCAGATACGCGTAATGCTTTTACTTCATCATTTGTATTTAGATTTAGCATATCCATTTTAAATATTCTATAAAAAGAGTCCTCGTTATAGGTTATTTCAGTAATATCATAGAGTGGATTTTCTAGTTCATATTGATAAACATTATAATTTTCAAACCCTTTAGATGAGAAGAAATCTTTATTGATGATAATTTCATCACCAATAACCTTTTGCCCTGTTGGATATTCAGACGCATCGTTATATGAATTTGCGAATCCTAACAGCTTTTCAACCTTCCAAGTTCCATAGAACAACTTCTCAGTTTCACTATCCAAATCCATCCTTCCTACAAAAGGTTCAGATGTATTCCTTGGAATACTATTGTCCTCTTCTTTTACAGCATTATTACATCCAACCAAACAGGAGGACAATATAAACATGATCAGTAATAATCCCAATTTCGTCTTCATCTTAGACTCTAAGCGAGCCACGGAAGCCCCTGGCGCCATAGTAAGAATCCGCACCGTTATGATACACAAAGATATGTCCATAACGGAAATCAGCAAAGATTGCACCACCGAGCTTTCGGATATCGGACGGTGTTTTTATCCAGCTTGATGTTTTCGTATCGAAGCTTCCAAGCTTCTGCAGCTCCCGATATTGTTCTTCGGTAAGCAGCTCAATGCCCATATCCGCCGACATTTGAATGGCGCTGTTTTCCGGTTTATTTTGTTTTCTGGCGTTCAGAGCTTCGCCGTCGTAACAAATACTTCTGCGGCCTTTGGGGCTTTCTGCCGAGCAGTCATACAAAATGTATTCTCCCGCCTCTTCATTATAACCAACCACATCCGGCTCACCGCCGGTTCTTTCCATCTCATGAATGGACCATAATTTGTCATGGTTAGCTTCCAGCTTTAGTTGTACTTTGGCCCATTCCAATCCCTCGTGGCGATTCATGTTTTTCTCGAAACGGGCTTGTAACACTCCCAGCAGAGCTTCTTTTTGTTCTGGTGATAACTCCCTCTTTTCATTTACCACAACAAAACCTCCTTAATTCCTGTACCTTTACTTCCCTAATGCCAATGCTAACTACAACGTTTCCGTACTAAGCGTGAAGCCCTCGATCACGACTTCCTCGTCAACCTCAATCATGATGCAGCGTTTCCCTTGATAATTTACCTGCTTCACATATCTTAAATCTTGCGGGCTGATTGAGATGGTGGCCACCTTCGTATCTATCTTGATCGATTTTGTAGTATATTTCGGTATAACGCTGCTCGCCTTCATTTCGTAGAACTTATCGTCGATGACCGTTTCGAAAGCCAGCTCCACCTTTTCAGCCGTCACGTTCTCTACGCCGCTTGCTGCCAGAACACGTTCTATATCCTTGTAATCCAGCCTAGGCGGTTCTTCCTCCCCTTCGCCACCTTCGATGACCTGCTGGATTTCCTCATACACCTGAGCAAGTGTGGTCGTATCGAGTTGTTCTCCCGCCACTTCCTTCACGATATCTTCGAAGAAGCTTCTCTCTTCCAAGGCTGTTACAGATCTTTCCGCATTCAAGACCTGCTCGATGAACTGCGGGTCCGGATAATTCGATTTTCCCGTACAATACAGAATGCGGTTCACATCCGAATAATTGTCCGTCACACTCGGATAGAAGAACCCCTGCTCCGGCGAACTCAATTTGACAATCGGATCGACGATAATATTGTACTTGAATTCCTTCTCCACATAATCGAACATGAGGTTCTTGCGCTGCTGCTCCGTGGAATTTACGCTGCACAGAATGAACGGATGCGCGAACATCTCGTCCTTCCCGCTCTCTTCGGCTTCTTCATTCCTGGCCTTAGTCGGCCGATAATACTGCCCGCGAACGAAAGTGACGACCGTATCCTTCTCATACTTGGTATCTACCAGCATTTTATCCACCAGCATCAGCATCAGGTCCTGCCATTCTTCAGCATCACCTGTCACCAGGCCTTGGTGAAGCATTACCCGCGACGGCTCCTCCGCTTCCTCCTGAAACTTCAACTCGAACAGCTTATGGTCGAGCTCACCGGTGAGCAGTTTTTTGAAATTGCCCATATACAGCTCCTGCTTCTCCCTGTCCACGAGGCCAAACGGCAGGCGCTCCCAATGATAGATCTCATTGCTTTCCTTCATAATATACACGTTAAGAATATCAAACAGCTTGAGCATTTCATGGTCCAGCTTGAATTGCTTGCGAATGTGCGCGACTTCTTTCTTATTCATAATCGGTTCTGCAGCTCCTTAGAAGTGTTATGCCTTATTAGTATAAACGATTGGGGCGGAAATGGGTTAGGGGTGTTATGCCGGTTCCAGAATCCGGTACAAGGCAACGATGGAAGGGATCAACAAGATAATCTATAAGGTTATCCTACCATTTACTCTGCCATTTACACATGTAATAAATTGGTATATATTGTAGGGGATAGACATATAAACCCTATTATGTGGAAGGAGGATGCTCTAATCCGTTTCGAAATCATTTTGAGAGGATGAGCAATCTATGAAAAAACGCAGCAGCATAGTCTTTACCTTGATCATGGGTCTATCTCTGTTGTTTGGCCTGACCGCTTGGGCTAATCCTGCCATCGTCAGCTATGGGGGCAGCTATCCCAATACGCTGACCGAAGGTCAAGGATATGCTTACATTCTTCCCAACGCCAAGACGACCGGCACAAGCGTGAAAATCACGACTTCCGCAGTAAATGCACTTCGCCTACACTACTACTGGAGCTATAACAATACAACGATCGACCTGGGTACCGCTATCGTCAACAAAACCAATTACAACGGCGGATCAGGCTACTACGAACCCGGTACACTGATCACTGTTGTAGAACGAGTACCAGGATCTACTACGACATACCCTTCTGTATACTACACAATTTCTTTCAATTAATTCGCTGGAAAATAAGTCCCCCGTTGATGACCGCCTCTCGCGGTCATTTTTTATGAGCAAAAGACGATTTCGTCATTTCTCCGGCGCTGGAGGTTTCTGTTCATAGAAAAAAGACTGCCGACAATATCTTCGACAGTCTAAGAAGGGGAATCTGCTCCCCTATTTAACTAAGTTAAATATTAACTACCCCAATATTGCCGGGCAATCTGTTGTCCTTGGTTAATTTTCGCCCACTGTTCAGCTTCCGTTAATTCGTTGCCGCCGTCACAGGACGCAAAACCGCATTGATGAGAAAGTAATAATCTATCCTTGTCAATAATCTTAGATGCTTCATCAAGCATTTGAACTACACGAGCCTCATCGTCAAGCGTATTGGTCTTGGAAGACAACAAGCCAAGTACAATTTCCGTTTCAGGCTTATCTTTGAACACCGCAAGCGCCTCAAGCGAGCCTGCACGATCATCATCCCATTCAAGGAAAAAGCGGTCGTACTTTAGCTGCTTCAAGAACAGATTGGCAATTTTAGCATAGGAGCCGCCACCCATATTACGGGAATCATAGTTACCACGACAGTTATGCGTCCACATTTTCAAGCCTAAGCTATGTCCGTAATCAATTAGTGTATTGTTAATGTCAATAAATTCTGTAGCCAGAGCCTGTACTTCCTCTTGATTGATGTTCTCGCCAGTATATGGAGAGTTCGGGTTATCATCTGCGAAGAGCTCCCATAAGCAATCGTCGAATTGCAGGATTTGCCCTCCGGCAGCAGCGAATTCCTCCACAAAATCCTTATAAGCCTTCACAAGACCGTCTTTAAGCTCATGTCTGTCCTTATAAACGGCTTCTGTACCGCCAATGTTATCTGACCAGGATAGCTCACCAAAAATATGAGATGGCGAAGGTACGCACAGCTTGGTCTCACGGTCGCCGGCAAGGGCTTGAAGCTTCTTATAGGCATGAATAAAATGATGGTTCTTCCCGCTCAATTCACCTGTAATGCGCAGACCAATATCTTTTCTAGTCTCGTATTTGGAGGTTCCATCTGTATCTCTGAAGAAATAACCATGATCCGCAATATAGCGGCTAATCCCCTGGAAACCCCAGACGAAGTCCAGATGCCACATGGATTTGGAGTACTCTCCATCCGTAAGAATGGACAGGCCATTGTTAATTTCTTGATCGACTACAGCCTGAATCGCATCCGATTCACACTGTTCATACCCCTGAAAGTCTTGGTAAAAGGGATACTGGATATCATCACGATGTTCAATCTGCTGTTTATATTCTAATAAATTCGACGGACGCAACAGGCTGCCTACGATTTGAAATCTATTGCACATAAGAAATCCTCCTCAATCTAACTCATCTTTTGCTGGAATGCTTTGATTCTAGCATGGAGGATTGTTAACTACGTAACACTTAAAAGTAATATCTGGTTAAAGGTAAAAGCTATAATAAAAATGCACCGAAATAAAACTCCAGCGCTTCCTGAGAATAACCGTCATCCCCCTGCCATTCCGCCATAGAGTCATAATCAGAACTTCCGCCTCTGCGCTTACGAGGTGTTTCACCCGGTACCAGCAATCCGGCATATCCCCAGATCTCCATCATTACATCACGTTCATTTTTACTGGAAGGAATCACTTCCTTCCACCGCTTCTCCAACATCCGTGCACTCTCATGATCTGCACAATTCTGAACCGCTTCAAAACTCCCATTCTATCAGATCTCATTCTCGAGGAGATGAAGATATCTAATACGCAAGCTTCTTGTTCTCTGGTAAAGACGCACAATTGACTCAGCCGAAACACTGTCCAGCGTTCATTCTCTCTTTCCACAAAAAGAAATAGACCGCCAAGTAGCGGTCTATTTCTGGACACCGATGAGCGAGCTTAACCGCTCGAGCAGATCGCCGCCACCCGTAACAGAGATGGAACCGATTCTGTCGCATATCTTTTCGAGGAATTCCAGCTCCTTCAGACGGAACAGCGTCTGATTCTCATCCATCAGCTTCGCCGTATTGAGCAGGCTTCGCGTCGAAGCCGTCTCTTCCCGGCGGGTGATCAGGTTCGCCTGCGCCTTCTTCTCTGCGAGCAGAACGGTGTTAAGGATGTCTTTCATTTCCCCTGGCAGAATTACATCCTTTACCCCCGCCCCGAGGAAAAGCACCCCGAATTCTTCTCCCTTCGCCTGGATACGGGAAAGGATGAATGATGCAACATCCTCCTTACGTTTCAGAAGATCATCTAATTTCAGCGTCCCTACATATTCCCGAAGCAAGAGCTGAAGCTGGATGTGAATCTGCTCGTCGAAGGCTTTCATTTCCAGCACCCGCTGTGGATTCACGATCTTGTACTGACACACGAAGTTCAGGCGAAGCGTAACCTTATCTTCTGTCATCATCTCCTGGCCGATCAAATCCATCTGCTGCTGTCTTAGATCGACCGTCTTGATCAGCACTGAGACAGGGCCTTTCCAGAAGTAATACTTACCAGGCGCAAGCTCCCGCTGGAGGATATGATCATAGAACAGAAATCCCTGCTCGTAGCTCGCGATTTCACAGCACTGCACATACGGGGTAAGCTTCGCTATAATGGAGCGGTCGATCCCGGCAGGGAGTTCCGGCTGCCTGATATCCGTATGTACAAAGGTATGCTTTTTCAGGAGGTTCCAATAGGCATATACCCCCGGCTTCAGCAGCTGCACGAATTGTCCGTCCTCATAGTGCAAGACAATCTCATGATCCTGTACACTTACGACATCGAGCTCCCGCAGGAGGTCTTCATCCTGTAAGAACAGCTGCAAATCTTTACCTTCGACTACGAACGGTTTGGCAATATTCAGCACAACTGCCGTATGCTGTGACCACGATAAGTAGCGATAGGTTCCCGGAAGAAGACGTTTCACATAACTTCCCTTATGAAAGAGCAGACCGCGCTGGTCCGCTTGAATCGTTATTTGCTTTAACATATATTTACCCCCTTCATGTTTGACCAATGGATGGCAGAATCCCCCCGCGGGTTCAGACGGAATCACGCTTGAGATAGGCGGTCTGCCGGGAGGTCCGGGAGAACATTTGAATCCGCAGGCCGAGCCATACATCAGCCAGCCCACGACTCTTCTGTCCTTCCCACAGCCTCCCCTGCTGCTCTACTATCGGTATCCACGGATTGCAAAGCCCTTCCGCAGTGCGCTATATTAGCCGCCGGGATTCTGTCCATTGGTTTCCTTACTCTGAATTTGCTTCAATTGTCGCTCGATGGAAATCGAGTACTGTACCAATATCGCTCCCAAGGCGATTGGGGAATCGAACCCCAACGTGACTCTTACCGAAACGGACCGTACAGGATACCGTAACATACATGCCGGCACTGCGGGATCACCTGAGATCCCCGCCTCGTTACGACCGCCCGGATAAGAACCTAATGTATGATGAACGCCGCTTGGCGTTATCAACTTGCTCATCATTACGCTTATGTCTTACAGGTTCTATCATCGCTGAAATCATGCCGTACGAACATGGCGAAAGTATTACGACGGAAGAATAAATTTCCAGAGTGTATCCTTAGTTTGAAATGTTCCAGGAACATTTGCGGCCAGAAGTGATTGACGACATGGAGAAGAGCTATAGAAAAAAAGCTCCAAGGCAGGGAGGGGACCTGCGCTTGAGCTTTTTTCTGTGTCCTATATATTCCGAACCTCCACAACCCTACCTAAATCCACATATTCATCATGATCCAGCTTCACCTTCACTTTGCCCTTGCGGCGCTTCTCACGCCATTCGCGAAGATCCTCCTCCGTTTCCAGACGAAGCTCAGCAATCTCCAAGGCCCGGTCCAGAATGTATTTACTTGTGAAGAGCAGTTTATATATTCCCTGGCCACCTAGAGCAATGTGAGGCTTTAAAGGTATCCACTCTTCCACTTCAAATCTAACGTAATCTCTCTCTTCCTTATAAGTCTCAGGGGTAATTTCCTTTATTTCTTTACGTTTTACCACCTTCCAGCCTGCCACTTTACCCACCCAATGAATCCCTGTCTTAGCAGGATCAAAAAATTTCCTTCTGGACTGGCACATCGCTACATATTCAATTTGGGTGAGAATCTTTGCATCCGAAAGGTTCCTTAGCGGCACATGATAAAAAGAATGCCGCCTCGCCACCTCAACTTGCTCAGGGCCTGTAACAGAACCGACAAGCACATTCTTGCCTGCAAGCTGATCGGCATAATATTCTCTCGTCCCACGTGGACGTGTGGAGCGCTCAAAAGCTTTTTCCGGACTATCCTGAATAATCTCATCTAAGAATTGTTCCACCAAGCTTGTGGAATTGGGCAGGAACGGCAATGCCCCAATATTCATTAGCTCAATACTCTTATAGAATCGATGAGTCTTAAATCGCTCCTCATCCGGGTACGGAAATAACACATACGCCCCGAACATACTTCGCTCATATTCTCCCGAACCTTTTTCCTGGTACACAATGGCGTCCCGGTACCGGTGCATCGTATTAATGTCATCCTCTTCTGGCCCAGGCTGTCCATATTTCTGATGATAAGAGGTCCCCTCATAGGCCGGGTTTAAGCGGTATTTCGCATCGAAGACATACTTGTACTCTTTGATTTTGCCAGCGTCTTTCTTCTTCAGAGTAAGCACATTATCCGGACGCTGACTGAGCGTCGGGGTCTTATCCGAGCCTGGAATCGCATTATAATACAGGATGAACTGCTCTCCGTTAACCAGATTCTCATAGACCATCTTGGCGCTCTGCGAGCGATCCAGAGTAACAAAAATACCGTTCCGATTCACCTTAATAATATCCTGCTTCACCAGCTTGTACTTCTGCCCCAGCAGCTGATTCAGCTTGAGGAAGCACCAATACTCATAGAGCTGAGCAACATCCTTCATGGATAAGCGGAGCAGGTCACCTTGGATAGACAGACCTTTTAGCAGCAACAGATAACAGCGATAGACTTCGCGGTATCCTGGAGCCATCTGGAGCACAAGCGTAACAGACATCTGCTTCAGCACTCCAACCTCACGCAAGAAATCCATCTTGAGCACTCGCTCTAATTGGGTGAGCATTGCGTCGATTCTTTTGATGAGTAATGGATCTGGAGTTCGGCTCTGCTTTTTCCAGCGACCCTTAAGCTCCTTCAACTTCCCATGAATACGTTCCAGCATCCAGCGGATGAACCGGTTCTCGTTCGTATCATAGGCGAGGCGTCTGCGTGTCTCCACTAAGTGCGTTGCTGTGTAATTCCGGGTGCCGATTTTTAAGAATCCATGGTTCATGTCCTCCCTCAATCGTTCAGGATGCTTCGCGAGCTCGCGGATGTTCTCTCTTCCGGCTTTTTTGACCCGATTGGCATCCATTAGTCGGCGATCCTGGAGCAGAGCATAATTGGGATTCCTGTTAATCCGCTCAATAGCGTCCAAGAGCTGTCCGAACACATGTTGAAGGATGGTGAAGAACTCCGTCAGGCTCTGATGCTGCGTCTCCCGTAGGCCTGTTAGCTGGTAGGTTCGGCGCAAAAAATCAAACGCCAAATTATAAATCTGCTCATTCACTTCATTCAAAATATTCTGATAATCCAGCTTGTAATCCATCTTCGAGGGGAAAATCTCCATCTCTACCCGCAGCAATGTCTGCCCATTACTACGGACTTCCCATTCGGTCAGCCCAATCTCATTCCCGAAATTCAGAACACCCGCAAGGATAGATTCACCCAGAGGCTTAATTGCCTGACGGAGCAACACATTCTCATGGTAAAAAGAAAGGAGACTCCCGCTCTTATTCTGAATAACCATTTCATACGACTGGGTCTCATAAAAGCAAGGAAAGGAAGACTCCCCCGGCTGCCAGTCTACCATCCCGTAAGCTTCAGGCGAGAACACTTGTATCTGTACTTCACCAAGCCGTTCGGAGCACACAAGCCCAAGGTGAGCATTCACCCATTCCTGGTCCGAAGAGCGATGAAGCTGCAAAGTCTCTACAGTAGGATGATAAGGCCGACCTTGAAGAAAAAGAGTAAAAAGCTCCGTTTCGACACGGAGCAACTGAACCGTCTGATTAAGAGAGCCAGAATGAGGTGAATCCATCTTCCTCCAGCCTCCTAAGCATAAAAGCCAATTTACGAGCACTTTGCGGATGTTTGGCCGTAGGCGGAGTTTGCCCAGCAGCCCATTTCATATAGAGTGGAGAGGCATCCTGCATGAGATCCTCAATATTTACTGTCACGCCAGTACCACCACCAATAGCACCCTTAATCAAGTTCAACAGGACTCGTCGCACCGAGGAGTGACTCCCTTGGATACGGGGTAAAATCTTTTGTAGGAGCTGCCAGTCAAACGCCTCTTCCTCACTCATCAGGTTGAAACGGTCGTTATAAATCATATAGAAGCAAATTGCATCCCGAACCCGGAAGCCCACATGAGCGTGAACATCCTCAAGCAGAGTATTGATCTTAACCAATCTTTCCGTTGTCCGGACAACGAGTTCTTGATGAGCATCATAGGCATTAACTAGCTGCAAATAATCCGAACGCAAAAAAAGATGATTCAGTTCAGCAAGATCAGCGAGGTCACTCACCTCCTGCTCATTTCCTTCCGGATACTGCTGCAGATTGATGTAATTGAACTCTAGCGTGTTGGCGCGGTCGAGTACTTTTTTGCTAAAAGGATGCGTTGTCTCATCCATATTCACGGTCCCGATTAAGAACACATTCTCCGGAATGCTAAGGCTGCCATATACCTCTTGGTCCTCAAGTGTATCCAGCATGTTAGGAGAGATAAGATTCTGCGTCTGGATTTCTCCTTCCCGCCACTCCTGTGTTTCCAGCACACTTAACAGATCACTGAAATAATGCTCCACCCGCGCCAAATTCATCTCATCCAGGCAGATAAAATAAGGCTTATGCTGATTCTCCAGCTTCCGCGCTTCCACGAACACCTTCGTAATCGGTCCGGGTTGGAACCTGCTTGAAAGGTCCTTATACCCCAGCAGATCCGCAGGATCGCTCCAATCCGGCCGGACTGGGATCAAGGTAAACTGGCTGTTATCCCTCGTTGCTCCAAGTGCCTCCGCAAATAGCTTCACCAGCCGAGTCTTCCCTGTGCCCGATATGCCCGCAAGAATGACAAAAGGCTTGGCCTTCAGCGAGAGGTAAAAGTTCTCAATAAGATGCTCCGGGAAGAAGAAGCCTTGGCGGCGGATGTGGGATTGGATTTGGTGGAGGATAGTGGGGATTTGGGCGTCTTCTATCGGCTCAGGTGCCGGATACTCCATCACTGGCTCTACCTCCAAAGTGCTTGCCGTTTCGTTAAGAACGTGATCTTCAACATATATCCAATAATTCTCCATTACGTTCTGCAGGTCTTGCACTAATTGCTCGTCTGACGGCACCTTGCCACGTTCATACTTCACGTAAGCAACTGTGGATGCCTGATAATCTTGTCCTAAGCCACGGCCCATAAGCTGAATGTTCTCATCCTTGTTCATATTCGCCAGTGGAATGAGCTCACGAATTTCTTTGGTTTTGTTGCGAAGGTAGGCATACGCTTCCTTACGACCCTTCTCTTTCGATGGAACAGTCACTCCCTGAGCAAGCGTTAGATACACTGCACTCATGTCTTCGGCAAAAAGATAGACGACATATTCGCCGCTTTGAGTGGTGCTTGTGATTCGTTTATCCAGGATAGCAAGCCAAGGCACATCTGCCCAATTCCCCTGTCCAATGGAGCCTTGCACCTTATAGTGCTCTTCATTCAAAAAAGGCAACGCCTTTAGCTCAGAAGGAATCGTTTGCCGCAGTAAAGTGCCTAACGCATGACCTGCAAAGGTCTCTCTTTTAGCCTGAACATATTGGGCCATGATGCTCTCTAGATGATCCTTCAGAGAGAATTGTTGCATCGCAGTATTATACTCATTCAGTTCTTCTCTTGCTAGGTTCTCCAATTGAAGTAATCCTTCTTCCCCTAGTTGGCTCTTGATCTCAGGATAAAAACCTGTTGTATTGTCTTCTGTATTAACAAACACAATGTCTGAGAGAACCTTAATAGGGGTCGCTAAAATAGTATTGAGCTGCCCCTTCGTTATCTGACTCCATCGAGCGTGATAGCGAATAGGCGTCTCATCTACCCTATGCCCAAGCTCTTCTTGCTGCATATAGTAACTGAGGAAACGATTTTTCACCTTGTCGAATGAAGCTCGCTCCTGATTAGTGGCCTTCAGCTCTTCAATTAAAGATAAGATGAATACCATCTTGTACGATTTCTGTTTTCTCCTAAAAATTTGAGAAATGGATTCTGGTAATGGCATGATGATCCTCCCAAATAGGAATTAAAAGTTTATCACTTACTGAAAAGATTAATCACTCTACTGCTTCAACCAGAAAAATACGATCCTTGAATCCTCCGCGTTCCTCGGCTTTCTTAGCACGTATCTTCTCTACATCCCCTGGAAGGACTTTATGTATTTGAGCGAGAGCATGGACCACTTCGAGAATATCCGCTAGTTCTTCAAGCCCCTCTTCGTCATTGGCTGCTCGGGTATACTCATCCACCTCTTCTCGAAGCTTCTTTTTTAGTTCTGCAATATACGTTTCTTCCTCTAACGCTAAGCAACTACAGTTCTTCCCGGAGCTTCTGATGATTTCAGGGATTTTGTCACGAACAAGCTTATTATAGATCGGCATTAGGATCAGCTCCTGTTCTTGATTTTGTTCACATGAAGCTTGCGAATCTCGCTATCTGTGATATTAGCCTGGAGCAGATGCTCATATATGGCTTGCGTCTGTGCAGGAGAAATAGAAGGTTTGGGAGTCTCTGCCTTCAGGCGAAGCAGCTTTCTGGAGATGAACTCGCTTAATTCAACATCGTAGATTACCAGCTCGTCCGACTGGATTTTCCGAAGCTCGGGGTCAATGCTGAAGCGGCATCTCATCGTGAACGACACCATAGAAATAAACTTCACTTCAGCTATGTCCTGTAACAGACTCTCAACCGCTTTAATATGGCCATAGTTCTGCTTGAGCGGATTGTACATCTTGTAACGGTTGCTTACTGTCCATTGCTGATCCTGACGCCCGCCTTTAATCTCACCCTGATAATTCTTCGTCTCAATCACGAATAGGCCGTACGGAGAAATAACGAGATGATCCACCTGAGAATAGCCTGTGCGCGACTTAGGATTTGGAATCAGTAAATCGCTCAGCGCTTTGCATTCTTTAGGAAGCTGATCCAGCTGAAGATTGATTTTGTGCTCGCCCAGCTCACCGATCGGATTGGCGCAACCTTCGGTTTCGACTTGGGAGTTTGTACCTTACTCACCGTCTGTGTCGGCATAGTGTCGGTTTTTTTGAAGAGAGACAATAGCGATTTAAACATAGCAAAACCTCGTCTAATCTAGATTTACATTATGTATGGTTATTCGACAATATGGGAAGGTTTACCTCCAAAAACCACACAAGAAAAAAGACTGTCGCATGGACAGCCCCAACATAAAGTTAACGTTTACCTAGGATTTTCCGTCTTAATCCGAGAGAACAGAAGGAGCAGCAAATGCATTAGCAAGCTGCATTCCATCCTTGAGCCCTTGTAGATATAGACGTTCATAAAGAACGGATTGCTTTAAAGAAAGCTTGTCCTCCCAATACTCAAACTCTGGCTTACGCGCAATATCCATGGAGGCAAACAACGCTTGAAAAGCTTTGCGCTCTTCTTCAAAAGCTTGTCTAGGCTCGGATTGATGTTCAATCAGTGCGCTCACCTCATCCAATCGACCTTGAATCGTTTGTATAAACCATGCCGGAAAACTCACCACATCTCCTCCATGACAGAAGTTTAATCGAAAAGCCTCAACATGTCCGTTTGTTTCTTGGTACATCTGATTAATGAGTTCGTCCACCCTGCGACTCTGGGCCTGAACCGCCTCATTGCTGCTCAACGGAATTCCCTGCTCCAGTGATTTCTCTCCGAGTTCGTTCAGTTTGCACTTCTCCTCCTCATATTTGCGCATCAGATATTGCATCGCACCCCCTCCTCCTTGGAAAAGCTATATCTGTAGACGATGTACAGAAGTTTAATGCGTTTATCGGTTTATTTTATTTTAATTCGATATTCGCATTAAAACAATACTTACCTCGCATACAATTTGGTTAATATTGTGAGGTGACACCGAAATGAAGCATCGCAAAGAACCACCGGGTGACAAAAATATCATCGGAACCCGAGTTGTAGCTATTCGAAAAGCTAAGCGAATGAAGCAAAAAGATTTCCTTGCCAAGTTGCAAACTTTCGGTCTAGACATTAGTCCGACCAGCTTATCGCGATTGGAAGGTCAATATAGACTCGTGCAGGATTATGAGGTGGTTGCCATTGCGAAAGCTCTGGATGTTTCTGTTGGGGAGTTGTTGGGGGAGAGTGGGTGAATGGATAGTGGGATAACTCTGGTGCTTTAATTAATTCGTTACATAGGGTTCTGTTAATATTTTGTGTAAACTTTTTCCTCCGAGGTAGTATTTAGCACAAGTAATGGCCGACTCGATCAGGATTAATACAGAAAGCTCGAGCTGTTCTTAACTTTTATCTTAGTACTTGTGGATACCATCCATCTTGTTAAGAATGCTTGTATAGTCGCCCTCCTGTGGCTGAAATACATCTTGCCTTCTTCATTTTTTTATGGAAATGATAACATTTTCGTAGCTGAAATCTCCATGTCTGATTACGAGAATATTTGTTTTGCTCGTTAACGATTATGGTTGAGCGATGTCTTTATCCAAGTTTTATGAACAATCACTTAATTTTAAAATTCTGTTTTTAAGTAACTACAGACCGTTATCAACCACCTCCAAGTACGAAGGAAGAGTCGCGCCTGCGACTCAATCCTCTTTTAAGCTTTCCAAGATCATATTCACTTTTTGGGCAACATCTGAGTTCTGCTTCATTTTGGCATACTCACGGAATGCATCCTGTAAGAGTACGCCTTTCTCTTTTTTACTAACAAATGACCATGTATTCAGCAGATCAATAAAATCGATATCGAACCTGAAGCTACTTGTCGTCTTTGATTTTGTCATTATGTCCCTCGATTCTATGATATTTCCTTTTCACCTTTGAAATGAATACGACTCTTCTCTGAGAGCCTTGTGTTGTATATATCACTAAGTATATCCAGATATTGACTAATTTGATTCCGTGGTTGCAGGTAACCGCTCATATATTCTAGCTTCTTAGTCATATTATCATGGTTGTATTTTGTGCTATTTGAAAACAGCAGGAATGCCTTAATAAACTTTGTCGACTTATAAGTTTCATTAAAGTATGACGAAAAATCTTCGAGTAGATTCATGAATCTCTGTACTTCTTCGATATTTTTCGCCTTATAGTGACCATTTTTGAACGCCGTCATCGCATCCTGTTCATTCAACTCCCCTCTCGTTAATGAAATTCCTAAAATTGGCTTAATCGCGTTACTCTCGATAAAATCTTTCAGTAAGATGTAGTCAAAGAATTTTTCTTCTTTTTCGGCTAATGTCGCGTAACCATTCAGAAAGTCAATCGGTTTCCAATTATTACTTTTTTCATTTAAACGGTGAACTTCTGATAGGCCGTATCCCTCACATATAATATAGTACACTGGCAGCCCTAAAGTTGATTGGGATTTAAAACGATGCTGCCCATCAATAATTTCATATTTCTCATTAATGATAATTGGTGTAATTAATTGTCTCTGTTGCATGGACTCAATAAGTCGTTTTACATGCAACTCGTTGATAATTCTGTTTCCATCTATGGTATTAAACCTGTCATAGTCTTGGGTTACGAATACTTCAGTGTATTTATCATAGTCCCTTGCTTCTTGCTCCATCATTCAGAATCTCTCCTTTGTTTTAAACGCTGTAATCGCTTTAGCTCATTATTAACTGTATAATTGTGCCTTGTTTTTGTACCACATTGTTTGCACTCAGAACGGAATCTTTTCACAGTATAATTAAAGTTGAATTCACGAAGTGTTTTTTCCATATTGCACTTGGTACATGTCTTAAGCTGGTTCAAATCAATGTCCTGCGGGATAACTCTCTCGACTTCAACATACCCAATTGCGTCCATTCTCTCTTTGAGCTGCTTTTCGCGTTTACGATTACGATATTGAATAGATGAACATAGTCTGCACGTATTTGAAAATCCATCTTTAGAGCTGAGGCTCTTTGTGAACTCTATTACCTTTTTAATTTCCCTACAGCTTTTGCATCGTTTTTCAATAATCACACTCTCTAAGACTTGTTTCTTAAGCTCCTCTTTTCGCTTCTTACCAAGTTCTCCTCTACAAACTTTACAATAGGTTTGTAAACCATCCAATGAATAGCTATGTTTGCTGAACTCGCTTCTTTGTTTTACTTCCTTACAGCGAGAGCATTTTTTTTCGGCTACTTGGTAAAGGTCAGGATTCGCCTCTCGTCTTGCTTTAATAGCCAAATCATACTCAAGCTGTGACAATTTATCGCAATCACGGCATGAATTTCGTAATCCATCTTTTGAAGATTTGCTTGTAAGAAACTCCTCTCTAGGTTTTATTCTCTTACAACGAGTGCACTGTTTTTCGACAACTAATTCTTTTGGTTCTAACAAAGGCTTTAAGAGCGTTTCTTTGTCTTTTAATCTAACACATTGTTTGCAAATGTTTTCTTGCGAATAAAACTCAGTGGTTGCCTTGACCTCCTTACACATATTGCATTGTTTTTCGCCAATCATATTTAAACACCCTCCTGTTTTACATATTACAATAAAACAAATAATATGTAAAACATATATTCCGAAACTACAAATCTCAGAAATACGGAAAATAACCAAATACATATCACTATCCTAATAAATTTCTTTCATGTTTTACATCGCGATTAACTATAAACAGTACCTATTTTTAAGAATTCAAAAATCTTTTTAATATATGGTTTATCGTCTACAATCATTTTTTTAATGCATCCACGTTACACTTTCGATATGGCGTATTAAACAGAGTTGTCCGTGCCATTTGTATTAGAAATCTCGGAGCATTTAAGACACTGTAGTATCACTACATACTTGGGTCATGCGTTGGGAAATACTAATCATGCAACGGCAGATAGATTTAAATATCTGTTATATAACAAAGACGCTGAGATAATTTTTTCAGCGTCACCAGATTCTCGAGAAACTCTGGTCAATTAACGACCTTGGGTTTCTTTAGTGCTTCAAAGTCGGCGTGCAAGCGGGAAAACGAGGGGGGTATCCTGGTTGTTTTCGGCGATCCATGCCTTGTGGGTCGCATCTTCCATGCTTTTGGAGTTCTTATATCAGGGTTATTGCAACGATAGTGGTAGAAATCAACTTTGGTTCGAGGTATAGCCACTCTTCTATACTCTCCACTTCATTAACATGAAATGAGAACAGCCTTGGATACAACCAGTATAATCACTCCCTTTGGATAAATAACATCATTCATTTTGACAACAACACAATATTTTGCAAAGATAAATTTTACAAGAACCGTTAGTCTATCTCATTTTAATTTGTTTATTAAATTACATTAGAAGCAAATAAAGATTTTGTTGACATACCGATACAATATCAATATAAAATACTACAATCGTCTGTATGGATGGTGTTAAAATCTATAATATCAATATCAATTAAACCTCATGAGATAATCTAAGAAGTCTCCCTGGACTAAAGCATGTAGTATAAATTCGGGGGACTAGCATCCCAAATTAATCCCCGTAGGAGGAATTATGTTTAAAATAGAAACCTATGATTATACCACTAAAAACTTTGATGAATGGGAAATACCTTTTGACTATCACTGTGTCTACATATTAGAAAACGGTAAAGAGGCTTACATCGGTGAAACCAACAATTCCATCAGAAGAGCGAAGGAACATTCCAGCAACTCCCGTAAAAATAAGAATAAAAGATACCTTTTTAATAAAATGCATATCATTACTGGATTATCAATGGAGGAAACGCCAGCAAAACATTATGAAAACCTACTAATAAAACTGATGAAGGTTGATAATAAGTTTCATATTGTAAATAGCAGTGACGGCCAGAAGCCGCATTACCGAAGAAAAAATGATTTTGAGCGGCAATTTGATAAGCTATGGCTCCAGCTTGAAGAAAAAGGGCTGGTAAAAACGAAAGAATTTAATATGATTATTAACTCCAATACATATAAGTATTCTCCTCATACTGCCCTAACCGAAGAACAACACAAAACTTTAACAAGTATTGTTAATACTATTGATTCAGGTGAGACTTTACCACATGAACAAACTTTCAAGACAAGGCCAATTCTAATAAGAGGTGACGCGGGAACCGGTAAAACTGTTGTAGCTACCTCACTATTTCATTATTTAAAAAGCAACGAGCGTTTTAGAGATAAAAAAATTGCATTGGTTTATGCAAACCCCTCTACTCGCAGTGAAATTCAAGAGGTTTTTAAAAATACAGAGGGGTTGAACAAAAAAGATGTTATCAGCCCAGTGAACGTCACCAAACAACACTACGACATTATTATTTGCGATGAAGCCCAACGACTGAGAAGAGGTAAAAATCTCGGAATGTATTATGTAAACTTTAAAAAAGGGAATGCCCGAATCGGATTCGATAAAACACACGATGAACTGGATTGGATTTTGGCTAATTCTAACTGCCAGATTCTATTCTATGACGGAAAACAAAGTACAAGTCCTTCCGACATAACACACGAACACTTTGAAGAAAGACTGTATGAAAGAAAGCGGGGGATTCGTCCTATAGAGTTGGATGAACAATTGCGAATAAAAGCTGGCAATAGCTATGTTCCTTACATCTACGATATGTTATATCAAAGAACTATTAACAAGCTTGTATTTGAAAACTACGATTTTAAACTTTTTACTTCATTTGCCGATATGGTCAGAGCTCTTGACGAAAAAGAAAAAAATTGGGGTTTATGCAGGCTTTGTTCGGGATATGCATGGGAATGGAAAGGTAAAGAAGATAACACGTTAGTAGATATCAGTATTGACGGTGTTAACATTAAATGGAACAGTCAGACAAGCGGTTGGTTAAGTAATTTGAATGCTAAAAAAGAGATGGGTAGTATCTATACATTGCCTGGACTTGATTTAAACTATGCCGGAGTTATTATTGGTCCCGATCTCGGATTTGATAAGTTGGAAAATATGATAAAGATAAATAAGAATAATTTCTTTGACAACAAAGTAAAGAATGGAATAACTGATGAAGAACTAAAATCTTACATTCTTAATACATATGCCGTTTTTCTAACTCGTGGCATCAGAGGAACATATGTCTATGTTTGTGACGATAACCTAAGAGAGTACTTGAAGAAGTATATCCCTGTTTCCTAACTTTAATTCGTATAAAGGCATCTTTTATCTGACTGAAATACCAACCACTAATTTTGAGACTGATGATGGGGTCATGTCTTCATCCGGAACAGGGTCTGTCAATAATTTTTGTGTAAACTCTTTTAAGCATAGATTCCCCCGAGGGGGAATTTGTGATCTAACGCAAGTGTTGACCGACCCGATCGGGGAAAAAGACCGACAGCTGGAGCAGCATCTGGCCCCAGTTTTTGACACGTCCTGTCCATTTCCGGGTGTTGACCAAAGTCCCATGTGTTCTCCCCAACCTTTCTCTTATTTCCATTTAATGGGTTTGAGAGTTTACACAATATATTTTACAGACTTAAATCCGATTCGTTTCAAGAAATAGTTCATAATCTTTTACTGCTTGTTGAGTAATCTGTTCAACAAGTTCTTCTAGTGAAGGAATATTGGCTTTGGTGCTCTTTAGTAACCCTTTTATGGCCAATCGCATCCTGGATTTTTTACTTTCAAACTGTAACCAATCGACTGTGGCATTTTCATTTAGAACATCGATTAATGAAAATACTAACTCATCAGAATAAGAAACGTTCTTCTTTGATAATATGTCTACATAGTTTAAAATACTTTTTTGATAAATCTCTATTCCTGATTTATTATCTTCTACCGTGGGCTTATTTGCATTATCCGTTGTAATTATAGAGTCGGCAGGTTTGGTATACCTTGTCGCCACTACTTCTGAAATGTCATCACTATTATCTTCAAAGTCATCTAAGTCATTTGATTCATACGGAGTGTATATAAATTTATTTATATTGATCAACAATAAATCCCCAGATGACAAATGTCCTTCAATATTATCTAACTCCATTCTTAATACATTAAGTCTGTGAATATCAAGCACTACGATTATATCCATTTCAAATACAATAGGAATTGCAAATTTATCCACCAAAAAATGCCCTTTTAACTTAAATCTAAAGGAATCTATTCCTATTTCATTTAGGTCTATAATATCTTTAATGATATGTATTTCTGCAACATTACACTTTAATCCATTAACTTCAATGAGATCTAATTCTTCACTTTTAATAAACTTAATGAGTTTATCCAATAGTCCTTCTTCAAGTAATTCATGATTAATTGCTTCCCATTTACTCCTGATACTTTGTTCATTTGAGAGGGTTTCTATTTTAGTGTCTAAAAAACTAATTTCATCTTTATTTATTATCTCAATTTTGTGCCCTGTTACTGCTTTGAATTCACTTGTTAAATATTCTTTAAATCCTTTATCATGAGTAATTAATATATATTCCCCATTATTTCTTAGAGCAAATTCAAGAATTGACTCCCATATAACAGCATCTTTAAAGCCTTTGTCAGAATTCCCTCTCGCTCCAAGGAAAGGTGCATGTTTATTTAATGCTCTATTCACAATAGACGAAAACCTATTCTCACTACAAACTGGTAGTAACAATACTCTGTTATGAGATAAGTATTGCGTCTTTCTAGCTTCTAACTCAGTCCGATAATCAAAATCTTCCTTTATTATAAGATCTAGACCATATAATTGTTTACAAGAGTCATATTTTTCCTTAAGAGCACAAAATATCTCTTCAAAGGACTCAATTTGTTGTTGGAAAAGTTCATTAATTGTAATTTCTGGTACGAAAACCTCAAATTTTTCCTCCAATTCATATCGTTCAATTTTACCTCTTATATCATCATATATTTGCGGGAAGGCAAACTTAGAATAATCACTATATTTACTTCGATGCAAGATATTTGTGTCAAATATTATGTAGGTCTTCAGTTTTCACCACTCCAGTCAATAATCTTACTTTCTCATTTATTAGGATTTCTCGTCCTATTATTTTAATTTGGGTATGAGATTAAGCGCAACTAAAGATAAAATCTGTTAGTTACGCCTGGTGTCTTAATATTTAAAATCTTCTGTCTCTGCCTGAGCCATCAATTCTGCTTGCTGAATGACGAGGTCTATAGCCATCTTCTCAAGATCTGGCGGATAACCATATTTCTTCAATAACCGTTTGACGGTAATCCGCATCTGGGCCCGTACATTCTCCCTAAGCGTCCAATCCACCTTGATATTGCTTTTAATGGCTTGTGTGAGCTCATGGGCAATTTGCTTTAGAACGAGATCGCCCATCAGTTCTTTTGCTGTTTCGTTTGAGGACAAGGCATCATAGAAGGCTACTTCTTCCTTAATAAGCCCCAGATCTTCACCGCGCTTTACGGCAGCGTTCATCTCCTTGGCCATTTGGATCAACTCTTCAATTACCTGCGTTGTCTCGATTGTACGGTTGTTGTATTTACGAACAGCTTCTTCTAGCATCTCTGAGAACTTCTTTGACTGAATAATGCTGACTCTTGAAACAGCCTTCACCTTACCTTGAAGCAACCTTCTCAACAACTCTACCGCAAGGTTTTTTTGTTTCATCCCACGTACATTCTCCAGGAATTCATTCGACAATATCGAGATGTCCGGCTTTTGCAAACCGACTGCTTCCATAATATCAACGACTTCGTCAGACATTATCGACTTGGATATCAATTGATTTAATTCAGCGTCTAGCTCATTCGTCGTCTTCCTCTTGTTTTCCGTTGTGATAATTTTGACGATTCCCGATTTGACAGACTTGAAGAAACTAATCTCCAAGTTTACCTGCTCTGCAGCTTCTGTAGTTGCGCATAGGGCATATGCTTTTGCCAACTCCGTTGTCCAATCCACAAAATCACGTTTTCCTTGATCACCGAGTCCCAGTACGTAGTCCACCGCTTCAACGATGGCCTTCATCCGTTCGGAAGCTTTCTCTGAAGCGAATCTAGTAAAGTCGTGTCCATGCAAAAGTTCTCGGATAAGTTGTAATCTCTCAAGCATGAAGTCAACCGCCTGATCCGTATTGATACCCGCAGTCTTGCGATCATTTTCCGTGTACCGTTGAAGTGCTGATTTCAACATATCCGCGATGCCAATATAGTCCACGATTAGACCGCCTGGCTTGTCTCGGAATACCCGGTTTACACGGGCAATCGCCTGCATAAGGTTATGCCCCTTCATGGGCTTATCAATGTACATGGTGTTCATACTAGGGACGTCAAATCCCGTTAACCACATGTCGCGGACAATTACGATTTCAAGAGGGTCTTTCAAATCTTTCATCCGTTTTGCCAAATGTTCTCTGCGGCGCTTCGTTCCAATATAAGGCTGCCAATCTGTTGGATCACTGGAGGTTCCTGTCATAACGATTTTGATTTTACCCTCGTTGTCGTGATCACTGTGCCAATCTGGTCGAAGCGAGATAATTTCTTTATACAAATCGATGGCAATACGACGCGTCATAACAACGATCATCGCTTTACCATACATGGCACCCTGCCGTTGCTCGTAGTGATTGACCATGTCTTTGGCGACTTGTTTGATCCGTTTCTCCGAACCAGCCAACGCTTCCAACCGCGCCCACCGAGACTTCAGCTTTTCTTGTTGTGTATATTCTTGATACTCCGTAATTTCTTCATATTCATTATCGATGATGGGTCGCTCAGTATCAGATAACTCCAACCGGGCAATTCGACTTTCATAGTAGATCTTGACAGTTGTCCCATCCTCCACCGCTCGCGTCATATCATAAATATCGATATAATCACCGAAGACAGCAGGGGTATTCTTATCTGTCAATTCAACAGGTGTTCCTGTATAGCCAATAAAGGAAGCGTTTGGCAATGCATCGCGCATGTATTTGGCATATCCGTACTTAATGTTAGCCTCATCTTCAGCTGTGACCATCTCGGCCTGAAATCCATATTGACTACGATGAGCTTCGTCCGCGATGACGATCACATTGCGGCGGTCTGTGAGTGCTGGGTACTTTGAATCGCCTTCCTCAGGCGAAAATTTGTGGACCGTTGTAAAAATAATCCCACCTGACTCCACCGATAACAACTCTTGTAAATGTGTGCGGTTTTCTGCATGTTGAGGGGTTTGACGTAGCAAATCTTTCGACTTGCTGAACGTAGCGTACAGTTGATCGTCCAAATCATTTCGATCTGTTACGACAACAATCGTCGGATTGTCCATTGTCAGTACCAGCTTTCCGGCGTAAAAGACCATGGATAGGCTTTTTCCGGAGCCTTGCGTGTGCCAGATGACACCAATTTTCCGATCGCCTTCCTCCATCGTCGCTCTCTCAGTACACGCTATCGCCTTGTTGGTAGCATGGTACTGGTGATAACCGGCTAATATTTTGAAGAGATGTTCCCCATCCGTCTGAAACAATACAAAATGCTTGATAATATCGAGCAACCTTCTTTTCTCGAACATCCCCTTGATCAACACTTCGAGTTGAGGTAGAGAGGAGGAGGCAACATCTTCACCATCGATCGTCCGCCACATCATGAACCGTTCCTCATCAGCCGTCAAGCTTCCTACACGAGCATTAACACCATCACTGATGACCAAAAACGAATTATATGTAAAAAGAGATGAGATCGCCTTTTTGTATGTCTGCACCTGATTGTATGCATCACTAATTCCCACTTCTTCATTGGAGGCGCTCTTCAGCTCCAAGACTGCGATCGGTAGACCATTAATAAAAACCACCACATCCGGTCGCTTATCCTTTTGATTCTCGATTACTGTGAATTGATTAACGACCAGAAAGTCGTTATTATCTACTCGGTCAGGATGAGTATCGAATAGCCAAACTTTCTCTGTTGGATAGTCTCCGTTAGTCGCCCGGTACTGTACATCAATACCATCGGTAATCATTTTCTGGAAGGCTTTATTGTTGATCATCAGGCTTGGACTGCGTGGTACTTCAATTATACGAATCGCTTCCTCGATCGCTTCCCGTGGCAGTCGCTTGTTAATCCGAATCAGAGCTTCGCGAAGGCGGTCTTTTAGAATAACATCCTGATAGAAAAGTCTTTCTGGGTATTCTCCCTCTGGCGAGATTTCTGGACCGTAAGCTTTGTTGTAATTCAACTCTTCGAACCATTCAAGCGCAGCCTGTTCCAGGTCGCTCTCGGTATAGGATGAGGTATACAGAGCCATATGATGCACCTCCTTGATTTAAGTAGTGGAGTATCACGTTTTGCTTTCTGTTGCTATGGGCAGGTCGAAAGTTTGAGCAGTATACGAGTCTTCTTGATCCACCTAAACTCTAATTTCTCCTAATATAAGCTTGGGAAGGAGAGAGTCACGGATATCCAATAGTTTCTTGTTTTCAATAATCAAATTGTAAATTTTATCAAATAATGCGGAAGTTATTCTATCGAACTTCTCAAGAACATCCTCTCGCGGAATGACAACGGGCATTTTGTTTAAAATATCTGTTGTCATACTTGGAATAGCCGAGCCAACATTCATTGATACCAAATCTTTACTGCTGACAAAAAAGTATATAAATTTCGCGATGTACGGCACATTCATCACTGTGTAAAACATTGTATCCACTGACCAGAATGGCTCATTAACATATATGACATTATTTAGAGTTCCTTTTCTTGGAATCAGTACTGATTCATCAGAGTACAATACCTTGTCAACATATCGCATTACACCACCAGAACCATACACCGGAATGGAGCCATCATCCAACTTCTTATGATCTTTCCCATACTTTACATTTACCAGTTCTGAGAATATGCCCACTCTCCACCCCTTCGGAATCAAGCCCAACTCACTTTCCTCAAACTCACCGCCGCTGGACTTATAGGGTTCCCCGTTCTCATTCGGAAACTCAAAGCCTACAAACCATTGTTTGAAAAGAGCCTGGGACATTTTTTCCAGGTTTTTCTTGATGGCGTTACTGAGTTCGATCTTTTCATCAATAGATGCCAGGATCTTAGAGATCCTTTTCTGCGAATTATAATCAGGCATATTGATTTCGACTAATCTCAATTCAGATTGTTTGATCCCTGTTACCGTTGTACCTGATTCTCTTTCCTTTAGCCTAGATTGACCAATGCTGGACATTAGAAAATACTTAAGAAAACCATTGTCCAATACATTTGCCTTCCCTCTTAAGGTAACAATCCTTTGTGCTAACGCCACGTTACTATTGATAAGTTGTGCAACCTCACCCAAAGGTGCTTCAGTAGTTAATACCACATCACCTGATTTCGGTAACCCTCTAACCATCCAAGAATCATAATCTTTCTCACTAATAAATTCTTTGGGATTCATGATCGTTCCATTTTTAACGATCTTAGCGGTGATCAATGGGATACCAGCATTGGTCTTCTTCGGCGTCTTGCCTCTATAATCGATTAATGCTTCAAGCACCTCTTCTAATTTATAAGTCTGCCATTCTTCAGAAATCAAACCCAATCCCCCCAAGCTGCTTTCGAATCTCACTTTCTAAGTGACGGGACTTAGTGAATTGCTCTGCTAATTCTGTCGTCAGCCGTACCATCTTATCTTCAAACGGTTCGCTGTCTTCCTCAACATCTTCAATTCCGACATACCGACCAGGTGTTAAAATATATTCGTGTTCTTGGACTTCTGCAAGCGTAGTGGCTTTACAGAAACCCTTAATGTTCTCATAGTCCCCCGCATCAAGCTGTCCACGCCAAGCATGATAAGTATCTGAGATTATTTTGATATCTTCGGAGTTTAATTCCTTATGAGTTCTATCCACCATCTGCCCCATTTTACGAGCGTCAATAAATAGAATTTCTCCGCGGCGGTCACGTTGTCCTTTAGGAGCTTTGTTCTTGGCCATAAACCAGAGACATACCGGGATTTGCGTTGAATAAAACAACTGCCCTGGCAAAGAGACAATGCAATCCACCAAATCCTCATTGACTAGCTTACTGCGAATCTCAAATTCTGCAGTTGTACTCGTGGACATCGAACCATTGGCGAGTACAAAACCAGCCACTCCACTCGGAGCAAGTTTATTTACCATGTGCTGAATCCAAGCATAGTTTGCATTCCCTGCAGGAGGAATTCCATAGGCCCAACGAGCGTCTTCCGTCAGTCTTGCAGCGCCCCAGTCACTGATATTAAACGGAGGATTGGCTAATATGTAATCCGCTTTTAAGTTTTTGTGCAGGTCGTTATGAAACGTATCGGCGTGATGCTCACCCAGGTTGCTGTCGAGTCCGCGAATCGCTAAGTTCATCTTACACAATTTCCAAGTGGTCGGGTTTGACTCCTGGCCATATACTGCAATATCGCCAAGCTTACCCTGATGTTCCTCTACAAACTTCTCACTTTGTACGAACATCCCACCTGAACCACAGCATGGATCATAAACACGGCCTTTGAAAGGCTCGATCATCGCTACTAATAGCTGAACAACACTGTTCGGGGTGTAAAACTCTCCACCATTCTTGCCTTCTGCGCTTGCAAACTTGCTGAGGAAATATTCATACACCCGGCCGAGCACATCTTTGGATCGACTTGCTTCATCACCGACTTTGAACGAAAACAAGTCGATGACTTCACCGAGCCGTGTTTTATCGAGTGCCGGTCTGGCATAATCCTTTGGCAATACACCTTTAAGTGACGGATTTTCTTTCTCGATATCGATCATTGCTTGGTCGATAATTTGCCCGATTTCCGGTTTTTTAGCGCTACTCTTAATGTTGCTCCAACGCGCATCTTTTGGAACCCAGAAGATATTTGCCGCTATGTATTCATCCCGATCTTCTGGATCTGCATAAGGTTCATTTTTAAGCGCCGCGAATTTCTCCTCAAATGCATCTGATACATATTTCAGGAACAGCAAGCCAAGCGCGACATGCTTGTATTCTGCGGAATCCATACTCCCGCGCAGCTTATCAGCCATACTCCATAATTTCTCTTCAAATCCGATATTAGCTGTTGCCATGTCTTCTTGGTCCTCCTCAGTATAGTTCACTGTAAAGTTGATTTTTCACTTGCTCCCAACGGGTTGTTGCCTCTTGGACAATTGTTTTGTATCGCTGTTTCTCTTGATTGTATCTATTAATCCGATCTAGCTGTTCTTCCTTCGTTAGAAGAGGAATTTCGATTTCGGCCACATCAGCTGGATTCAAATTCATGACCGTTGTCCCGCGTTGAAGGCCTTTAGTCAGCGTAGATCCCACTGGACTCTCCAGAAAAATCTTTGCATACTGACTTAGGATTGTTGATTTGAAACGAACAACGATAATATTCGCAGAGGCGATAAAGATTCCTTCAGACTCCGGGAATACTGCCAGTTTGTTCACCGTTCCCCGGCAGGTCATTACGAGATCATCCTTGAGGATTTCGTAACGCCTAACCTTCCTCTCTTCTTCATCAATCGTTTCTAGTTCATCAAGAATCACTTCGCCGTCATGCAAATTGGAGATGTTAAGTACTCTAATGCTTCCTGACTTTAAATTTTGCTTCAAAATGGACTTACCCCGGAAAATCTCTGCTATATCTCGTAGTTTCACTTTAGGAACAGAAGCTTGCTTGAACACGTGTAACAAGTCATGATCTTCTTCCAGCAGCATGTCGATTCGCCAATTCTCCAGCTGTAGAAACTGCTCAGCATGAATGGTGATTTCTCGCTCACTAACTAGCGTCAACTTCTGAAGCTGTAATCGACCTAGATGTACCTCTTTTGCTGGCGAATTCCCAAATTCGACTTGATAGGTCTTGATGGAAGTAAAGGGGCGAAACAACCCATCTGGAAGCAAATTAATATTACAGACTGGGATCAGTTCATTCGTTTGCTTACGCCAAGTTGCGATACTCCCCGATTGAAACATCATCCGTGCGGGGAAAGTTACACTAATCTTCCCGCCATCTTGTAAGAGCGGAATAAGATAATTAACTGCCACGCCCTCGGAGTCCCGAATCGTCACTTCGTCATCTTCGTCCATTTTCATTCCGAAATTTGGAATGGCTAGTATGGCCTCGAATTTTCCAGTTAGCGGCAATGGATGATAAATAGATCCTTGAATGACATTGACGTTAGGATAAGGTTCGAAGTAGACCTTCAGAAGTTTTGCGAAAATATAGTTTTCTGTCAGCAGCGTTAACCTGAACGATTGCTTGAAACACTGCGTGTCCACTAGCCCTCGAATATATTTCTCTGTCTCCGTGATGAGAAGAGATTGGTAATGATGATAATCACACATAGCTACAAACCTATCCATGATTCCGGAATGAACGATAATTCCTCCCATAACCCGATCTTGCTGTAACGTCTGCAGGGTATATTCCAACAAGTCGATATCCTTCCCAGCGTGATACAGTTTATTAAATAAATCCTGATCACCTGGGAAATGTCCCAATTCTCTCTCTCCTACCTGTTCCTTCATCCATCGAAACAATACTTCCGGCTCTAAAAAAATCTGATGATCTCCCCCTTGTTGTTCCAATACCCTTTTAGTCTGAGTAACTCTTACAGCCTCCCGAAGTAATTGATCCCGGGAGCTAATATCATGAAGTAAACAGATATTCCAGAACGATTCAATCAATTTATCACCCTCTAGCACTAGGAACTTACATCTAAATAATACCATGATAATATTTAGTATTACAATACTAAAAATGATTGTATTGTTTCTTTATCGAATTCTTTTAATTAAAGTTGGTACCCCATCCGTGGGATAAGTAATTACCCATATTAGATATTTATCAATATCAATTCAGGGCTATATAGGTAATAGGCATTCATACCTTTACTTTTTCAAGATTTTATTGAAGAGTGCCTGTCAATATCAAACAACCCACATCTTGTCTTTAAGATGCAGGTTGTTCGACGCTCATAATTAGAAAGGTAGTACGATATGAGAGGAGTACCACTTCTTTCGCGAGTACTCATGTCCTTATAATGCAGGGTCAATCACTGCTTTTGTCTGAATAATACAAGATCCTTTTGGAGCGGGGCTTTTGAAGTCTATAGAGACCTTTAGATCTCCTTTCCGAGCAGTCCCTGGTAAGTTCTACTTATAAAGCAAGAGTCTTATTCAATGTTCATAATCTCCCGTTTACAGCGCTGGAAAGCGCATTTGAGGCGGGTAAAAACAAAACCTTTTTCCAGAGAACTGAATAGCTCATAGTAGGACGATCAATGGCCAGTCTACGAAGCATATAAGGTCATCAGCACTTGGAATACAGGTGCATGCGGAGATTGGGCTTATGATATCTATATGCCTATTAGTTACATCAGACGGCGTATATGTTCCCTATTAAAAGGATAGCCTCGATTCACCAGAGCCCCCGTTATCCGGTGATAATCAAAGAGCGTGCTTCATGAAAATCTTATAGATCCGATAAATTAAACTATTGTATCGTTTAAGAAAACACCTCCGTTATTCAATAACAGTCAATCTCTACAAAATTAAATACCTAAGTAATCACGAAAAACCATATAGTTATCTAAATTTATATAGTCGTTGACAAAACTTCGATATCCAGGTCCTAATCGTGTGGTTACTCCTTCTATACGCTGGTTAAACAGTTCACGATATCTAATGTAACTTCCAAAATGGCTGAGTTCATCACCTGATACTGAAAAGACTGAACCAAATAACTCAAGTCGGTTTTCAAGAAACCCCATGAAAAATTCAATATTGAAATTGTGCTTGCATCTAAACAGTATTTGCTCCAAAGAAAATATATCAACTGACCAAGGTTCCTTTATTACACCTTCTTTTTTTAGCATTAAATGAATATCCGTACCAAGATTTAGATAAGGAGTAAGAGTGACAATTATGCTTCTAACAGCCGTTTTCTTGATTACTGCTAAATCTAATATTAATTTTCTTTTTTCTTTATCTTTTGAGTTGTAGAATTTCGCTGTACCTTTTTCCATATGAAGAGCAATTCTTTCAGACTGAGAATAAGCTTTTTGTAATGAGGATTTAAAATTTCTTTGTAATCTTGTTTTTGATTTTTCATTGTTGATAAAAACCTCTTTTAATTTTGTTGCTTTGCATTCAATAGATAGAAGATAACCATTATACAGGACCATAATATCTTGATCATCTCCGTTCTCATCGAATAAATTTTTATATACATTTTCCTTCCCAAAAAAATCACAAATAATCTCATAAGCTTTATTCTCTAAATAATCTCCTTTTCTTTTATCAATGTACAACTCACTGTCCTCAATAATATTAAACAAGCGATCCATAACATAATGATTTCTGGGTAACAAGATATATCTGTTATGTTCTATTCCAATGTAGCCTCTATACTTCTTATATAGATTAGTAGGATACTCAAAGGAAATTACATCTTGTTGTTGCACATTAAGAAACAAAGCATTAATGAATATGTCCGCCGGAATATCGAAATTAATAAGTAACATGCGAATACATTCTGTTGAAAAATGTGATCTAATCTTCGGGTTAATTTTTGAATCAACTCCTAAAGGAACAAAACAATTTCTGTCTCTTATTTGATGCCACTTCTTTTGCATTCTCAGCATTAAATTTTTGTTGCATGCCCGTTCATAATTCATCACTAGTAGGATCCCCCTGATAATCTGATCCCCAGTTAACTCAATCGTTCTAAAATAGTGTTCTAATATATCAACGTGCTTATAGAAAAACTCCAAGTACTGTCTAATAGAAATATCAGGGAAGTTAAAATGAAAATTCATATACATATTAGAAGCTACGTCTCCATGAGAATAATTTGTATCCGCTCCAGCTGTTGCATCATTGTAGTGACAATAATAAATGTCTTCAAGCATATCTACTATATGAGTAAAAGCAGAATCATAATTACTAATCCTCTCCACCCCATTGAATGCATTTTCTGCATACATGAAAGGTAAGTTAACCATTAGTTTAGGTGAAACTTTATATCCACTGGAAGTAGCTGCCTCATGGTTTAAGCGTATATAGGAGTATCCAATTAATCGAAATACATCATCAATTTTAAACCGTCTAAGAAAGTGAAGTAGGGCTATGCTGCATTTTTCGATAGTATAATCTCCTGGACGTAATAATGGTTCCATGGACAAAGTAATCCCTCCCTGAATTAAACCTCACAGGTAATATTTAGAAATCAAAGTTCCCCTACACTCCTCGAAGCCACTTATACCTTAATTTGCGCTTATACTTAATGTCTTTTGATGCATTATTTGAACTCAGTTTGAATGTTACCAATCCCATCCCAAAGGCAACAAAAACCGTTGAACTCAGAATAATATCAATTGATTTCGTTTAGATAAGTCTATTTCCTGCTTTTTCCGATAGAAAATAAGCACCAGTTAGGTGCCTATTTTCTGAAAAAAACAATATTCAATTCTACTTTGTATACAAGTGATCCACGTAGTAACTAGACCATCCTTCTTTTCAACACTATAGCAATACACCCCAACTCATTTTTGAAGCAATAAGGCTACCGACTCCACATGTGTGAAGTAGACAGTGTATACAACTTTATACGATGTGCCCCAAAAAATGAAAAGCCGACGACCTAAATCAAATAGGGTCTTCGGTTTAATAATTACAACTATTCGCTACTTAAGAGTGAGTTCTTAATTATCACTACCCTGTCCATTTGCCGATTGCCCCTTGCCCATCTATGATCATTCGCGAGCATCATACTTCACAATGTCTTACGCCGCAACTCATAAAAATACCGCACAATCGGATGCTTCAACCTCACCCTCTCAGCCATGCTCTCAATCCGCTTTTTCCCAACCCTTCTATCCACCAAAGCCAGAACATTCAACAGAATCTCCTCGCTCTCCATACTTTCCTCTATAGGAGTAGTCAAGAACTTATTAGCCACAACGATAAAATTCGATTTACTTAATGAAGCCTGTGCTGACAAAAGCTCTTTTGCATGCTCTGTACTTTTTCTGCTTCTAGCCATTACTACTAGACGATCCTCCGGCACTGGCCCCTTGGTGGCTTTTCTGACCGCTTCAATTTCATCATTGCTGATAGGAATTTGGATATCCGGATCATTCTTAATTTCCAGCTCCGTTTGATACCATCTGATCGGGTTCGTTTTATCACTCATATTGAGCACGTTCTTTTTATCTACGGTAATATAACAAATCCCTGATTTATCAGGCAGATAACGGTAACCTGGTGCGCGGTATTCTACCCTTCCATTTAACGCAGGACAGAGAAAGCCCTCCAGTTGTTGTTTCAATTTGCTCCAGGACATGTGATCCCCCTCCCTATAAAAACAGAGGAAAGGCTTGTTGGCTCCGGGTTGGTCCCCCTCTCCATTCAGCCGATCCTCAATCTTGGCAACCTAATCCCCACGTTCCTCCGCCCCATCAGGCTCCTTATTTCCAAATTCATCGAGCAGCACACGCACTTCACTTGTTGATCTTGTGTTCATTAAGCTATTTCTTAATTCACTTGCCCCTCGGAATCCGCGGACATATATTTTAAAGAATCGTTGAAGCGGGCTGAACGAACGTGGTGCCTGTACTGAGTATTTATCATGGAGATCCAGATGCAGCCGCAGCAAATCAAGCAATTCCCTACTACTGTGATCCTTCGGCTCCTTCTCAAAAGCAAATGGATTATGAAAAATACCACGCCCGATCATAATCCCATCCACACCGTACTCTTCAGCGAGCCTCAGGCCAGTCTGACGGTCCGGGATATCCCCGTTAATGGTCAGCAGTGTATCTGGTGCCACCTCATCACGCAGCTTCTTAATCTCCGGAATCAGTTCCCAGTGGGCATCTACCTTGCTCATTTCCTCTCTTGTACGCAGATGAATGGACAGATTCACAATGTCTTGCTGCAAAATATGGGTTAACCAGCCACGCCATTCGTCTAAGTCACTGAACCCGAGTCTTGTTTTTACACTGACGGGCAGTCCCCCGGCTTTTGCAGCCTGGATGATCTCCGCTGCGAGTTCGGGACGGCAGATCAGGCCGCTTCCCTTCCCGTTCTCTGCTACATTTGCTACAGGACAACCCATATTGATATCAATGCCTTTGAATCCTTCCTTCGCCATACCAATGCTCATTTGACGAAAGTATTCCGGCTTATCTCCCCAGATATGAGCTACAATGGGCTGTTCATCCTCTGTAAACATCAAGCGCCCGCGCACAGCATGGTTTCCCTCCGGGTGACAATAGCTCTCTGTATTCGCAAACTCCGTAAAAAACACATCCGGTCTGCCCGCTCTACTTACGACATGGCGAAAAACAACATCCGTCACATCCTCCATGGGCGCCAGTATAAAAAAAGGCCGTGGTAAATCACGCCAAAAATGTTTTGTCATATCAAAAACCTCCGAGCCCTTTTTCTAATCAATGAAGCATTTGAAATCGGGAGAATACTTTGTTGGATAGAATTCAATTATTTCATAGTTAGCAATCTTATTTACGTGAAATGGGTCTTCTGATATAATCTGATTCATTTCAGTTTCATCTGTTGCATTAAATAAGATAATTCCTCCGTCACGAGGATTTTTTCTCCCTGAACAGATGAATTTTCCTAATTCATAATACTTTTCCAAGAATGCAATATGCTCTTCTAAATATTCTTCCACCTCTGCCAAAGGTTTTACATAAGTCAAATTTGCAATATACATTTCGTGTCCTCCTTGCAGTAGGATGCATTCACTTGACTAGTATAAAAAACCTGAAGTCAAAGCAAAGATTTCTCATTGCCCGGTTCAGGTTTCGGTTTAAGTGAGTAACTCTTTTATAGTTGAAATCCAGCGTTTTACTTCTAAGCGCTCTTCGCTTCTAAGGCAAGCAAGACCGTAAACCACTTCCTCAGTATAGCTTAAAGGAACAATGGCGATCTCGCTATCCTCTCCAATCACAAAGTCCGGCAGAACCGAAACGCCAAGATCACTTTTTATCATGGTATGGACTGTATTTATGGTATCACCATAGGTATAAATGGAATCGGGACAATTCTCAATAATTTTCCTGTTCATCCTTTTTAGGGTTGGGGGGGATTGGTGTTCGTCAAATAAAATGATCGATTGATGATTTAATTGTTCAATGTCCAGCTCACTTTCATTCGCGAAAGGATGATTTTTGGGCAGTACACAAACATAGGACCCTTGAAGTACCCGATAAAAACAAAAATCAATGTCCTTTCCCAAATTATCTTCCGAAGTAAATATGATATCAAACTTTTGGTTTAATAAATCTTCTTTCTCTCTAGTCAAATTAGACTTTTTCAACTGAATTTGAATCTGCGGGTATTTTCCCTTAAATCGCCTAATCATGTCCGGCAAAACCTTCTTCTCAAAAACAGTCTCCGTGTATCCGATAACCAAAGTGCTTTCATATTTTTCCGAGAGCCGTTTTGCTTTCTTAATGGATTGGTCTAATCTAAATAGCAGTCCTTCCATATCTTCGTAAAAGCTTTTGCCGGCTAAAGTCAAATTAACAGTCCTTTTGTTGCGAACAAATAAAATGATTCCCAGCTCATTTTCTAAACTTTTTATGTTGTGGCTTACAGCAGGTTGTGTCAAATTTAATTTCTCAGCCGTTGTTGAAAAATTCAGTGTCTCGGCAAGAGAAACAAAGCACTTTAATTGCTGAATATTCATTTGAAACACCCTTTTTAATAATAAATCCTTTTTATAAATCATAACATAGGGTAATTTCACTCTATTGTCAACCTATGCTATTCTCTCCTTGTGAAAGTGATCACTAGGAAAGAAGGAATAAACATGCGTTATATTATAACAGGCGTAGATGGTCAACTAGCAAGCCGTGTGGCGGAAACGGTTCTCGCAGAAGTAGATGGTCGCAATTTAACCTTCACATGCATGAAGAAAGACAGAATTCCCAAAGATACGGTTCAACGTTGGGAGAATGCGGGAGTCACAATCTTTGAAATCAATTATGATGACATTCCATCCATGGAACGGGCTTTCAAAGATGGTGATCGTATCTATATTGTCTCTGGCCTTGAAGTAGGCAGAAGAGTACAACAACACAAAAATGCGATTGATACAGCAATCAAAGCAGGAATCTCTCACATCACGTATAGTTCATTTATCGGTGCGACAGATCCTAATTACGCTCACGTTTTTGTAACTCCAGACCATACAGCAACTGAAAACTACTTAAAGTCAACAGGCATTACCTACAATGCAATGAGAAATAACTTATATTTAGAAAACTATCTGACTATGTATACGATGTTGGCACTAATGTCCGACAATAAATGGTTGAGCACTGCCGGCGAAGAACGGGCTACTTTAGTTCACAAAGATGATTGCGCAAGGGCCGCAGCCGCAGCCCTACTCGGAAAAGGCAAGGATAACCAGGCTTATAATATCGTAGGATCAGAGTCTGTTTCCGTAAGGGATCTGTGCAACCTAATTAAAGAAGTTTCCGGTAGAGACCTGGAGTATACTCCCGTGAATGCGGAGCAATATTACGAACACCTGGAAAAACTGCACATTCCCAGAGAAATTACCGGAGATTTCTCCAACTCGCCTGTTCCATTCTGCGGCGATGATCTCGTGACAACCGATGCCAGCATTAAAGAAGGGCTTTTAAACGTTCAATCCGATGCTATTGAAGCTTTGACTGGACAAAAGCCAAAAACAGCAAGAGATATTATCGGAAAATATAAATATATTTGGGAGAACAATATCCAAAACTGGCGGGATATGAAATAATAAGGAGAACTCTATATGCAACCAAAAGAAGGTTTAAAAGACTTTGTAGGAAGCCATATGATTTATACTTATGAAATTGGTTGGGAATACGAAATCTACATCAAGAATGACCATACCATTGATTATCGTATCCATAGCGGCATGGTTGCGGGCCGCTGGGTGCGTGACCAGGAAGTTGATATTGTAAAACTAACAGAAGGCGTTTATAAAGTATCATGGACCGAGCCAACAGGAACGGACGTTTCCTTGAACTTTATGCCAAATGAAAAACGAATGCACGGTGTTATCTTTTTCCCAAAGTGGGTTCATGAACATCCGGAAATTACGGTTTGTTATCAAAATGATCATCTTGAATTAATGAAAGAATCGCGCGAAAAATATGAAACTTATCCAAAATATGTTGTTCCTGAATTTGCTGATATCACATTTTTGGAAAACGCCGGTATTGACAATCAAGAATTAATTTCCAAAGCGCCTTATAAAGGGATGACAGACGACATCCGTGCAGGAAAATTGAAATAAGTAAATCTAAAAACGAATTACCGAAATGATTCGGTCAAACTGAAGAAGAATAAAAATCGGCCTCTTCGCATGCAATGCGAACAAGGCCGATTTTTCATATGGTAACCCTACTCCCCTGACCCGCTCCACCACTACAATCTCAGCTCTCTGTACGGAGCAGATACTCAATACGTCGCTTTTGGAGCAAACTGACCTTGATTCTTTAGAGCACAAGGCAGAGCGGTTAAGTTTTAATGTTTTGCGCCTTTAAAATGAACGGTGTATGCACCTTAACAAAAACCGCGCCAGCAATAGCTGTCGCGGTTTCCAACTTTCTTATGCGAATCTTTTACTTATTATACAGTCTGTAGAGGAATACCGCAGCTTCTGCTTTGGTTGTGTTTCCAGTCGGATTGACTTTGTTGCCGCTGCCCTCGATCAACCCTTCCTTAACCATGGCAGCTACGCTGTTCACGGCATAGGAAGCAACTTCGGACTTGTCGGAGAATCTCTCCAGATCCGCAGCCGCACCCTGGGTATTCAACTTCTTCTCAAGCTTCAAGGCTCTTTCGGTCAATACCATCATGTCCTGTCTTGTGATCTTATGAGCGCTGCCGAATCTGTCGTTGTCTATGCCATTAGCAATACCAAGAGCTTTGGCAATTGCAATTTCATTATAGTAGTAAGCATTCTTCTGTACATCGCTGAAATTTCCATCTACTTTTGCAGTCAAGCCAAGCGCCCTGACAAGGGAGTAAAGGAAATCTGCCCTTGTGATATCGGTTGACGGATTGAATACATCACCCTCTGTCTTGAGAATATCCTTTGATGCAAGTACTTCGACTGCGTTCTTGGCCCATGCTGCCTTTCCGAGATCTGTGAATGTCTTGGATACGTAAGCTACTGCGTAGTCGCTGAAATGAGTTGTTGTGAAGGTTACCATACCGGTCTTGGGAGCATAACGTCCGCTCGGTACTGTTAGAACATTGCCGCTTCCGTCAATGTACCAGACAACAATCATTTCGGGACTCTTCAATTCATCCGCAGACGGCTTGTAAGGCACGGATACGGTTACAGGTGCAATGGGATTGCTCCAGGCCGTTTCTTTTCCGTCCACCTTAAGGCTAAGCTGTATGATCGGTCTATCGCCGAGATCCGCCTTCACTTCCGCCGGAAGCTTGGACTTGTCGCCTTTTCCAATCTCCAGCGCTACTTCCTTGCTGCTGCTTTCAGTTGTGCCTGCCAACATATTACCGGATATTACTACCTTGCCCAATTCCGTAGAAATTGTAAGTTTGTCATCCTTTGTTCCGCTTGACAGTGCTTCAGCAGGCAAGCCTACGGAGTATGAATTCACTCCTTGCGCCACAGGTATGTCTAGGGTAACATTTTTATCCATAAATTCTTTTACTTTTGCCAGATCCAGTGTCGGAACAAATGCGGTTCCATTCTTCACAATTGTCTGCATGGTTACTGTCTGGCCCTGAACAACTGGTGCTGCAGATGCAGGGGTTGAAGATGCTGCAGGTACAGGCGTTGAAGGTGCCGCAGGTGTAGGTGTTGCAGATGGTGTTCCGGAGCTTGGAGTAGGCGAAGCCTCTGTCCTGCCATTATTTACTTTTATGGTGTACGTTTTTACCGTACCGTCCGTAGCTGTCACCTCTACCTTTATATCTGCTTTTGTACCAGGTGTCAGCGTTATGGCTCCGGAAGCTGTACCGCTGGCAACTACCGTGCCGTTCACTTTAATAGATGACCTGCTGTCTGCCGCTGTTGTTGTCACTGTAATGCTGCTGGCATCCTGCAGGGATACATCGTACTCTGTGGTGGCTGCGTTGAAAGCCGGCTGGAGTGTTCCCGCACTCAGTGTCAAGCCGCTGAGGTCCGCACTCACACTACCGGGTGTATAGACTCCAAGATCGCCAAGGTCAACGGCAGCATTCTGGATTTTCTCGTATTCACCTGCAAAGAAACCATCCAGATACGAATGTCCAAGAATGAATCTGTCCGGATTCATGGCGCCATAGTAGCCGGCATTAGCATTGCTCTGACCGTCAAACAGGACATAGCTTCCCTGCCATCCTGAACCTGATACGCCCCAGCTGATGATGTGATCTATATACGGGGCGAACTTGGTAAACGTTTTGTACAGCAGCGCGTACTCATAACCAAGGGCGTCCGACTGTCTGACATTGAGCACTGCGGGAGCGGTCGCGCCGCCTCCGGGGGCATCGGTCGGCACCTTAAGGTCAAGCTCTGAATAGGTAATACCAGATAGCAGGCCCCGGTCAACGAGAGAGGCATAGAGAGCCATCGCATATTGGTTATCGCTTGCAAGGGTCTTGCCAACCGCGTCGTGTCCCTGGATACCGATGTCTTCGATAAGGGGTCTTCCATCATATAGCGGATCGGAGCGCCATGCGGTATTTAATTCGAGAACCATGTTGTATACTGTTCTCGCTTTGCTGCGGGTCGCAAGTCCGTAATCGTTGTAGGTCAGCTTCGGAGGATTGTCAACGATGTAAGCGTCAATGCTGCCGTCGTTGTCGTGTCCGTCGAGCTTCATGTACTCCGGAAGGTTAGCGTAATTGGCCTTGTAAGCTGCTGCCATCTTAGCGTTGGGGGCCGCGATGTGCGCGTTTTTGAAGAGCAGGTAAATGTAATGCTCGGTGATATCGCCGCCAATTTGATCATCCGACATTGCAGCAAGCCAGTTGGTGTGTTTAAGGCTCGTTCTCCAGCTGTCCGCATTTGTGGGGATGACTTCGCTGTGGCGGCTTTCGTGAACCTCTTCGTTGAGTACATCCCATGAATTGAAGGGAATTACTCCACGGGATACGCTTGAGCCGTACTTCGTATCTGTGGTCAGGAAGTGCCGCATCACATACATGGTGTGGTTAAACTGCACTCTTCTCGCCATTTCTTTGTCTACCTTAACCGTAGTTGTAACGCCATTGCCAAGTCCGTAGAAATTAGTAGAGCCATTATACCCGGAAGATAGGTTCGCGGGAATAATCTGTGTCATCCATCCAGGGGCCTGGTTGTACCATGCCAAAACATGGCCGTGAGACTTGTACTGTCCGGGAGTTCCGGAATCCCTGATCGCCTGATAAGAGTTGGTCGGGAAACTGTATTCAGCTAAGCCAGGGGTAGTGGTTGCGCCGTTCAGGGCCGCTCCGGTAACGTCTTTCAGCCACTCGGGGCCACGGGGATGCGTTCCATCGGCCTTTAGATTGTTGCCGTCGACAAAGATTTCATAGTGATTGGCTCTGGTTCCGGTTACTGCTCCGGTTCCGATCGAGCCGACCATGAACAGGCCATTCTCCTTATTGTAAACACTCTTTAGAGGCGCTACGGCACTCTGGTTTTCCTTGTTGACTACGTCGGGAAGCGCAATGCCGTTAGGATCAGGTGCGGTAATTTGGATGTTGGCGACAAGCAGCATACCGGTTTCTGCAGGACGAGCATTCTCGCCATGGAGCTCAAGAATAAAGTTCGAGGAAACGCCCGCTGAGGCGGTAATGCTGTGGTGAGCCTTCAACCAGGATTCACCGTTGTAGCTGCCAACCCAGTCGGGATTAAGGTTGTTGTACTGATAATCCCTGAGGTAGGCATCGAGGTTAGTGTTAGTATTTCTGATTCTCCACCTCATATATTTGCCCTGCGCGCTCTTGGGGTAGAAGACATCGAATTCAATAGTTGAACCCTCTGTGACATTTACGGCCGGGGACAACGGGGATTCAATACTTATACCGCCGAACGTGCCTTTTCCGCTATGGGCGTAATTAATCTGGAGCACTTCAGCTTTGTCTTGGGAATCTGCAAAAGGATACGGAATCATTTTGAATGTGCCACCGGCAAAGTCGGCGGGAACACGGTTGTCAAGCGGAGTTCTTGCAGTCCAGTTATTAGTGGGCGCAGTAACTTTTACAGGAACTTTACCAGGACCCGGATCAAGACGGAAATAGGGATCAGAACCGTCTGATTTGATATTTTTAGTGAAATTCACTATTGCTTCTTTAAGAATGGCTATAGCTTCGGCCGTGGGAGTGTTCGCATTGCGCGCGAACTCAAGAGCATTATTAAGAGCTTGGAGTTCGTCGACGTGTACCCAGGGAAGAGCTCGGTTCACATCGGAACCATAGACGGATCCATAGACAGACTGACTGACTTGGAGCGGGAATTCCTGATTGCCTGTTTTTAAAGCTTCGGCTTGAGCAATGAGGTCGTTCAGTTCAACTGGCAGTTCATCTCCGGCCGCAGCAGCCGGTACGGGAGCATACGTGAATACGGAGAACAACATGATGATGACGAGGAGGCGGGAGATGTTGATTACACATTTTCTACTGTTCATCTTAGTTTGACTCCTTTTCTTAAGGAAGCCTCTAAAGTCTCGTTTTAGAGTCACCCCAATTAATATGTTGTTTCGGTTGAAGATCTGAAAACGCATTCATAAAAGCGAACGGGTAGAAGGCCTCGATTATCTACAGCCCTAACATTTGAATACAGTCCAGCTTCTGCTGATCACGCTGATCCGTCAAAAGGTCTTGCGCAATAACATAAAGATGCCCTCTCCCCTTCCGATGATAATTGTATGCGCTTTCCCCAGCAGCACTTAAACGCCAATTACTCCCTGTATCAGCTTTCATATTAACAACAGGAAGGGAAAGTCTAAATATGGGTAATGCACGAATCATTTTAATATATTACGAAAATAGATAAACTTCTCATCTGATCCTATGTAAAAAGGGAGTCGCGTTGACGCCACAAAATGTTCATTATAGTACAAAATAAGCCAAAAAAAAAGAGGGGCTATGCCCTCCTTTCCGCTACACACTCCACGTCAAAACCAAGGCCCAGCACGACCAAAACCTTGACTTTCACTCAATCCAATTCATCTCATTTCCAGAATCTGTTCAGCAGAGAAAAATACTCATCTTGACAGTTTACCATCGTTACATGACCACCAGACTTAAAATGATATTCTTGCGCACCTGGGCATAATTTTAACATTTGTGCCCGTTGCATAGGGTTGGCGATTTTATCAGTAGGGCTGTCCACGATCAAAACCTCTTGTGGCTTATTTACATACGGCTCAGAGGTAAATGTATAATTGAAAAGAAAATCCTCCATACAACTTGCCATCATAAGAAAATCCTGCTTACTATATCTTTTCATATCTTCTTTACAGAGCCCTATCAACCGATCTGTATCTTTCTGACCTGATTGTAAAGAAAACTTTGGAAAAACCATCCTTCCTAGGGCAGTAGTCAGTATAGATACCGGAAGCACCTTGAGCATCCTGCGCATAAGTTTGTAGGCTTTTACCTCTGATGCATTGGTAGTATAAGCATCGTTTTTATCCATAGAGGTAAGGCTATGGGAAAATATAATTTTATCCGCTACATTCGGGTAACGGCTTATCAGGTTTTGCAGATGCACACCACCGTTGGAATGCCCGATTACGTTACAGATTCTAACATCCTCAGAATCTAACAATGTCTTTAACCCTTCTGCGGTTTCACAAAAAGATTGTATAGGCGGCACGGATAATGCAATCGTTGTATATGTATCACTGAATTCCTCCGCCAAAGGTAAGCCTAGCAGATGACCAGTGGTGTTTGACAGTATAGCCAAAATAAATCTGTTTCCATTACCACTAACAGTATAACGCCAATGTGTATTATTCCAGTTCATGAGCTTTTCCGTCACCGTAATGTTGCCAAACGCATGTGTCGCCACTACCGTAGTATTTATGCTCATTGTACTTCCTCGCTTTCTGAATACAGGCATCGCATTAATATTTCAGTTTTCTTGAACTCATAATCAATAATATCCTCTGTTATTTGTCCTGTCAGCGCAAGAACATTCAATCCGTGCAACATGACATATATATGATTGCACAACTGTTCCGTGGTCTGAGGATTTTCAAATACTTTTGAAAGAATAAGGGTCATTTTGCCTATCGTTTCAGTATAAGCAGCTTGCATTTTGCTTTTTCTAATTTCTGCCGGAAAACTAAAGTAGTATTGATAGGAAATCGAGTTAAGTGTATTTTCAACATTTAATAAATCTGTCTTTTCCGCTTTAAAATACTTTCTAAAAACATTAATTAAACTTTCTATATCATTGACTTCCTCAAAAATACTCCATACATTATCGGTTTCATTAGCTGCTAAATCCAAAAATATTTCTTCTACGGAACGATAATGATAATAAAGGCCGCCAACAGAAAGATTGATGCGCTGTCCAATATCAGACATTGTAACGGCAGAGTATCCCTTTTCTATGATAAGCTCTTTCGACACTTTCTGGATTTCCAATTTTCGCTTACTTCCTTTTTTCATAGTGCATCATCTCCCTATAAAACCGACAGTATCCTCGGTTTTATACTAGCAAATATTTCAGCCCCTATCAAGAAAATTATTAAATTGACTTCTCAAATCTAATCACTGAGCCATATAATTAGCTAGTTGCTTAAGCACAACAAAGACGCTTCAGGAGTAATTCCCGAGCGCCTTCTTGCTTTCTTTTATGTCGAATTATATTTATTTACTGGTGATTATTTAGGTTTTTCACATCAATTTCACATCAATACACAATCAGGCTCGCTGTCCCACTAACTTCCCAGCTTCTGTATCAGCACAAAGCCCCTTGATACACAAAGCTTCCCTCCACTGTACTACTTCAGCTCCAGTAATGCGACTGATTCGATATGCACCGTATGCGGGAACATATTATCCTTGGATACGATCTGTAGTAATCCGCTGAAACCTTGATTTGACGGATTTTTTTCAATACACTTCCGTTCTAGGAAGCTGATTTCCACACGTTTCTGTTGATGTTTTACATCAATTTTACATCAATCAGGTTTAACTAGCACCAGCCCCAGGTAGTGCAAGGTAAGAGGATATGACATTACAAGGCATCGGCACCCCCACCCTGTTGAAAAGCACTTACAGGGGGATTTTGTTTTTGTGAGGAACCGATGAAGTGCGGATTTTGTGACAGATATTAAGAGAAAAATGTTCAACGAGGGCAAAAGACTCAAAACTTCTTTGCCTTCCATGAGCTTCAGCTGAAAGTTGCTGCTGGCAGAGTACACAATTCGAGTCTGTCTCTGTATTCGCTTCTTAGTCCGCCGAGCGTCCGCTGATCGGTGCTTTGCCGATGCTGCCAGGCCAGCAGAATATAGCGGGAAAAGACAATCGTGGTATGGCTAATCAGCAAATCGTAGGAGCGGCCTTGAAACTCTTTTTGTAGACGCAGCAAGGACTTGGTGCATTTAAAAAAGACTTCAATGTCCCAGCGGAGACCATACGTTTGAATGATTTCCGGTGCCGTCAGCGTAAGATCCGTCGACAGAATGGCGAGCCACTCGTTTTTCTTAGAGCGATGGCGGACAAAAACGACTACGACTGGAATACCGGGAACCAGCTCTGTATAAATCTGGCGCAAAATATTCCGATGCCCCCCCTGGACGCGCGAGGCGGCTTGGTAAAGACCTTTGAGATCAACCTGTTTGCCATGAATGAGATACCGCTTGTTGTCGTTTTTCACCATGCCAATGACGTGAAGGCCCCGGTCTACAATCCGCCCGATCAGGGGGGCATGTGTAAACCAGCTATCCATGAGTACGTAAGCCGCAGAAACCCCGGAAGCGATAGCCCGCTCGAGCAGCTCAGAAACCAGATGCGGGGCAGAAAGTAAGGCTTCCTTCCGGCGTTTGTACCCGCAGGAGCGCTTGTCTATTCCCGGATTCATGCCGGTGAGTCCGGCCTTCACAGAACTCAGCAAGGCGAAGTCCAAAGGGAGAAACGCATGGCCGTCCGACCAGCCCAAGGTCAGCATACGAAACCCTTTATAGTAAGCCCCCGTCGCATGATCCTTGAAACGAGCGAGCAGTTCTACAGCTTTGCTGCGATTTCGTTCAAACATGGAATCGTCCACAATGAACACGGAGGTTCTCGTGACGGAAGTCAGGGCTTCGACCCGCTGCACCGTGTCACTGCTGAGCGAAGTTAAGAAGCGCCGCCAAGCGAAGCCGCTATGATTGAGAAACCGATAGACCGTATCTTTACCAGGAAAAGCTTCACCTTTGGCACTTTCCAGCAGGCGAAACCAGTTTTTCTGATGGAAGAGTAGCACGAAAACGAGTAGGAACAGATGGGAGCAGGTATAGCCAAAAGCCTTTTTGAATCCTGCGTTTCTCAGGTGCTTCAGTACACCGAGTTCCTGAAAGGCAGGTCTCATTTCAGGTGGGAGTTGATCTAGGGACGACTTTTGCTTTATCATAGAAGGGACACCTCTTCTGTGGTTTAGTGGATCTTCGACAATCTCACTTTACCAAATGAAGTGGTGTTTTTCTATGTTCGCAAGACCCTTACATTATCCTGCTCCAACTCAAGCCTGACTTGAGCTCAAGTCAGTTTTGGCTCTGCGAAAGTTGAGATATTAATTCCGGTAATATTTATGTAAGAGCGGGAACTTAAATCAAAGGCATAAGTCCGCTCCTTTGCTTCTACTGTCAAAGTATTCGGATCAGCTCCACCAGGGGCCCATAAATAAAGTCTGCCAGTTATGCTGTCATAATACCATTCTCCCGCACTGTCAAGATCTTCAAGATTACCAGTAATATAATAGCTGTTACCGCCTGTCGCTGCAGCAGCCATTTGATCAAAGGTAATGGAGCCGCCACTTGAGCCGGTAATGGTACTTTTATAAGATTTGTAGCCTGTTCCCGGAACACTCCAAACCGTTTTGCCAACCCAGTATCCAGGTGCCTGAGTTAAGTCCCCATCCTTGATGGTTGTAGCGGAACCGGAATCAACTGTTGCATATGTTGAATTTAAGGGATCAAATGTTGGTGAATTGGGCCATCTGGCTTCAAATTGCATTTGCTTATTAACAAATATCTGATCTTTTGTTCCAAGGGAACCCGTCATTTTCGCGTAATAGATGGACCGGGAGTGATTTTTCCAGCCAGTAACCGGATCGGCACCGGATACCGTTACGTTCTCTCCTGTATAAGCCTTAAAGTTTATGGGATTTGCAGAAGTTCCGGAAGTATGAAGTGTTACTGTTTCCCGGTATGTACCGCCTCGTATGATGCAGGTATCTCCGGCTGTCATGGTATCTGCTGCCTTTTGTATGGTTTTCCATGGATTTGATCGTGTACCGGTTCCAGTGATGTCATTCCCCGTTGTAGAAACATAATATACGGAATTTGCCTTTACCGTTTCCACACCCAGATTAAAAGCAAATACATTAATATAGGGAATTTATGTATATAAGCCTTAATTATTCAATCGACTTCTACCGGCTTAAAGTTTATGATTCATTCGGCGAAGCTTCTCCGATACTGAACCAATCCAGTTATTACATTGACCACCACCCCATTTCCGGCCCATTTACATAAGAATCTTTCTATTGGCAACCTGCTTTATTGGATTCCATGTCCCTCAGTATTAGAAAAGGGCTTTAAAAAGCTAACAAGCCTCCCTGGACGAACCAGAAAAGCGATAATCAATCGTTATCCAGTTTGCACACAGGGCCTACATGGTAGGTGGCCGTTGGACCAGAAGGTAGATTTGGTGAAATTAGTGGAGAATAAGCTAATCAGTTTCTCCAGATCTTTAAATTTATCCCAAGGGGTTCACCTTCCCTGCATCCGTATTTATTTAAAATAATTGCACCACAGCAAGTCGATTGCACGTCACAGAAGGGAATACTTATTGCTTGAGGAATTCTTACAGATAAGCATACAAAGAAAAGAACGCCAAACTAAGGACGCTCTCTTGAATACTCACATTTTCAGTTAAATACATCGGATGTGTCCAACCACTTTAAATCCAAAAAAATCGATACTTTTTATTTGAACATATAAGGAAGGAAATGATACAGGAATTGATATACCGACTCATACGAATGAACTTCATCTTCTGCGAGCAGATAATGGAGATTCCCCTTGGAGAAGTCATCCTCGTAGACAAAGGTCTGCGGGTACCTCTTCATTTCCTCCACCTGTGCTGTCAGCGGTTCAGAGGCAGGGTCTTTTGTGCCGGTTGCCACATGAATTACAAATTCGTCTGTCCCATACCCGGACTTGATAACACTGTCATGCAACACTTTTACGGTCTCAACCGGTTTGCTTAAGGCTCCCTTTACTTCAATGGCCCAGCAATCTCCGCTGAGCGGAACGAATTCCGCGAAATAATCAAGGTGATTGATAAGCGCGAACCATGTGGTACAGCCCCCCATCGAGAACCCGCTGAACCCTCTGTGCCTTCTTGAAGCCTGCAACCCTTCTTTGGTCAGATCTTCAGCATACGTATGATATACGCCTTCAACGGCAGGCAGCAGCTCTTCTACTAACTCTCTCTGGAACAACATAACGTTTTCTCTTTCGAGCTCCGCATCCGGTTTGCCTATTCTTGAAATCTTTTCTTTGTAGTATGAAGGAAACACCACAATTAACGGCTCTACTTCTCCGGCATCGATCGCGTAATCCAGCATATTCTTCACTTTACAGCCATCCAGCCAGGCATCCGGATTCCCTCCGCCGCCATGCATGACATACAGAATATTATATTTCTTGCCAGTGTCTGCAGCGTCATAGCCATACGGCAAATAGACGTTGGCATATTTATCCCGGGACTCCCTCTCCCGGTTGGTGGTCATGTAGGTTATCTTTTCCAGCGTGCCCCGCAGATTCACATCATGATATTCGTATTTTCTCATCTTCATTTCCCCCTTTTCGGATGCCTTCCAGCTCGTAGGTCATTGCCTTTAGATCTGCACGGAGTGTGGCCACGCAGCCATCCTTCTCCCATGTGAATCTCATCCGGTGTCCATCTGCTTCAATGTTAATCTCTGAATCCAACGCAAACGCAGGGAATGACGATCTGAACCGGAGCATTTCTAATTGCTTTTGAACTACATCCATGGTAAGGGCATGTTCGATCTGTTCTTTGGACAGATTGGTCCGATTGATTTCTTTATGACCGCCGGCGCCTGCTCTTTCTACCGCCTCATAGTCATTTTTGCCAGCAAACAGATCCAGATACCAGATTTGCGGTTTGCCAGGCATAAATAACTGTATGGCACGTGCCATAAGCAGCTTCTGGTCATCTTCACCCAGCGCGCTGTAGTAGGTCGAGTTCACCTGATAATATACTTGTTGCTGCCCGTGCAGGTCTTTGACCATCCCGCCTCTTGAGACCACGGTATCAATAAGCTGCTGAATACGTTCCTCTGGTATAAGCCCCTTTAGATCCAGAAGCGGAATACCATCATGACAGCCCAGCATATTAACCGTCTGAATGCCCTTTGCTATAACCTCATCTGCCCATGTTTTTAGCGTAGTCCCATCCGCATTTTCCAGTGCATCAATCATCAGTCCCGGCAGAAAGAAGTCATAGGTCATATAACCTTTGGCCGCGATGGCTTCATAATTCTTCGCACTGTAGCTGGCATGGATTTCCGGCAGTAATGACAGGTGATATGGGTCTGCCAATTGCTTGACCTTCTCCAATACCTCCCATGTCCCCGGCTCATTCAAGAAATTCTTCTCACCGGGTTCCTTAGGAGTGTATGCAAAGGCATCTAACCTTACGATTGAAGCGCCGTATTCGGATAACTGCTTCAACACTCCATCGTAGAAATCCCAGACTATTGGAGATTTAATATTAAGATCCATCTGCCCCAGATATTTTTTAGTAGCTTCCATATAATCAACCACTGCTGCTTTGTACGCATTATATTTTCCAAATTCGATGTCCCTGGGCTTGATGCCATTGGCAATGGCTGTATTAACGATTGAGGCAATCTCCTCTGCTGAATAATACTGGATACCGGCAAGCTTCATCAGATCCTGGGCATCTACCACGGGATATTTGATTTCCTGGTAAAAAGTATTCCAGTAGGGCACATCCCTGCCATCCGGGAACCGTACCATTAGAATGGGCAGTCCCGGTTTGCGGAAGAACATATTCTGAATCAGCTCTTCCTCCGGCTGAATGTAGCCATCTGGTGTCATCTGTCCGTGACCTTCCCAGAACTTGTTCCAGTCGATGAAGAAGTCCTTGTATATGGATTCCTCGCCGTTGGCAATCATATCCTGGAACTGCTCTGAGAGAACGGAAGCATGGTTAAGGATGAAGTCCAGCTTCAAGTCCATCCCCAGCTTCTCTAATTCTTCAAGATCTGCTCTGGCAGCAAGCTGCTTATTCAGCTCATAATTAATGACGGAGAAGCCTCTGTCTAAATCTGTATTGAAGACACTAGGCAGAATGTAGAATGATCCGAAGGTGTTCTGGAACTCAGGCCTCTGTAACACCTCGATAATATCGGCTAAGGTTCCCCCCATGCTATCAGGGTAAGCATTGAGCATCGGGGCATGATTCGCACTGATTCCGTGCATGGTGACTCCTCCTCACTGTCCTTACGTTAATGCCTGGTATTGTTCAAATGTAAGAAATTCACCGGATTTAGACAGGATTACCTTGGCCTTATGCGCCTGTGAATCCAGCATCTGCTGTTCAATCTCCAGGACTCTGCTTGTAAATGGGCTATCTGTGTTTCCATCCCTGTTCCTGATGGTTCTATAGATGAGTGTCTCTTCAGGTGTGCTGTTAAGATATACTGGAATATCCACGCCTTCATAGTAGTCACTGTTGCCATGCGTCCATTCAATGACCAGGATATTAATTTCACTGAAATCAACCTTCTCATACCAGAGGTCGCATTCCGTTCTGCCCATTCTTTTCAGCCAGATCCAGTCTGAACCCTTCTTGAATGCAGTTGCCAGGTCAGTCATTTCACCGAAATCGATCTCATGGTTTGTTCCCAGATAGTCTCTCAGACCTTCAATTGCCCCATCCAGGTATGTCTTAAACCACGGGTATTTATCAATATAGTCTGTGTCGGCATCCTTCTCTTGCTCCTGTAATTCATGAAGAACCTTGAATACCTCATCATTCATCATATCCGCTTGGACTAATGCCCGGACTCCACACTGTCTGAACATTCTAAGTCTCTCGGCGTCATTGTACTTAGGAATCCGTCTGGGATAGTTGTCTCCTGAGAGGGTGTAGCTTCCAATCCCAAGCTGGTTAAAATAATAGGATATCAGCGCGGCGATCCCTGATTTGCCCACCCCGGAGCCTCCGCAGACGGCAATCACGATTTTGTGATTTTTGCTGTTCTCCATAGCTTTCGGCAGCTGTTGTAACAGTTCCGCAAATACAAGCTTGGATTTAGCAATGTGATCCTGACTGATTTCAACCTTATCGCCCGGTATATCACCGCAGGGAATATCCCTTCCTATTTCCGGGGCTACCCATTCTTGTGTATTTTTTAATAGTTCTTCAAGTTTACTCATAATATACTCCTCCATCGATTTTGAGCGCTTTATTTTAATACATCCTTGATGAGTCTTGCCATGTTAGAGGATAATACGGAGTAGTGATCTGTTGCATACATCACATCATTACAAGTTGAAACATGCATGTTGCATAATTCTTTACAAAACCATTCAACAGAGATATACAACATCCCATCCCTTTCGATTGGCTCACATAACATAGAATAAACTCTGTTATTAATGGTGCATCCAATGCATCCTCTTGCGAGCTGTATAACGGTTCCGTTCTTTAAGATGATTTCTCCCCAGCCCTCCTGTTCAAGATAAGCAGCACCGGAGCACTTGGCAATAAATGAAGCAGGAATCATACAATATGCTCCTCTAACCTCTGCGTTGCCCTCCAGTCCGTGGTATTTCAGCTTGCTCCACATCACTGATTTTCCAGGCATTTTAATTTTGCTGCCATTTACCCAGGCATACTCACAATCCGGGGCAACCGCCAGTGACACTTGATCCCCCGTCCGTTCCATGGCAGGGTCTGTATACTCAATCGTTCCATCCGTTCTTCTCTTTGAGCCGGAGAATAGATAATCCCAGACAAGCTCCGCATCATCGAAGGTCTGGCCGTGGTCTCTGTTCTTGACATCTCTGAACACATAATCTGCTTTGCTTCCAGTATAAAAGGCTAAATTATTCTCACCCGCAATCTTAATCCGGGGCAGTTCATTACACTCATTGATTCTCAGCCAATATTCCCTGTTCTTGACTACAACCTCTTCAATGGAATATTCGCTTCCCATAGGCGCTATATCGAATTCCATTCTGGACTGCCATATCGTAACAGGCCCTCCCTCATTAACGGGATGGTTGTTCTCATCAAATAACAGTCCGACTGTAGCCGGTCCTGCCGAGCCGGCCATGGCTGCAAATTGATTGCCGAAATATCGTGCCATCATCGAAGTCATCTGGTCTCCCATAGACATGCCTTGCATATAGATCCGCTCTTCGTCAATGTTGTATTTCTCTTTCATCATCTCCAGCAGCTTGAATACCTTCTGGACATCTTTGTTCTCGCTCATATCCTCGGGACAATCATGCATATACAAGCCTGCATCATTAGGCGCGGAGAGCAGTTCAAATATGCGCGGCTCACATTCAATCTGCCAGAATCTCCGCAGATGAGCGTCGGGATATACAACAATGAATCCCTCTCTGTCTGCTATATGGGACCAGGATGTATACACGCACTGTCCCCATCCGGTCATCAGGCCGCCATGCATTGAGAATACTAAGGGTGTCTTCCTAGAGGGATCATAACTGTCAGGCACGTACTCATACCATACATCCTCTACTTCATCTATAATTTTTCCTTTCATTTCTTTCAAGTTTTCAGGATACACCTGTGAGTTATTTCCGTTTTCGTTAATAACGATATTACTTTCTTTCAAATTTTCCGGAAGGTAATGTCTGTTGTCATCGTCCGGAACTCCCGGGACTAGTCTAATTTTATGGTTCATATAAAAACTCCTTTACACCCTACTAATTCATACTTTCAATGCCTTCGCTTACGTGGGCTCTATAATTTTTACTTTTTCTCGTAATGAAGATAAAAAATACAAGAGCACATAATACCAGACCGCCGCAGACATCAAATAAGGTTGTATACCCGTTAACTCCAGCAATCGATTGCACGATGAACCCGCCGATCATCGGCCCAACACCCTGGCTTACGTCTCCGCCCAGATAATAAGTACTGGTGGCAACACCGCTCTTCTCTTTCCCTACGATCTCGATGCAGCCTGTCTGCAGCGCCGGCTGTCCCGACCCTTGTCCAAGCGCTCTTATCGCTCCTGTAGTCAGGATGATCATTAATGAGCTGCTTCTGCCAAGAATGAACATTGCGGCCGCTGTAAGGATCAGCCCCGGAATGACTACGACTCTGATTCCCTTCTTATCCATCAGCTTTCCCGCGAGAGGTCTGGTGACAAATAGTACAATCGCGTATACGGTGAAGTAGATGCTTATTCCAGTAACATCAATTTCATCCGCATATAGAATCAAATATGAAGCTACAATGCCATTCACAAACGAAAAGGAACTTGATACCAGAGTGAAAGGAAGCGCCTTTAACGCAATAATATCGTTTAAGCTAATTCTCTTCTTTTCAGCAGCTTTTTTTTTCTCATCTTTGAAGAAGCATAAGAGCGTATACGCGATTCCTGCCAATGCAGCCGAGATCAGGAAAGCACTCTCCATTCCGTAGGCATCCGCGATTGCCAATCCCAGTCCCGGTGCGACTGCCGATCCGATCACCATACCCATTCCCAGGTATCCGATGCCTTCCCCCATCTTATCGTTAGGAATATATTTGGAGGCCAGGGCAATCTGCGATGTTCCTGAGAAAGCGAACCCGACGCCAATAATGATTCGGAATAGTATTAATAACGATATATTGGTAGTAACCGTAAATCCCAGAAGTCCGATTCCGATAATTATATTGCTCCATTTGAGAATGCTGACATTGCTAAGTCTGTCTGCCATTACCCCGCTGAAGGGTCTGCAGCATAGGGAGGTCAATGCGAACAGGCCGACGATGAATCCTGCCATGGCCACCGTTGTTCCAATACCGACAAGATATTTGGACAGGATGGTCGCCGTTAAATAGAACGCGAAGAAATTCAATGTGTTAATAACAAGCACTGATATATAGTGTCTATTCCATATGGTTCCATTCATAATAAGTTCCTTCTAGTTTTAAAATGGGAAGGGCATTGCCCTTCCCAAAGTAAATGTATTTTTATTTACTTGCCAGCCAGGCATCCAGTTGCTTCTGCTTTTCCGCAATAATCTCATCAATTCCGGCGCTCTTCAGCGCCTTCTGGAAGTCAGGAAGTGTAGAATCGATGTCTACTTCACCGTACATAAGCGGTGTATAGTACTGTGCGATCACGTTGGAGCTGGCTGTGATCTGATCCGCAACCTTGGTGGAATCGAAGGAGAAGCCTAAGGCCAGGGACTTGTTAGCGTTCTTATTTTTCTCCATCATTCTGGTGTAGATATCTACCGGTTCATAATACCAGGTCTTGTTGAGCATCTGATTCGGCCAATACGCCAGTGAAGCCGCCTGCCAGCCAAGCTCTGACATGTCCTTCTTGCCTGCAGGGTAGACCATCTGTCCGTCATCATTGAATTCGTAATCCAGCCCTTCAATCCCGTTACCTACAAGCTGGGCGGATTCCGGATTGGTATATAACACACTAAGCACCCGCATAGCCGCGTCCGGATTCTTGCTGAAGGCGCTGATGTGCCACAGGAAGGTTGTAGCATCGCTGGTGGTTGAGAGCGCTTCGGTTACTTTCGCTCCCTCCAGCTTCACGTTATTCTGGGCTTCTGTGGCAAGCATACTCGCATTCGTATCCCAGGCATAGCCTGTTGTACCATTCGTGATTCCCATCAGGATGTTATTCAGGGTCGGGTTGCTGTTGCTTAACGGATCGGGGCTGAATACGCCGTTCTTCTTCCACTCTTTCACATAGCCCAAGAATGTCTTGAAATAATCCGACTCATAGTAATTCTCCACCGTTGTGCTCTTTGTAGGATCAAGCAGCACGCCAAGGAAGTTGGTGTCGCCCAGGTAATCGATGTTCTTAGGATTCCAATAGATCTGTGTGGAGCCAGGGATGTACGCCTTGTCCGGATTCGACGCCTTCAGCTTAAGGATCGCCTCTGACATCGAATCCAGGTTATTCACCTTCGACCAGTCAATGCCTGCCTTATGGGCATCTTCTTTGCGGACATAATAGAAATTCTCATTGGAATAGGCCGTCAGACTGGGGATACCATACTGCTTGCCGTTAATCTTGCCTGTCTCCAAAAAGCCTTCAAGCCCGCCCGAGAATAAGCCGGTAATCTCTTTCCCTTGACTCTCCATCAGCTCCGTAAGGTCCATGACCTGCCCGTTCGTCACCAGGTTGGCAAGCGAGGTGTAGAGGAAGGAGTCGAACAGGTCGATCGATTCCTTGCCGCCGCCTGTCAGGATCAGGTTGAGCTGGGTGGCCCAGTTCCCAAATTCGATACCTACCAGGTCAACCTCTGCATTTGCTTTTTCCCGCATAATATTGTTAAGTTCCTGTTCGATTGCTTGTTCATCCGTCGGCTGGTAAGCATAAGGATAGGCGATCTTGACTACCGGATAATTGGCGTCACCCTTGGCCGCGTTGTCCTTCTCCCCCGTGTCTGTGCTTGAACTGCACCCGGCGAACAGAACGGCCGCCATACTTACTGCAGCTATGCCTGATATTGTCTTCTTCATAGCTAACCCCTCTCTCTTTCTGATGACTTACACTGACACAATAGCAAATCGCCAATCTTCATTTCTATCATTTTTCTATGTTGAACTATCGTTTTTATAACCTTGTGTACCGGCTGCAGACGAACCTCAATCTATAACGGAAATTTGATAGTTTAAACTAGAAATTTGATAGAGTCCCTGTGCCTTCTTTTGATACATTAGCGATACATCATTTTTGAAGCATATGATCAGGGAGGTCTATATGAGACAAGCAGAAACGAAGCACAAGAGAGGGATGTCCGCCCAGAGGATGAAACGTTATATCCCTTTATACCTTATGATGCTGCCGGGGATTATTTATTTGATCATCAACAACTACTTGCCGATGGCAGGTCTTGCTCTGGCCTTTAAGAAGGTCAATTACGCACTAGGTTTCATTGACAGCCCTTGGGTTGGACTACGAAACTTTAATTTCTTGTTCAGTTCCAATGATGCTTTTATCTTCTTCAGAAATACCATTCTTTATAACTTAGCCTTCATCGTTCTAGGCAATATCCTTGGTGTATTCATAGCCATTGGATTGGATGCGCTCCGCAACAAGTTCTTTAAGCGGACCAGCCAGGTCATCATTCTTATTCCGTTCCTGCTCTCAACCGTAATTATCAGTTATATCGTGTTTGCCTTCTTAAGCGGTCAGAACGGGTTCATGAATATGTCGATCCTGCCGCTCTTCGGAATAGATCCGATTAGCTGGTACAATGAGCCTGTATACTGGCCAATCATTCTTACGATTGTATATTTGTGGATGACTATGGGCTACAGCTCTATCATTTATTATTCCACCTTAATCGGGGTCGATAAGTCCTATTATGAAGCCGCTTCAATTGACGGCTCCGGGATCTGGTCGCAGATTTTCCGCATTACTTTACCGTCACTCCGGCCGACCATTATTATCCTTGTTCTGCTGGCTGTCGGACGAATCTGCTACTCCGATTTCGGCCTGTTCTACCAGGTTCCTATGAACAGCGGATTACTGTATTCGACAACTCAGACCGTTGACACCTTCGTTTACCGTGCATTACTGAACCTTAATGATATCGGCAGAGCAACGGCGGGCGGCTTCCTTCAGTCCATTCTGGGCTTCGCCTTTGTATTTACTGCCAATGCCGCAGTCTCTAAATATGACAAAGACAGCAGCTTATTCTAACAACAGGGGGCTAGGCAATGATTTATAAAAATAAACTATATGATTTAGTCATGGGTTTCATCATGCTGTTACTGGTATTGGCGTGTATTCTGCCCTTCATTCTACTATTAGTGAGTTCACTCTCATCCGAAGTTGCGCTCACAAAATACGGTTACAGCTTTATACCGAAGGATTTCTCATTAACCGCATATAAATACATTTGGAATATCAAAGAAGATATTCTAAGAGCCTACGGAATGAGCTTCCTGGTCACTATTGTCGGTACCACCCTAAGCCTTATTATGACGATCTTGTTTGCTTATCCTTTATCACGTAAGGATCTTCCGGGACGCAGCTTCTTTTCCTTCTTCACCTTTTTCACCATGTTATTTAATGGCGGCTTCGTGCCCACTTACCTGATCTACTCCAAAATCTTTCACATTTCAGATACGATCTGGGCGCTGATCGTTCCTTACCTGCTGATGAATGCCTTCTTCGTCATTATGGTCCGCGCCTACATCAACTCAAACATTCCTTACGAGGTGATTGAAGCGGCCACCATCGACGGCTCCAATGAGGGAAATACGCTGCTGAAGGTAATCCTTCCGATGTCCATGCCTATTCTCGGTACGATTGGACTGATGACGGCGATCGGCTACTGGAACAACTGGACCAACGGTGTATACTTCATCCATACCAACCGCGATCTGTACGGGATTCAGAACTACTTGAATTCAGTGCTCAGCAACTTGGCGTTCCTGCAGTCCCAGACCAATCCGAATGTCAAAATCTCAGAATTACCCAATATAAGTATTCGTATGGCTCTTGCAGTTATAGCCATTCTGCCGATCCTTATCGCCTATCCATTCTTCCAGAAATCCTTCGTGCAAGGAATTGCTGTCGGGTCTGTTAAAGGGTAACCGGCGGGAGACGATCCAGCACCAAATACCGGTTCATGGCCATTCAGCCTCAAACCGGTATTTTTGTTATTAATTAACACCTATATTCGCCTTGCTTTTACCGTAAGCTGTGGTAGACTTCACCTAAAAGAACTATACATGGAATGGACTGCTCATATGATTAGACAAACAAGACCATCTTCATATTCAATCCGGGGTCTATTCAAGAAATACTTCCTTATATTGTTCCTTTGCACATCGGGTGTGCTGCTTTTATTCTGCGCCATGTTTCTAAGAACAACATCCCAGCAGATCGACTACAACACCACAACGGTTACCGATTATTACAAATATTCATTGGAAAAAGAGATGGACGATGCCATACAATTCGGGCAAAAGCTGTGTTGCACCGATGTCTCCTTTAAAATGCTGACTTTACCCAATCTGTCCGGCAGCGATAAAGTACAATACTTGTACAATGTGAACCAGGCTCTTAAACGGCAGGTCGCCCCGTATGAGTCTATCTTTATCTTCAACCAGGATCAAAGCGTATCTGCTTATGTCTCCGGGTCTTCCTTTTCGCTTCTTGATTTACCGCATACGTACCGTCTGAAGGAGAATCTGAGAGCCTATTGGCTGAGCGACCCTTCCCCGCAATTTAACCAATGGATTCTATTTAAGGACGGGCACTATTCCGTAATCATGGCTGCCCAGGAGATTAATAATGTGTTTATCTGCACAATCATTGACTTAAACAAATTTGAAATATTAAAGTATAATAGATCCAACGACAATTATATGGACTTTGGCTTCTTCAGCCGCAATGAGGTGTTAAGCAACGCTGAGGTCCTCTCGAAGCTGAACATCAGCATCGATGATTTGAACCAGGCCAACGGGAATTCGTTCTTCAGGGATCACTATCTCAAGACCGTCCCGATGGAGGGTACGGATATCAGCATGTTTGCCGTCTTCCACACCAACCATATGTGGTCATTTGCCAAAATCGCTGTCCTTTTATTTATACTCCTTGCCGGTATTTCCTGTATCATGCTTATATTTATCATGCTTCGACTAAACAAATTAGTCATCTATCCGTTGAAGCAGATTAATGCCGCCACGAAGCATCTTGAACAAACAGACTCAGTACAGTTCATCAGCCCTACAGACAGCCATATCACCGAATATCAGAACATAAACCAGGCACTCACCAACCTGATCGATCAGAAAATATCACTGGACAACCACAAAAGAGCGGAAGCCTTCCAGAAGGACCACGCCCGGCTGCAGTACTATCATCTTCAGACGAGTTCGCATTTCTTTATCAATTGTCTAAAGAGCCTGTACAGTATGCTGGCGAATCATGAACACGAAAAAATGCAGCGGATGATCATCGCCTTTTCCAATCATTTGCGTTACATTTTCCATGATAATCTGCAATTAGTGCCCTTGAAATCCGAGCTTGCTGAGGTCAATGACTACTACAACATTATTATGCTGGACAGAATCACCCCAATGATCCTGAACATCCATGTCGATGATGATTCCCTGCTCAAATACGCTGTCCCTTCGCTAACCATTCAGACGTTTTTGGAGAACACCGCCAAGCATAACAGGCAATCGGACAAGCTGCTTATTTTCGAGGTAAATATCACCTTAGCCGAGCTTGAAGGCATTCCGGTGATGCAGCTTCAAATCAGTGATAATGGAACCGGATACAATCAAGACATGCTCGACCAGCTTAATCAGTCAGAGAATGATTTGTTCAGAAAAGAACATGTAGGCGTGTCTAATCTGAAGCAAAGGGTTGCACTCATCTACAAGTCAAACTTCCAGTTTGCATTCTATAACAAACCCGGCGGCGGAGCCTGTGCCTTAATCTATCTGCCGTTAGTAGAACCATCGGCAAAATAATCTTTTTCAAAATGGGGTGTCTATCTATGAATGTCTTAATTGTTGATGATCAGCTGTCGGTGCTGAATGGTATGATGAACGGAATCAACTTCAGTTCCCTCGGAATCCATAATGTATTCACTGCCACCAATGCAGCGGATGCCAAAGAGATCATACAGGAGAACAAGATTCATATCCTGCTGTCCGATATCGAAATGCCCGGAGAGAATGGCCTCTCTCTGAACAAATGGGTGCATGAACACGATCCGGCGATGCTGAGAATTCTGCTTACCTCCCATGCGTCGTTCAAGTATGCCCAACAGAGCATTAAGCTTGGCTGCTTCGATTACATTATTCAACCCGCACCTTATCATGAAATTGAAGACGCTATGGTAAGAGCCATTTCCAAGATCATGTCGGACCGGCAGCAAGCCCACACCTATAAGGCTGAATTGCTGAGCAATGTTGTCGTCAACCTATTCTCATCCAATCCGGCGAATAAACATCAGTCGATTGAAGCGCTTAACCAGATAGGATATCCGATTCATAACCAGTCGATCATCCAGGCCATCATCATAGATATCTATCCTTATTCCAAGACGGCTTCCCATACTATTTCCGATATGCATATTTTCGGCAAGCTGCTTGAGCACGCTAAGCAACATCTTCTTGTACCTGATCTCCATGCTCTGGTTTGTATTAACCGATACAAGCAATTTGTGATTCTGCTATTCTCCAATAGCGATTCCATCTATACGGTTAGCCCGGAAGCTTACAGATCATTTTACGAAGGTATTTGTGCAGAGATGGGCTTTAATATTTCCAGTTATGTAACCGCTCTCGATACACTTGCGAACATCCATGCTATCACCTACACCTGCCATGTTCTGTTACAGAATAATGTGGCCAAGAAACCCGGATTGTATTTTCCTGAAAGCGATGTCATCAATAATCAAACGGCAAGCCTCTCTGCAAGCATCGCGAAATGGACAAGGCTGCTTGACAGCAGCCAATTTGAATCCGTGCATGAGAATATCTTGTCCTTTATCAATTACAACGCAACGATCGGCAAATTTAATCTGAAAAGCTTATGTGATTTCCACCAGTCCTTAACCAAAATTCTATTTGTGTTTTCCCACAAACAGAATATTGACATCATGAGCCTGTTTACAGAAAGGTACAATTACAATGATTATATGAGCAGCTTCAAAGACATTGACTCCCTTAAGGAAGGCATCACATTCATCATTAAGGCTATATCCATGGCCTCCGAGGATGAGGGCTCCAAAGATAATGTCCAGCGCGCAATTGATTTTATACTGAATAATATCTCCAGCGATATTTCCGTCAAAGATGTCGCGGACTATGTACATTTTACTCCTGAATATTTCTCCAAATTATTTAAAAAGGAAATGGGAGAAAACGTCAAGAATTACATCCTTAGAATTAAGGTAGATGCTGCTAAAGATTTGTTGGAGAATCCTAACATCCCGATCAATATAGTGGCGGCAGAGCTTGGTTACAGTAACTTTTCCCACTTCACACAAATGTTCAAAAAGCATGAAAAAGTCACTCCCACCGAATACAGAAAGCAGAAATTATATGCGTAACCGTTGAAGCTTGACAGAAACCCAGGTCTTTAAAGCCCTTGGGTTTCTTTTGTATTTCAAGACATCATGCAAACGGGATCACGGGAGGATTGGCAATATCTGTTTCTTATAATGCGGCTTCTGGGTAATACATAGAGTTGCATCCGTCTACATATCAAATGATTACAGAACAGGAGAACAAGAATGGAGAACCAGAACCGGGATACCTACCGCTTCCAGGTCAACTTAAGCGGTATGATCAACATTTTGTCTAACCATTTGTATAGCAGCCCGAAGGTATTCTTAAGGGAGCTGCTGCAGAATGGCATAGATGCGATTACTGCACGGCAGGCTTATTCCCCTGACGGATACGAAGGCAAGATTCATGTCGAGGTAAGCGGGACCTCAACCGGGGCGACCTTATTGGTAGAAGATAACGGAATCGGGTTAAACGAAGCAGAGATTCATGAGTTCCTGGCGATGATCGGACAATCCTCCAAGCGGGGTGAAGACTTTCTCTCCACCAACACCTCTTTTATCGGGCGGTTTGGCATCGGGCTCTTGTCCTGCTTCATGGTGAGTGATGATATCGTCATGGTCACCCAATCCGCCAAGGGCGGACCTGCACTGGAATGGCGCGGGAAGCCGGACGGCACCTATACGATCCGCAAGCTCGAAGGGCAACATGCTCCGGGCACCAAGGTTTTTTTGCGTTGCAAAGAAGGCTCCGAAGCTTACTTCGAGGAAGGCAATCTGCAAGAATGGCTATTCCATTACGGCGCTCTGCTGCCTTATCCTATCCAGCTGGTGTCAGATCATACCACCCGCCTGATTAATCCGCAGTCCCCGCCGTGGGTCAAAGACCCGCAGCTGGCCCGGAAGCATCGCGACGAGGTGCTGGCCTTTGGCAAGCAGGTGCTTGGAGAGACGTTCCGCGATTTCATTCCCCTGCACACCACCTCGGGCCGGACGGGAGGCATCGCCTTCATTCTGCCGCAGGCGGTGAACCTCAACGCCAAACGCAATCACCGGGTGTACTTGAAGCACATGCTGGTCTCTGAAGCTGCCAGCAATATCCTGCCGGACTGGGCGTTCTTCGTGAAATGCCTGATCTGGACTGATGAGCTGCAGCCGACCGCTTCCCGGGAGCATTTCTATGAGAATGCCCAGCTGGAGCAGGTGCGGGAAGAGCTGGGGAACTCCATACGTCAGGAATTGATGCGGATGGCGGAGTACGACCCGGATCGCCTGCAATCTATCATTTCGCTGCACGCCTTATCCATGAAGGCCCTCGCGGTGGAAGATTTGTCATTCTATTCGATTATTCATGAGTGGCTGCCGTTTGAGAGCACATTTGGCAGGAAGCCGCTTGGCGAGCTGAAGCAGCAGCCTCCTCTTTACTTCACTGCGACGCTGGACGAATACCGCCAGATTACCCATGTGGCTTCGGCCCAATCCATGCTGGTGGTGAATGGCGGATTTATTTATGATGCCGAGCTGCTGTCCCGGCTGCCGCTCGTTGACCCGGACGTGGAGACTGAACGGCTGCTGCCGGAGGAGGTATCGTTATCCTTTACCGATATTACCCCTCAAGAGCGGCTGGACTACTATGAATCCGTAAGACTCGCAGACAGTGTCCTGCAGAAATTCCGCTGCCAGGTGCAGCTGCGCCGCTTCAAGCCGGAGGAGATTCCTGTACTCTACACGCTGTCCGAGGAGTCCGCCCAGTGGCGCGTACTTGAGGCAACGAAGGAAGTGAGCACTGACGCCCTGTCCTCCGTGCTGGGCAGCCTGGGCGCTACGCTCAAGGATGCGGCATACGCCACGCTCTACTTCAACCTGAACAACCCGGTCATCGGGCGGGCATTTCATCGGGCGCACCAGAAGATGCTGCCCCCCATTGTCGAAATGCTGTACTGCAATGCGCTGATGATGGGACATTATCCGATGAACCGCCAGGAGATCGCGCTCCTGAACAAAGGCATTATTCAATTTATTGATTGGGGATTGACGGCCAGTCACGTCAAAGGAGGAGACGAATAGATGAACTTTACCGAGATGAGTTTCGACGACTTGATGGAAGAAGCCTATGGCCTGCCGGGAGGCAAGGCTAAGCTGGAGCTGCTGGAGCAGGCGGTACGGGTGGCAGATGCCGCAGGAGATATCGATCAGGGCTATGAGGCCCGCAGCGAAATCGTAGAGCTGGGCAGCTTCCACGGCTATCCGATGAAGGCGCTGGTCGCCTTTTCCTGGCAGCTGGGACAGTATGACAAGAACCCGGGCCGGTTCGATGATTATAGCCTGATGTGGTCGTACAAGTGGGTGCTGGACCGCATCTCCGCTTTTGCAGATATTAGCCGTGTCCAGATTGAGAACCTGCTGGAGGATATGAAGACCCGCTTTGCGGCCGAAGGCTACAGCAGCCGGACCTATCACTACTACCGGGCGCACATCCTTGCAGAGTTCGGGGAACTGGACGCTTCCCAGGCCGAATGGGACATTGTGCGGACTATGGACCGGGATGAAATGAGCGATTGTCTTGCCTGTGAGCAGCACCACCTTGTCGAGTTTCTGGCGAAGCGGGAAGACGACGAAGCAACCGTGAAGGCTGCCGAGCCGATTCTCAAAGGGAAAATGAGCTGCGGCGAGGTGCCTCATGTGACCATCACGAAGGTGCTGTTCCCCCTCCTGCGGCTGGGCCGTCAGAAGGAAGCGGATAAGCTTCAGAAGAAAGGCTACAAATTGGTAAAGGGAAACCGCGACTTTCTGTATCACCAGGGAGAGCACATTGGTTACCTGACCTTGACCGATCCAATCAAGGCGCTGGAGGTCTTTGAAGAGTATATCGCCTCCTCTCTCGATCATGAGAACCCGGTCGATCAGATGATATTCAATGCCTATTCGGCCAAGATGTTCCGCCGGCTGGCGGAAGAATCCATCCGGTTCCAGGTCAAGCTTCCGGCAGGGCACCCGTATGAGCGCCAGTCCGGGGAGGTTGAGTCGCTCGCGAAGAATTTCCAGAAATTAGCTCTCGCCACAGCGGAAAAGCTGGATAAGCGAAACGGTAACGCCTACTATACCACACTCTTGCAACAATTGTAGGCTGTGTTCCGGCAGCCGTCCTTGATTAAGGACAGGCGCGGCAAAGAGCAGCTCCCGTATTGGGGGCTGCTTTTTGTGTTGAGAAGCAGACACTATGCGTTCCAATCTTTTGCAGACAAACTGCATTCACTGATTCGTTCCCAGCTTTTGCTTAATGGAGCTAAGCTTTTGATTATCGTGATAAGCACCCGCCCGTATCACAGCGTTAATTTTATGAAGATTTTGTACGCTTTCTATGGGGTTGGCGTCCAGAAGGACCATATCGGCGTTTTTGCCAATATCCACGGTGCCCATATCGTTCATCCGATCCAGAAATTCAGCCCCATTCAGAGTTGTCATCTGAAGAACATGAAGCGGCGGTAATGTATCGTATTGGCAATGATAAACGGAAAACACAATCGGCAAAACTGGTTTGTAAGGGCCTGGAGGAATTAATGCGGACGCTTGATTATAATGACATCACCGTAACCAACATCGTCAACACCTCCGGTGTGGGCAGAGCGACCTTTTATCGGTTGTTTGACGACAAGTCGGATGTTGTCCTGTACCAGATGGAATCAGTCTTCACTGAATTACTAAGGAGTGTGGGAACTTATTCCGATTCCAACGCGATGGTTGAGGCTTTATTTGAGATCTGCTATCCTCAGCCAAAAACTGAGCTTCGTTAAAGAAAGGATCGGTTTGGATGACAGGAGCTGGCAGTACTTTATACAAGTCCGCACGGCAATGCTTTTGTCCGCTCTGCGCGTTGCGATTACTCAGTTTAACGAAGACAATCCGCCGGATGTACTGGAGACACTAAACAAGCTTTTCGGCAAACAGCCGGCGATATTCAATTAAGCGGGGATATCCGCGTGCTTTCGATTCGTCTCAGGTTCTCAGTGTCCCGGGCTGGAGATGAACCGAAGAAGCGGGAGTACTCTCGATTGAACTGTGAGGGACTTTGATAGCCAACATGATATGCGGCACTTGCTACCGGATAGCCCTCAAATGCAATGAGGTTCCTAGCCTCCAAAAGCCTTAATTGCTTTTGAAATTGAATAGGACTTAAACCCGTTACCCTTTTAAACTGACGGTGAAAGGTATTTATAGCCATACCAGATTTTGATGCTATCTCGCCAATGTCTATTGGCTTCATAAAATTACCGCGAAACCATTTTACAATTTCGGAAATTTTGGATAAATTGCTTTCCCGCAGACCAAATTGCCTCAGATACCATCCTTGCGGTCCCATCAGAACGCGATAAAGGATTTCGCGCTCATAAGCTGGTGCAAGAGCTGGAATATCTCTTGATGTTTTCGACAATCGCAATAAGCGCAGCCATGCCTCCATAAATTCAATATCCATTTCACAGGCTGCGAAATGCTCGGAAGCAGTCGATAATAGATTTTCAGGAATATCTCTAAGTAAACTCTGAAGAACGTTCTGATTCAACTTGAGACCAAGTGACATGTAAGGACGGCCATAACGGTCTGGATGTACACTCGCCGTTGCAGGAACATGCACCGGTAACACGTAATATGATGGCCCTTCCAGGTCAGTGCTACGCTCCCCGATTGAAAGAATCTTTGTTCCTTGAACTGTAAAACCAATCATCGGCTCGTAGAGCGCTGCGAGTTGATGAGCGGGGATATCTCCCTTAATCATACTTAGCCCCGGTACTCCGGTTTCAATCTGTCGAGTGCCTGCGCCTTTCATCAGATCAATTATTTCATCAAGGACGTTATTCATGCACTTAGTTTATCACACGACTTTCTTATCCCTCAACACAGCGTTATATACATAGGCATTTTTGGGCTACTAATGTGTCAGATATAAAGGGTAATTCGGGTAAATCGAAAAGTAACGTGGTGTTTTTAGGCAATCAAAAGGCATTTTCAGGTCTATTTTATTGCCACAGATGCGACTAAAATTAAAGCCAGATCGAACACAAAACAAGGAGGATCTTATGAAAATTGCGATTGTTACAGGTGGAAGTAATGGCATTGGAAAAGCGACGGCGCTTGAGCTTGGCAAACGCGGAATTAGCGTTATTCTCACATACAATTCCTATAAGGACCGGGCAGAAGGTGTCGTAAAGGAAATTGAGAAGAATAAAGGAGTTCGGGCATTCGCACTGAAGCTGGATCTGACTCGAATATCAACATTCGAAGGCTTTATTCTAGAAGTGAAAAAGAGCCTCCAGGACATTTGGAACCGAACAACTTTTGATTACTTAGTTAATAATGGTGGTGTCGGCGGGCCCATGATGTTCACTGAGATGAGCGAAGAATACTTCGACAAGATTCTTAATACGAACTTCAAAGGACCGACTTTTTTAACACAACAACTTGTCGGATTCATGGAGGATGCTGGAGCTATTGTAAATACCACGAGCTCATCTAAAAACCAATCATTTCCGGGCTACTCCATCTACGGGTCGTTAAAAGCAGCATTCTCAGCTTGGACTCGCTACATTGCCAAAGAACTTGCACCCCGCCAAATTCGGGTCAACGCAGTTTCGCCCGGTCCTACGCACAGCAATTTTGGCGACGGAGTGTTTGATAAACATCCTGAATTCATTAAGCCGCTGGCTGAGCAATCTGCATTTGGCAGAATCGGCCAACCCGAAGATATGGCGAAGGTCATTGTGAGCTTATTGTCCGATGATTTCGGCTGGGTTACAGCCCAGGACATTGAAGTGTCTGGCGGACATTTGCTTTAAGAAAGCTATGTTCCCCATGTAATGTACGATTCGGAAGAACAATTAATGCGTGGACTGCTGTTTAGCCCGGATAAAAAGGGGTGTCCCATCGTCATTATCATGACTTATGGGACACCCCTCATTTTGCGGCATTCTGGGGATCGCCTATCCATTGCGAACCATCAAAATGACCGACTCTATATGTGTCGTATGCGGGAACATATCCACCGGAGTTACCTCCACCGTCTTGTACCCGCCATCCTCCAGCACCCGCAGGTCCCTTGCCAGGGTCGATGGATTGCACGACACATACACCACCCGTTCCGGCTGCATAGCCAGGATCGTATCCAGTAAGCGCGGATCACATCCCTTGCGCGGCGGATCGACGACGATTACGTCTGGCGTGACGCCCTGCTCTTTCCAGTTCGGAATCACATCCTCGGATGCTCCTACTTCGAACACTACGTTGTTCATATTATTAAGCCGGGCATTCCCCCGCGCATCTTCAATAGCCTCAGGCACAATCTCCACACCATACACCTTAGCCGCATGCTGCGCCAGGAACAGCGAAATCGTGCCGATACCGCAATAGGCGTCGATGACGGTCTCATTACCTGTAAGACCGGCATACTCTACAGTTTTACCGTACAGCACCTCGGTCTGGACCGGGTTGACCTGGTAGAAGGAACGGGCGGATATGGCGAACTGCACATCGCCGATGTAGTCATAGATAACGTCTCTGCCCCACAGGACGCGGGTTTCGCTGCCGAAGATCACGTTCGTGCGCTGGGTGTTGACGTTCTGGCAGATGCTCGCCACCTGTGGAAGCAACTCGCGGATGCTGCCGATCCAGGCGTCCTGGTGCGGAATGTCGCGGCCGTTGGTCACGAGGACGAGCATCATTTCTCCGGTGCGGAAGGCCTTCTTCACCACGACATGGCGCAGCAGTCCGCGTCCGGTCTCTTCATCATAAGCGGTAATCCCCAACTCCTTGCCGATACTCTTCACAGCGGCCACAACCTGATCATTGTCTTCATGCTGGATGAGGCAAGTCTCCATGTCAACGATCCGGTGGCTGCCGCGCGAATAGAACCCGCCAACAAGTCCGCCTTCGGTGACGCCAATCGGCACTTGGGCTTTGTTCCGGTAACGCCAAGGCTCGGCCATGCCCAGGGTAGGCCGGACGACGATGCCTTCCGTGCGGGATGCTTTAGGGTTGGCAAGAGCAGCCTGCCCGGAAAGAACCTCACCGTCAGCAACAGCTCTCTCAGCACCATCGCCATCACGAACACCCTCACCAATGCGGCTGTCCTGGCTGCTATCCGTACCTGCAATCTGCAGCTTCCCGATCCGCTGCAGGTTGTCCACCACCAGCTGGCGTTTCCACGCGAGCTGGGCGGTGTAATCCATATGCTGCAGCTGGCAGCCGCCGCATTGGTTATAGATCGGGCAAGGCGGCGCTATGCGGGCGCTGCTTGCCTGCACCAGCTCCAGCAGCTTGGCGTAGCCATACTGCTTCTTGGTCTTCAGGACCTTGGCCCGGACCTTCTCACCAGGAAGAGCCCCCTGCACAAAAAGGGTAAAGCCCTCTACGCGGCCTACCCCTTCCCCCTCATGGGTCATGCCGACAATATCCAGCATCACCTCGTCATTCTTGTTCACTGGCAGGTCGGCGGCAGGGGCCGCGCCCTCCCGGCGGCTTGCACTGCGTCCACTGCGGTGTTTACTCATCTATGGGTTCACTTCTTTCATTACATTGATCTATTAAGCTTTTAAATGGAGAAACTCCAGCTAATCCGCCGCTCAACATCCAAATTGGAGCTTATTGAACGAATTAAGTGGAGCGATTCCAACTATTTCTGCGCACAGGGGGCTTTTCGGCCCATTTAGTTGGAGTTTTTCCTCTATTGAAGGTGTTAATACCGCTACCCCGATCAATTATTCTGCGCAAAAATCCGCAGATGCTGCGGCAGTATATTGAAATTGCCCGGCAGGGTGCCGCCTAGCTCACCGTCCAGGTTAAGCTGGACATACCCCGGCGAGGTGACTTCCATGGCATCGGTGCGGAAATAGACAACCTTCTTGTCCTGCAGATGCTCACCGCGGATCGTCAGACTAACGAGACGGATGAATTCAGCCAGATTGCATTTCTTAACCGCGATTACGTCGAACAGCCCGTCGTCGATACGGGCATCTGGAGCAAGCTTCTCGAAGCCGCCTACGGAATTGGTATTCGCGATCAGGAAGAGCATGAACTCGTCATGGATCAGCTCTTGGCCATTCGCGCGGATGTACAGCTCCTGCGGAGAGAGACTGGCCATTTTTTCAATACCCTTCAGGTAGTAGGCAAGCTGGCCCATCATGGTCTTCAGTCTGCTGGGAACCTCGTATGTCAGCTCGGTCAGTCTTCCGCCGCCGGCTATATTAATGAAATAACGGTCATTGGCTTTGCCGAGGTCAATCAGCCGCGACTCCTGGCGGAGAATCAGATCACAGGAATCCTCCCAGTTCTTCGGAATGCCCATCGCCCGGGCAAAATCATTGGTAGTCCCCAGCGGCAATATACCAAGCGGAGGCATATTCGGCTTCTCGGCCATCCCGTTGATTACCTCATTCAATGTGCCGTCGCCGCCCGCTGCTATAATCAAATCATAACATCCGCGCTCTACGGCTTCCGCTGCCGCTGCTGTAGCATCGCCTTCTCCGGTTGTTGCATGGCAGGAAGCTTCTATGCCGCCAATATCCAGCCGGTCCAAAACATCGGCGAGCCTCTTCTTCATTTCTTCCCGACCCGAAGTGGGATTATAAATCAATCTCGCAGTTTTCATTACCGGAACGCCACCTGTTTATATGATAGATAACTTTACTGATTATACCCAATTCAGGACCCCACAAGCAATGTCGGAGACCGGGAAGAGGAATATTTCTATGCATCGACAGGAGCAGCAAGCCCAATGCGCCAGCCAAAAGCATAAATATATGTATGCCTCAGCAGGTAAAATAGATACCAGAAAACGCTATCTTTTTATTCCAAGTAAAAACGGCTACGCCGTCCATATAAGGACTGTATCCATTTCAAAAAAAACAGCTCAGCCCTGTCCCCGCAACCGCTCCAGCATAAGCTTCACCTGCTGCTCAATCCAATGCGGCAGCAAAGGATGCGGCAGCAGCGTCTGGCCCGAATAGGCGTATTGCAGACCCCGTAGCCGTTCCGGAATCACATGTTTGGTGAAATAGCCCGCACTTAAAAAGAGCGGGGCCACCAGCACCTCATAGCCCTGCTCCTTCCAGTACTCCACCTTGCTCCGCACACTGTCCGGGTTCAGCAGCCCGTAATCCGCCGCCGCGACCCCGCTGATCTGGCGCACACGCTCCGCCAGCGAGGAGATGCCCTGCTGCCAGCGCTGGCGGAAGCCTTCATGCCTGCTGCCGTGGCCCACGAGCAGTATCGCTTCCCGCTGCGGATGCTTCGACAGCCCGCGCAGCTTGTCCCAGATCATGACCGCAATATCCGGGTCATCATCGACCGGATAGCCGAAGTGCACCTTCGCCTTGACCGCAAAGCGTTCAAGCTCCGTCTCCTTCTCCGGCGCAGGTTTGGCTCCCAGCGCATACTCTATCTCATCGACATGCGTACTGCCGGAAGACACAAACAAGGGGATCACTAAGATATCTGTGACCCCTGCATGTTCCAAGCTCTGTATGCCATCCTGAATCAGACGGCCTTCTACCAGCTCCAAGAAAGACACCGCTACGGGCAGCTCTTCTCCCAGCGATAAATGGCTTACCGCCTCCTCAACCAAAGACACCCAGGCCTTATCGCGGGAGCCGTGACTGATGATGAGTACGCCCGGCTTCATGAATTATCGTCCCAAACGTTCCAGCGTTAATTTATATCCGTCATTTCCGTAATTCAAGCAGCGCTTCACACGCGAAATCGTCGCTGTGCTGGCTCCCGTTTCCGCTTCAATCTGGTTGTATGTAGAACCTTTGCCCAGCATACGCGCTACTTCCAAGCGTTGTGAGAGGGATTGAATTTCGTTAACTGTGCACAAATCATCGAAGAAAACATAGCATTCTTCCATATTTTTCAATGTTAAAATAGCCTCAAATAATTGGTCTATACTTTTATCGTTTAGCTTCTTAAGCTGCATCGATTATCATCCCCTAAATAGCCTAAATTTAACTATCAGTTGTCAGAATTCCCCCATTTATAAGTGGCGGAAAGAATGGCAACGGCTTTCTTCCCCAAAGGAAATCAACTTCCATACATACGAACATTTGTGCTATAATGGATTCCTAAATTCCTGGAAAGGAGTTGATTTGGCATGTTCGTACGTAAAGCTTATAAGTACCGCATCTATCCAAACCATGAGCAACAACAATATCTAGCAAAGGCGTTCGGGTGTGTCCGTTTTATCTACAACAAAATGCTTGCGGATAAGATCGAACACTATAAACAAACAGAGAAGTTGCTCCATAATACACCTGCCAGATACAAGAAAGCATTTCCGTGGCTGAAAGAAGTAGACAGCCTTGCATTAGCGAACGCCCAGCTCAACCTGGAGAAAGCCTTTAAGAATTTCTTTCGTGATAAGAGCGTGGGCTTCCCTAATTTCAAAAGCAAGAAAACGAACAACAATAGCTTCACAACGAACAATCAAAACGGAACGATAGCGATTCAAGATGGAACGATCAAAATTCCCAAGCTAAAATCAAGAATCCGAATTAAGGTACATCGTCCATTCACGGGGCTGATCAAGTCCTGCACGATTTCCAAAACACCATCAGAAAAATACTTTGCATCCGTATTAGTTGAAACAGAGATAACCCCATTGCCAGAAACAGAAAACAAGATTGGCGTTGATCTGGGACTGAAAGACTTTGCGGTGACTTCAAGTGGTGAAGTAATCGCAAATCCGAAACATCTACGTAAATCTGAACAACGATTAGCCAAGCTTCAAAAGGACTTGTCGAGAAAGAAGAAAGGGAGCCATAACCGATATAAAGCAAGGCTGAAGGTTGCCAAGCTTCATGAAAAAATAGCGAATCAGCGTAAAGACTTCTTGCACAAAACGTCAACCCAAATGATCAGCGATAACCAAGTGATTGTGATGGAAGACTTGCGTGTAAAGAACATGATGCAGAATCACAAATTAGCTAAGGCCATATCGGAAGTATCTTGGAGCATGTTCAGAGAAATGCTTAAATACAAATCTGAATGGCACGGTAGAGAATTGATTATTGCTCCTAAAAACTTCGCAAGTAGTCAATTATGTTCCTGCTGCGGCTATAAAAACGCAGCAGTTAAAAACCTTGCTGTACGTGAATGGACTTGTCCTGAATGCCGTACAGAACACGACAGAGACAGGAATGCTGCTGTGAATCTTCTGAAATTAGCCATGTAAATGGCACTGATCGGGATAGGAACTATCCTCTAAGCTTGGGTAAACTTGGAGCAGTAGCTCTATTGACCAAGAAGCACCCACCTCTTAGGTGGCGTGTAGTTCACCTATCTTGCCTTTACTATATTGTACTAGAGCACATTTTTCAAGCATTAACGATTTCACGCTGTAAAGAATGAAAACGATGGACAAACGTCCACCCCACACGCACACAATTATTGCAGCTAATCACTTTCTCCTCCACAATTCATAGGATTTGCCACCTTAACTATAGTACTACATAAGCACTGAAAATCAAGCATGGACACGGTTTTTTCACTTCCGAAGCTGCCGGATAGGCGTTCGCCCTTTTCCGCTGCTATCCCGGTAAACCGGGCGTTCGTCTATACCTTATGTTCGCCTATGACATACAGTATAGCAAACCACTAACGAAGGAATGTGATGTTATGCCTGATCATTACTATAATCATTCCCGCCGGAACGGGCGTTCACTGGCCGGGTCATATCCTTCATCGCCATATCCCGGGATTAGCGCATTTCCCCAGGCACCTCAGACGCCACAGTTTGGTGAAGCCACATTGCTCCCTGCAGTAGGGACGGAAGTTGTGGATACCTCGCTCGCTGCACCCGCTGCCGAAGCGGCAGCCTCCAAGGCCGGCGGATTGCTCGGGGGACTTGGAAATCTGCCGAATATGGACCAGATTAAGGGGATTATAGACCGGCTGGGCGGCGTAGACGGGATTGTAAGTTCTATGGGCAAAGTACAGAAGGTTATGCAGGGGTTTCAGCAGATGGCGCCTATGGTGAAGCTCCTTATGAGCAACTTCGGCAAAGGCAAGAAATCGGCAGCAGGGGAAAAGGCGGCAGAGGAAGATGCAGCGCTCTACAGCCCCAAACGGCGTAAGAAGAGACGCCAGGGATCACAATCCCGCAAAAAAACGGCTCCGAAGAACCGTCGCAGATCCGCCCCTTCCTCCGTTAGACGCCGCCGCAGATAAGGCGGCGTTTAACGCTTTTAGCAGGCAGTCGTTAATCGTTCTGAGTTATAGAGCTACTTAAACCAGCCGCTGCGCCGGAACCAGTGAAACATCCCCACGCCAAGCACCAGCATAAGCAGCAGCACCCCAAGGTAGCCATATTTCCAGTCCAGCTCCGGCATTACTTTGAAGTTCATTCCGTAGATCCCGGCAATCAGCGTCAGCGGCATAAATACGGTGGTGATTACCGTGAGCGTCTTCATAATAGAATTCATACGGTTGGAGTTGAGCGAGATGTAGCTGTCGCGCAGATCGGCGGTCATTTCACGGTCTACTTCAATCATATCGGTCAGCTTCAGCAGATGGTCATAGATATCGCCAAAATAGATCCGCTCCTCCCCATTGCTCTGCACATGCTGCGAATTGACAATCCGGTACATCAGGTCACGCATCGGCACAATGGTCCGGCGCAGCTTAAGCAATCTCCCGCGCACGTTAAACACCTGACTCATTAATTCCTCCACCGACTCTTGGCCGCCCTGGCTTTCCAGATCGGCCAATTCGTCTTCAAGAGTGTACAGGCTCGGGAAATAGCGATCCACCAGCTTATCCATCACCGTATACGCAGCAGCTATCGGACCGCCCGACCAGCCTTTGCGGCTATGTATTTCCGACTTCACTAATTCCCAGGCCTCGTCCATCTCCGGCTTCTCCTGATGGTGGTAGGATACCAGGAAGCTTTTGCTGAGAAAAAGGTCTATTTCTTCCGCCTCCAAGGTCTGTTCATTCAGCGCATGCAGCACGAAAAACTGGACATCCTCGTAATAATCCAGCTTCGGCCGCTGCAGCACATGCATGCAGTCTTCAATCGCCAGGGGATGAAAGTGAAAATAGGTATCCAGCAGCAGCGTTTCTTCCATTGTCGGTGTGGCAAAATCCGCCCAAATCCAGGCATAGTCCGCAAGCACAATACTTTGAAGCGGCAGATCTGTTATCACCTCACCCTTATGTGTTACCGCCAGTGTTCGTATCATCTATGAGTCCTCCGTTAGGTGCAATATTCCGTTGCCGTTGTTCATAATCATTGTACAGCATGAAGCCGTTCTCCCCCAAATTCAGGGTTATAGCCACCAGCCTGTTTCCACAAAAAAACCGCCAGCCCGCATTCCAGCGGTCTGACGGCGTACAAAAAAAGATGTCCGCAGCCGTCCGTGGCTTGTCGTGACATCTCATTCATGCTGCTTAGAATATGATTTTGAACACAATTCCCGCCAGCACTGCGCTGATCGGAATCGTAATGAACCAGGTAATGACAATACGTCCGGCTACTCCCCATTTCACGGCGGAGAACCGTTTGGCCGAGCCTACACCCAGAATGGATGATGTGATGGCATGCGTCGTACTTACCGGCAAATGCAGCAATGTAGCTGAGAAAATAACGGAAGCGGCGGAAATATCCGCTGCGAAGCCGTTGATCGGCTCAATCTTGAAAATCTTCGTTCCCATAGTCTTGATGATCTTCCAGCCGCCAATTGACGTACCAAGCGCCATTGAGGTTGCTGTAGCAATCTTAACCCAGAGTGGAACCTCCATTGTATCGAGCCTGCCCGAGGTTACGAGCGCAAAGGTAATGATCCCCATCGCCTTTTGGGCATCGTTCGTGCCGTGCGTGAAAGACTGAAAGGCTGCGGTGATGATCTGCATCGAGCGGAAGCCTTTGTTCACCGTATGCGGGCTGCGTCTGGCGAAGATCCATTTCAGAATCGTCATGACGATATAACCGATAGCAAAAGCAATCAGCGGGGAGAATATCAGCCCCTCGACAATTTCAATGAAGCCGTTCCATTTGATATGCTCATCGCCTGCTCCCACATATACCGCTCCCGCGAGCGCACCGATAAGCGCATGGGAAGAGGAGGATGGGATGCCGAGCCACCAGGTAACCAGGTTCCAGATAATCGCGGCGATCAGCGTAGCTATGACGATATCTACCCCGTTGTCCAGCAGGGTGGGATCGGTGATGCTGCCGCCGATTTTTTTGGCTACTCCGGTAAAGAGCAATGCGCCAATAAAGTTCATCGAGGCTGCCAGAAGAATGGCTGTGCGCGGCCGAAGCGCCCGTGTTGATACCGAGGTGGCGATGGCGTTGGCCGTATCATGGAACCCGTTGATGAAATCGAAGGCAAGCGCGAGAAAAATAACAAATCCTAGCACAAATAATGATGTTTCCATATTTCTAAGCCCCTTATGAGTTGCGCATGATGATCGATTCCAGCATGTTGGCTACATCTTCGCATTTATCGGTTGTAGTTTCGAGCCGCTCGTACACCTCTTTGCGCTTGATCAGCTCAATAGGGTCCTTAACGGTTTCGAACAGGGCTTTGGTGCAGATGCGGAGCACTTCGTCGCCTTGATTCTCCAGATCGTTTAGACGGATCGTATACTCGCGGATCGCAAGCAGCTTCTTCTGGGAGAGCAGGTGAACCGCTTTTTGAATTTCATAGGCGGACTGGCGGAGAATCTCTGCGAACTGCACGATGTATTCATCCGGATCCAGCAGGCTGTACATATAGAAACGTGAGGCTGAAGCTTCCAGACCGTCAATTACATCATCCATGCTTGTAGTGAGGTCCATAATGTCGTCCCGTTCCAGCGGAGTGATGAACGTTTTGTTCAGTTCCTTGATGATGGTGTGCGTGTAAGTGTCGCATTGGGATTCATATTTCTTCATCACCGCTGCGAAGTTCTCGACATTTTCCCGGAGAGAGGTAATATTCTGAGCGAAATAGTCTGCCGCCTGGACAATGGTATCGGCCATATTTTCCAATGTCTCAAAGAATATGTCCTTTTTTCTCAACTTCATTCGATTAAGCCCCTTTACATAAAATTGCCGTGTAAATGAAATGTGAAGCCATTCATATGTAAACATCATGAAAATGAATGACAACCCTTGTTATCTTATCATATCGATAGAAGGTATTGAAGACAAAGAACCGAACTTTTTAACATTAAAATGACATATTTCTAGAATATCCATAACAATTGTCAGATTTGCATGGTTTTCCGCTGCTTCAAGCCTTGCCGGGAGCCGGCGAGATATCTACATGGCTGTCGAAGGACGGGCTGTTCGGCACAATCAGAAAATGGGTCACGCCGGGATACAGGAGCGCCTCTTTGCCGTCCTTCTTCACAAAGCGGATCACATCATCCGGCTTGCGTGCCCATCTGCCCTTGATCACCTGTCCACGCTGAAAGAGCAGTGCTTCTCCCCCCAGCTCCACATCAATTTGCAGTCTCCCCACATCATCCAGCACCTTATGATCCGCTCCCAGCACGATGACATTGGCGGCTTCCACCGGATTCCCGTTGTTCAGATCCAGATGCGGACTGCCGTTCACCCATCTCAAATAAGTTCCCCGTTCCTCACTGTATTTATAACCCACAGTATAGCTCTTTAGCTGAAACTGAACATTGAACTCGGCAGCAGGCTCCCCTTCGACTGGAATATAATCTGGATTTGTGAAAAGATAGCCCGGAACCTGTACGGTCCCGGCGTATCCGAGCTTGTCCGCCCCCTCGCGCAGCTTGGCGGCATTGCTGTACAGATTATGCGGCGCTTTACGCTCCTTGTCCCGCCAGAAATAAGCCCCGGCCCGGCCAATCTCGTCCATGTCATCCTTTTTCTCCTTCTGGAGAATGGCATACGCCGCTTGGCTTCCTCCGGCGTGTACCGTCACGCCCCCGTAGCTCTCGCCAAGGTCGATCAGATAGGGGCGGATACTGCGGATGGGTCCGATTTTGACGACGCCGGTATGGCTCTGGAAGATCCCGATCAGCCGCGTAATCCCTCCTTCGGCCAGCACCTCATATAGGATATCGGCCTCGCTGATTCCTGATTGCGGCCGGGCGGCCGGCGCGTTGTTGATCATTACCGCTAGCGGCCGGGGGAGGACGCTATCCTGGACCGGAAGCCCTGTCAGACCGGAGGTTAGCCCTCCACTAACAGGCTCGGCTGTCGGCGAAGGCTCGGCCGAAGCAGAAGGCGATGGCGCGAGGGTAGGCGCATCCGGCGGTGAGGGTACAGCCTCCGGCTGCCGGGTTCCGCAGGCAGAGAGCAGCAGGCCCGCAAGCATGCAGCATAATATAAGACGGGAAGAATAGCCGCTAAGGGTCATATGTTTTGTTTCCTCCTAATTTCTTTTGATTTTGCTTCACAGCAAAGCTTGCTTTGTACGAGCCGTTTTGCTGTGCTGTCAGTTATCTTCCATTTAATCACAGCGGGCGGCATTTGTCTTGATCCCGGCGCATTAAAAAGGATACAGCCCAAATGTCCGGCTGTATCCTGCGTTTATTGTATGTCTAATCCATCATCCAGCAATTCAGGCTGAGTGTTCCGTATTGGTAAGCCTGAATCATTAGCTGCGCCCTTCTGCCTTCATCGGCCGTTCCCATAATATAGAAGAGCGGAACAAAATGCTCCCTTCCGTATGTAGGAACCGCATTACGTGCATGCGGCGCTTTCGTGTCATAGCTGAACAGTGTTGGCAAATCCCATGCTGCAAGCCCCTCCGCTATCCAGGCATCGAAATCGAGCGCCCATTGCTCCGGCTGGTCATCCTGTTTAAGCAAGCGCAGATTGTGTACCAGGCCGCCGCTTCCAATCAGCAGAATTCCCTCTTCGCGCAGCGGCGCCTGCATTTGGCCGATACGGTACTGCTCCTCAGGGGAACGCAGGGAATCGACGGACAAGACCACTACCGGAATATCGGCTTCCGGGAACATCTTCTTCAGAATTACCCAGACCCCGTGGTCGAGTCCCCGGCCCAGCACAGGCTGGTGAGGAAGATTCTTGTCTGTAAACAGCCCGGAGATTCGGCGGCTGAGTGCGGGGTCACCCGGAGCCGGATAGGCCAGCGAATACAGCTCGCCCGGGAATCCGTAGAAATCATGCAAGGTTTCGTGCTGTTCGTCCACCGTTAGCAGCTGCTCCGGACTGTCCCAATGCGCAGAGAAGACAACTATGCCGCGTGGTGTCCCCAGATCAGCCCCCAGCCGCTCCAGGAAACGGGTATATTCGTTGTCCTCAAGGGCAAGGAGCGGTGAGCCGTGTGCAATAAAAAATGCCGGTAATTTCATAGGGTGCCAACCTCCATAACCCAGTATATGGTCTGCCCCTATATTTTACCGCTTATTCTGAGTTAATGCGAGCTTGGGACAATCCTATATCATCCAGTTTTGCCATTCCTCCTGCACATGCTCCTGCTGATTCATCCAATCCTTGGTCCGTTTCAGCACCTGCGTCTGGGCCTGGCCTGAAGAGAATGTATGATCAGCCTGAAAAATCACCTCTTTGTCGCAGCGTCCCTCAGGACGTGTCCAGAACAGCTTCTGGTAGAGGAAGGCATAGTCCACTGGAATTACATCATCGGAGGTTCCGTGAATCACCAGCACATCGCCGCTGAACTTAGCTGCCTCCTGAAAAGGCTGGAACGCAGCGAGCGAGTTGAAGTAGACCGGGGTGAAGTTATATCCGGCAAAATCCGAAGACCCGCTCTGCACCGCACGGTCGTAGGCTTCCCTTCCCACAATCTTTACGATATCATTGAACGGATAGCCAACCGCAGCCCACAGTACGAGATTCTTGACCCGGCGGTCCCGTACCCCGGTCAATAACGCCACTGCTCCGCCAAGACTGTGTCCGATCAGCGTTACACGCTGCGGGTCCACATCTGCAGAGCTAATGCCATAATCGAGCACAGCCCGGGTCTGGGCAATCATGGACTCCATGTTCTCGCTGCCATAATTACCGCTGCTCTCCCCGCAGCCCGCATAATCAAAGCGAATCACCATATATCCGTCCGAAGCCAGCTCACGGGCTGCTTTGACGAAGATCCGGTCCACACCGATCCGGTTACCTACGAACCCGTGGCAGATTACAGCTAGTGGCACCCGGTCCTTGCAGCGCCCTGAGCCCCCTTTTCCACCGGATGGATAATGGATGCTCGCTGTTAATTCTTCCCCGTTATGCCGGATGATAATATTCCGTTCCATTGCCGAACCCTCCTCAGAAAGGTAATTTATCTTAAATTATAATAATTCCGATTAATTTAGTAAGATTTATATCTTAATTATACGGCTTGCGTTATTATTGTCAACAGAAAAGACCTCTTTCGCTCCACAAGGAACAAAAGAGGCCTCAAACATGCCAGGTTACCGCTTCACTCAATCGTAGCTGTCGTGAAACATATCATGGGTTTCCCGTCTGCCTGGCCAATCCCCCAGCCCATTCTCCAGCGAATCCTGCGAGGAGTCCCATAAGCTGAAGCCATCGGAATTGCCCCAATCCCCTACTCCATACGTTGGCACAGGCGCGAAGCCGTCACCCACGAATTTGCCGAATCGCTGTCTTTTCTCAGTTTCCATAACGCTCCCTGCCTTCCTTTAGCCTAGTTTGTGAAGCAGATGCAGATTCTTTAACAGTGTTCACTTATTCACAAGGATTATTCCCGGGAGCATGGATGTCCTTGCACACAGCAGCCAGGCAAACGTATACTTTAGGTTGAAGGCTGTACCGATCAACCATACTGGAGGTTTACGTCCATACAATGAAAGTCAAAGCTATGATTAAGCAAAATAATGTGCTGCGCGAGCAGATGACACCGTTTAACCGCTCTTATTATGAAGATATGCTGCTGGCGCTCCGGGCCAGCAAGGTAGATCCGGTCCGCACGGAGGAACTGCTTCTTGAGGCAGCGGCACTCCTGCTGGAGGGACAGGGCAAAGGAAAAAATGCCAAGCAGATTTTCGGCGAGCACCCGGAGGATTATTTCAAGGAGATTGCCGGGAGTGCTCCCGCACGAACTGAACGCAGCAAGCTGAACTATTACCTGATGATTCCCTGGGCAGCGCTTACCGGCCTCTTCGCTATATACGCAATTGCCGGACTCTTCCTGCTATGGAGCTCCGGGACCGCAGGCATGTTCGGCCAGATCAGCATCTTCACAATCGTGGTCGCCGGGGCAGGCTCTATTGTCCTCATCGAGCTGATTATGAAGTGGATGTCCTCCTTGTCCGAGGACGATGCCCCGAAGCCCAAGAAGTTCGATATCAAAGGTCTCGGAATCTATGTCGGCATCGCTGTCATCGCGGTATTCCTCGGGGTATATCTCGACAACCTGTTTCCGGTTATTTCTCTCTCCCCGTGGGTGAGCCTCGCTCTTGCCGTGGCTGGAGGGCTTGGATTGAAATTTATATTCTTCAAATCATAGATGGCGATTTCATTTCGGGCTTATACAGGAGGAAACTTCCATGAAGAAGATACACACCATTCTTTCCATAGCAATAGCTGCAGCTGTGGGACTGCAATCAGGCCTTGCAGGGCATGTGCTTGCCGAAGGTTCAGGAAGCAGCCCTGGCGGGGCTTCCGCCGCAGGCAGCAAGGCGGCTTCTGTGGTGACCGGCAGCCACGCTGATGCCGTCTACAAGACGGCCCTGACACTGCTGGCCTCTTCCGCTAAGCTCCCGGAGGCTATTCAATACTTGAACAGCAATATTTATGCGGTCACCCCCTATCAGGCGACTATATTGACCCTGAAGCTGGAAAATCTCCACAAAGCCGCCCTGAAGGCCTGGGAGAGCAAGTTCAGCAGCAGCATTACCCAGCGGAAGCTTACCTCGGTGTATAAAGCGGGTATCAGTATGGCCAAGCTGGCCGAGAGCACAGAGGACGTGTCCTTGCGGAGCCTGCTGAAAAGCGCGGGAGAAAGCGGGTACAAGCTGGAGACGGCTGAAGGTTCCTTTTTTCCAGTGATTGATTATGCAGCCTACCGTAAATATAAGCTGTATGTTACCAGCGACATCCGTGATTATATTTCGATTATGGGTACAGAAGCAGATCTGCCCTCTTCCAAGGATAACGGACTCATCATTTCCTGGGGCGATGTTGCCGCTAGGGCGCTGGCCCAGGAGCAGTTCATTCAGTCCTATCCCAAATCCAACCGGATATCAGCAGTGAAGGCCTTGTATTCCATGTATGTTATCAATACCTTTTACGGACAGAACAATACGCCGCTCTTCCATTACGACAACCTGGAGATGGATTTGGAGGCGCAGAAGGCTTACAGCGGCATTCTGACGAAGAATACCGGCAGCAGCCCGTTTCTGCAAAAGCTGGAAGGCTTCATGAAGCTGATGAAAGAGAATGACTATAAGCTGGATGACGGTGTAAAGCAATACCTGAAGACGGAAGCGCCGCTCTCCTGATCCTGTTACATTGCAAAAGGCCCGCCCCTTAATCATTTGGGGCGGGCCTTTTTATATATTAGATCAGCATATTAAACAAATTCGGGTCCTTGTTGATCTCCAGATAATCCACGCCCTTCTGCTGCATCCGCTCGATGAGCGGGGCGTAGTCCTCCTTGTGCTGAAGCTCGATCCCAACAAGCGCCGGGCCGTTCTCCTTGTCGTTCTTCTTCGTGTATTCGAATCGGGTGATGTCATCCCCGGGTCCCAGTACTTCAGCCAGGAACTCGCGCAATGCTCCGGCCCGCTGCGGAAAATTAACCATGAAATAATGCTTCAAGCCTTCATAGATCAGCGAGCGCTCCTTGATCTCCTGCATCCGGTCAATATCATTGTTGCCGCCGCTGACGATACAGACCACGGTTTTGCCCCTGATCTGATCACGGTACAGATCAAGCGCCGCAATCGGCAGCGAGCCCGCCGGTTCCACAACAATTGCGTTCTCATTATACATCTCCAGAATGGTTGTGCATGCCTTGCCTTCCGGCACCTTAACGACATCATCCAGGCGGCGGGAGCAAATATCATAGGTCAATCCGCCGACCCGCTTCACAGCCGCTCCGTCGACAAATTTATTGATTTCCTTCAGCGTAACCACTTCTCCACGCTCAATCGCTTCACTCATGGAGGCCGCTCCAGAAGGCTCTACGCCTATAACTTTGGTGGACGGGCTAACCGTCTTCACATAGGTGGCGACACCGGCAGCCAGGCCGCCTCCGCCGATGGTGACGAACACAAAATCCGCCGGCTTGTCGAGGCTCTCCATAATCTCCATAGCAATGGTGCCGTTGCCGGCGATAATCCGCGGTTCATCGAAGGGATGGATCAGTGTCATGCTATGATCAATGCACGCCTGGAGCGCCTCATCGTACGCATCATCGAAGGTGTCCCCCTTCAGAATCACCTCAACGTACTCGCCGCCGAACTTCCGGACCTGCTTAATCTTCTGGTTAGGGGTAGTGCTAGGCATGTAGATCTTGCCTTTGATTCCTAGAGCCTTACAGGAAAACGCTACGCCCTGCGCATGGTTTCCCGCGCTGGCACAGACAATGCCCTTGGCTCTGTCCTCTGCAGACAGACTGCGAATCATATTATACGCGCCGCGGATCTTGAAAGAGCGGACAATCTGCAGGTCCTCACGTTTTAGATACACATTGCAGCCGTATTTGGTCGACAGCACCCCATCCAGTTGAAGCGGGGTACGGGTAATAACCTCCCGCAGCACATGATGTGCCCGCACAATATCTTCCATTCCTACGATCCGGTCTTCGCCTTCTCTCATTTATCCTCGCCTCACTGTCTTCTGTCTAATCATATCGCTTCTTGTAACATACTCTTCCGAGGACATTTTATCAAGCATTGTCCTTTCCGGGCAATACAAATACCGCTTCAGCGGGGATGAGAGTTGTTGGGTTTTATGGCAGGAAGGTTTGGAAGGGGGATCTTACAGAAATATGAGGCGCAACAACAGCAGTACTTTATAAGCCTTTGCTCAAAAGAAAAAACCTGCAGTGTAACGCCCCGCTATTCCATTCTATCAAAGCTGCTGTAATCGTTAGAAGAAACAAAGAAGGCTGTGTAGTGCGTAGAGTGGTTCTTGCCTCCGTTTTATGAGGCGGAGTTTGCAGTACGATAGAGCTGCGAATGGGCGTTCCACAGGTCCTCACCAGGCAGCCTGCCGCCTGCTGAACCTGATCTTTTTCTTACTTGTGCGACATTGCTTCTCGTGTATTGGTTAATCAGTTCGTCGAGCACCATCGACTGATGAAGCACGGCTGGATGATCCAAGTCGTACTGATATTGCAGATTGTTCAGGTCTTGCCGAGCCTCTTCCAAAATTTGCTTTAGACATTCTACTTCTCTCACTCTTATCCCTCCTTAGTTAGTATTTTAGAGGGCTATGTCTTTTTCGGGGTGAAATTTTTTTCTGATAATTTTTATGGAGAAATCAAGAAAAGACCAGCCGCAAGACTGGTCTTTCCAAGCTATATCGTTAACTCCAGAACTATAGAAATAGATTAACCTCCATGAAATTCAGAAAAAGCGCTGAATGAATGATTGATCCCTGCAGAAATTGGAATAACCAACACTAAAGCAAAACTAGCTACGACCAATAGGGATGCTAATTTTCTTTTCATGTTCTTCTTCCTCCTCTTTTAATAGGTTCTGATATCTATGTTGTATTTCATGGGATGCAAATGCTCTATATCTCTCAAATAGCCTCACAAAAGCGAGAATACGGGTTTCGTTGTTGATGAGAGATGACGTGTACAAACCGGCCAATAAGTATTCAAAACCCATCAGGTACAGGCCTTGCCTCAGATAATACTGGGCAACCCCGTGCAGAAAACGGGCATATTGCTCGGAAACCACTTGCTTCGTATATACACCCACAGCCTCCTGATGCTGCATCTGCATGTAGCCGTTAATTTCGGAATCAAAATACTGCAGGATGTGATCCACATTGAGATCAAACAGATTGGCCGCCTCTGTAATGTTTAATAAGCCAACCAGAAGCTCATCCTTGTTCTGTGCTATATAGGATACATAATCGGCAAGTACGCTTTCATCCCCGCGCATCAGCTTGGACACATACATATTGGCCTCTGCCCATCCTTTATACAGCTTCAGCCAATGCAAGGTGTCCTCATCCGTTTCCTTGACCCAGCTCAAGTCCTCATAAGCGCATGCAAATTGCATCTCTTGCTCATGATCGCCCCTGGCATTACAGACACTTCCCCGAAGCATATAAGAGAAGGCCAAATATACAAACATTGGTTTCTTCGGCTTCTTCCTAGGCTCCTGCCTTACTCTTGTTGGTTGGACAGGCGTAAAAAGCTGAATATGGGCCAGACGCCCCATTTCCTGGGCGATCCGATCCACCTTGTCCCAGCGCCTCAGCGAACGGTACGTATTCGCCAGGTCTCTTAGTGCATCAAGCTGGTCTATCTCGTCAAGCCGATCCACAAAAGGCTCAAATTGCAGCGCACACTGGAGGTTGTCCTCCTGATTATCGCTTAACCGGAGCGTAAACAAACGATACTGGCAAAAAGCCAGCCGTTCGGAATGCTGCCGTCTCTCACTGAGCGCCACACTCTCATAGAGCAGGGCCGCCGCAGCGTGCTTGCCTTCCGCGAAGAATTCCTCAGCTACCTCGAAGAGCAATGGCGAATAAGTCAGATTGTCGAGCAGCAGCGGCAGCATTTGCTCGATACAGTCCAGCTTGTCCAGCTCCGCACAACGGTACAGCAAGGGTCTGACTCTACGCCAATTCGGCACGGCTTGCACCATACACTCCTGAATGTACTGCTCGTAGAAATGACCTTGATTCAGATCCAGCACCGCAGTCATCCGGTCCAACTGATCCACAGCCATAATCCGGTTGCCCTTCAGGATGGAACTCACCGTACCTGCGTTGAGGCCAGCCAGCCTTCCCAATTGGCTAAAGCTTAGCCCTTCGCGTTCTATAAAACTCTCCAGCTCGGTACGAATCGTGGTTGTATTGTTCAAATAAACCACCCCTTAGGCACGCTTCACAATGTCGGAAATCCCCGTTGCAGCTTCGCTAGCATTTGATAATATTTCCTAATATATTGCAAATATAACCATAAAACTCGCCCAGGTCAATTCTTTTTTTTGCATTCTCTTTTTTTCTGCATCATGTTATATAATACGTCAATTTTCGCGTTGAATTTTGTTGGATATCGCGTGATCCCATCGTGCATTGTGATTGAGTCACCTTGCCCTGCGGGGACAGACCCAAGTGGAAAAAGGGAACTTAATTTTGTCCCCTTCCGCTCCATAGCAAGCGTTTGTGGGAAAAAGTCCACCTAATCCGGTCGATTCGCAACATTCTAGCTGGAATCGCTCCAATTAAGTTTACTTATTCCCACTAACGTCCCTACGGAACGCTTTTGAGTATATTTATGTTTACTTTTTCCACTTCACTCCGGGAATCATAACCTCCAAGCCTCTTCCGCGAAGCAAATCACATTCGTCCTGCGGAAATTGGGACCAAAAGTAGCTTATCCCCAACTTTATACACGCCTTATTCCACAAGAGGCGGAAAATCATAATCTCCTAACAACAAAAAAAATCACAGCCGCATGCGGCTGTGATTGGTTGTCTGGATGATATCCTACTGCTTAAGCATCCACTTGAGCAGGTCCGGTACACTCGCCCATAGACGGGAGTGCATAATCACATATTCGATTGCCTCATTCGGGTCGCCCATCCCGACAAAATCCGGGAGGTTATGCGGCAGACGCTTCACACCCAGCAGGTAATCGGGCACATGCTTGTTCACACCCCGTGCCACGCGGTACAGCATTTTAAGCTGGGAAGTGATTCCGTTCTTCTTGTACTCCAGAATGATCCGGTCATAGGCAAAAGCGGCAGCGGCATCATCCTTGCCGTACTTCTCCAGCACCTGCTCCGCCAGGTCCAACTGGTTGCTGTACAGGTACACAGCAGCGAGCAGGTAGCGTGCACCGGTATTGTCTTCCGTATTCAGCTCAAGGATATGCTCCAGGGTCTGCGCCGCTTCTTCGGCGTTTCCACCAAACCAGCAGGACTCGGCGTAGCTTTTGCAAATGCGGATATAAGGGCGGGTCTCTTGGAGGCCCCAGAAGTGTCCTTTATTCTTCGCAAAAAACAGATCACCCAGCTCGCGTTCGCCTGCAGTGATTCCCGCCTTGAGATAAGCCCGGGCATCTTCCTCGTTCTCCGACTCCTCGGCCAGAATGAGATAAGCGTCAGAGCTGCCCGGATACATTTCCAGCGCTGCTTGTGCCAGTTGTATTCTCCGTTTGGAAGAAGTCGCTTCCATCGCCATGTAGAGCAGGGCCTGCGCTTTATCCTTAGGTGTGCCCGGGCCGTTCAGCGCCAGGAGCTCATCAGCCTCGCCGCCCATCCCGTACTCCTCAATATAGTTAAGCATTTCCTTAACCTTGCGTGAAATCGTCGCCGTTGTAACCTCATATTTGCCAGCAAGCTTAGCCTGCGAAATATTAAAGCCGTATTCTTCGGACAGCAGATACTCGATAGCCGCGCAGAAGGAGCCTGCCTTCTTCACGGCAGGCTTAGCCTGGCGGGAATAGCCGTTCCACAGCACCAGCGCTTCAAAAATCAGCTCCCGCTCATACTCATTCCGCATACTCTCAATAAGCTGCAGCGCCAGCTGCTCATGAGCCGGATGCTCCCATTGCATCTCACGCGCCACCATTTTTTTCAGCTTGGTCAATGTAAGCTTGCTCTCAGGCCGGATCGCGGCTGCCTGGACCGGCTGTTCTATTTCCGGCTGGATGTCTGCCGCCTCATGGGCAGCCGCTTCCTCGGCTGTTACCATCCGCAATATGGATTGTACTGCAGATTTTTCTTTGTCCAGACAGCATCTTTTATATTTTTTCCCGCTTCCGCATGGGCATGGCTCATTTCTTCCAACCTTACTCAAAAGTAATTCCCCCTTGAAGCTAATGATTTAAAAAAGGCCTTTCCTGAAAGGAAAGACCCTTTATCTGTATATTTCCGCACATTTTTCCCCCGTACGAGTTGTATTATAGCACTTCTTCTATCACTTGTCAGTCCTTTTTTAGGACTAATAGCGTAAAAGCCTGCTGTAATACAGTTCTTTATCCTCAGACAAGCGCCTTCATTGCAATATCGCTGCGCTTGTGCATCCCGGAAAAAGAAATAGTCTCCGCGCTGGCGTATGCCGCTGCACGCGCCTCGGCAATGGTTGCGCCCATGCCAACGACTCCAAGCACCCGGCCACCGTTCGTTACCCAGCTTCCGTCTTCACCGCGTGCAGTTCCGGCATGAAAGATCAGCTCATCCGGTCTGTTCTCAAGCCCGGCAATCGGCACACCCTTGGGATACGTTCCGGGATACCCTTCAGAAGCCAATACCACGCAGACCGCCGCTTCCTCGCTCCATTCGATCTCGATGTCAGCCAGCCGGCCCTCGGTTACGGCGAGGAAAATCTCCAGCAGATCACTCTTCAGCCTTGGAAGGACCACTTGTGTCTCGGGATCACCGAAGCGGGCGTTGAATTCAATCGTCTTCGGTTTGCCGTCCGGTGAGATCATCAGACCGGCGAACAGCACACCGCTGAAGGAACGGCCTTCCGCCACCATCGCTTTGGCCGTCGGCTTGATAATCGTCTCCACCGCTTCATCAATAATGGCCTGATCAATATGCGGCAGAGGCGAATACGTACCCATGCCTCCGGTATTGGGACCCTTATCCCCGTCATACGCCGGCTTGTGATCCTGGGCAGCAGCCATCGGGCGCACCGTCTCCCCGTCCACAAAAGCCAGAATCGACATTTCCTGCCCGGCAAGGAATTCCTCAATGACAACCTGTGCACCGGCTTCCCCGAACACCTTGGTCACCATAATATCCCGCAGGGCCAGCTCCGCTTCTTCCAGCGAGTAGGCCACGGTTACACCTTTACCTGCGGCCAGCCCGTCCGCCTTGATGACAATCGGCAGCCCCTGGCCACGCAAGTAGGCAAGCGCCGCATCATAGTCGCTGAACTTCTCGTAAGCTGCCGTAGGAATGCTGTATTTATGGAGCAGATCCTTCATAAAGGTTTTGCTGCCTTCAATTTCTGCCGCATTTTTGCGCGGCCCGAATACTGGAATGCCGTGCGCTTCAAAGGCATCAACGATGCCAGCCGCCAGCGGATCATCCGGTCCGATGACAACGTAGTCGATCTTCCGCTCCTTGGCAAACGCAACCAGCTTATCGAACTCGAATACGCCGATTGGCACACACTCCGCAAGCTGCGCAATCCCGGCATTGCCGGGGGCGCAGTAGATTTTACCGGCTTTGGGGCTGCGGGACAGGCTCCAGATGATTGCATGCTCCCGGCCGCCGCCGCCAACTACTAAAATATCCATAGACATGAAGCCCTCCCTGGCGTTCTAGTGTTTGAAATGGCGAACGCCGGTAAAGACCATGGCAATACCATATTCATTAGCAACCTTAATCGACTCTTCATCCTTGATGGAGCCTCCCGGCTGAATAACAGCAGTGATTCCTGCTTTTGCTGCCATTTCCAGCGTATCGCCCATTGGGAAAAATGCATCGGAGGCCAGTACGGAGCCTTTGGCTTTCTCCCCGGCCTGCTCAATGGCGATCTTGGCCGCACCGACACGGTTCATCTGGCCTGCACCTACACCGACGGTCATATCATCCGCAGCAAGCACGATGGCATTGGATTTCACATGCTTAACGACCTTCCAGCCGAACAAGAGCTGCTTCAATTCTTCCTCGGTAGGCTTACGGTCAGTCACAACTTGCAGCTCATCAGGGTTGACGGAATGCACGTCGCTCTCCTGCACAACCATGCCGCCCTCAATGGAGGTAACGACAAAGCTGGATTTACGGGCCGCAGCGGTGCTGAGATTACCGATTTTGAGCAGACGGATGTTCTTTTTCTTCGTGAGAATCTCTAGCGCTTCGTCCGTGAAGCCCGGTGCCAGTACGATTTCAAGGAAAATATCCTTCAGCAAATTCGCAGTATCGGCATCAATAATCCGGTTCGCCGCAACAATGCCGCCAAAGATAGAGGTCGGATCAGCGTTGTAGGCTTTCTGATAAGCTTCATATACGCTTGCCCCTACACCCACACCACAAGGATTCATATGCTTAACCGCCACAACAGCCGGTTCTTCGAATTCCTTCACGATCTGCAGCGCTGCGTTGGCATCGTTGATATTGTTGTAGGACAGCTCTTTGCCGTGCAGCTGCTCGGCAGCCGTGAGCGTATCCTGTGCAGCCAGCGGCTTGCGGTAGAACGCAGCCTTCTGGTGCGGATTCTCTCCATAACGCAGATCCTGGATTTTCTCGTAAGTCACAGTATAGCGCTCCGGCAGCGGTTCACCGGTCACATTCGCCAGATAATCGGAAATCAAGGCATCATAAGCCGCCGTGTGACGGAACACTTTTGCTGCAAGACGTTTGCGTGTTTCTAGGGTTGTATCTCCGCCTGCACGCACTTCCTCAAGCACAGTCGCATAATCGGCTGCATCCACCACCACACTGACAAAAGCATGGTTCTTCGCCGCCGAACGCAGCATTGTCGGTCCGCCGATATCAATGTTCTCGATCGCTTCCTCGTAGGATACATCAGGCTTAGCAATCGTCTCCGCGAACGGATACAGATTGACCACTACCAGGTCGATGTAGTCGAGACCCAACTCCTGCATCTGCTTCGTATGCTCTTCGTTGTCACGAACCGCCAGAAGGCCGCTGTGTACGGCAGGATGGAGTGTTTTAACACGCCCGTCCATAATTTCCGGGAACCCTGTCACATCGGAAATACCGATGACCGGTACGCCTTCTTTGGCGAGAAGTGTGCTGGTGCCGCCTGTAGAGATGATTTCTACGCCCAATGCAGACAGCTCGCGGCAAAAATCCACGATGCCCTGTTTGTCCGATACGCTGACCAGCGCTCTTTTGATACTCACTTTGAATAGTCCTCCTCCGGAAAATACAAGATTTAGTTTCTGGTAATGCTGATCTGCTATGTGAAAAATAACGCTGTGAAAATGATCATAGAAGCCCGCGTCTTGCGACAATCGTCTGCAATGCAAGCAAAATCTACTGTCGCTCGACACCCGGGTATCCGCCCGCGCGATATTTCCCGAGAAATATCAGAAACGCTGAGGCTTGTCCGTGGAATGTCGATGGATGCCGCTACTCCCGGATAACCGTCTTTCTGCCATCCAGTTCTATTTTCCCGGCAGCTAAAGCGCCCACAACTTCAGGATACAGCTCATACTCCACCTTATGGATACGTTCCGCTAATGATTCAGCAGTATCCTCAGGCTCTACGGCAACACTGCGCTGGGCGATTACCGGACCGGTATCCATGCCCCCATCGACAAAATGCACTGTCACTCCTGTCAGCTTCACACCATAATCCAGCGCTTGGCCTATCGCGTCTTTTCCGGCAAAAGCCGGCAGCAGCGAGGGATGAATATTGACGATCCGTCCGGCGTATGGCGTCAGTAGTACCGAAGTAATCAGGCGCATGTACCCTGCCAGCACGACCAGCCCGATGTCCCGGCGCTGCAACTCGGCTACAATCTCAGCCTCGTAGAGCTCCCGGCTTGCAAAGTCCTTCGGCCGCAGCAGAAGAGCGGGAATGCCCGCCGCCTCCGCGCGCTGTGCCACAGGCGCTTCCGGCCTGTCGGAGACCAGCAGCTCAATGCGTCCCCCGCCAAGCTTACCGGCCTTCTCGGCCTCTGCCAGTGCGGCAAAATTGCTGCCCTGCCCGGAGGCAAACACAGCGATCCGGCTCCACTGCATCACACTTCAGCTCCCGTAAAGGTAACCTTGCGTTCTCCTTCAGTCACTGTGCCGATCAGGTAGGCTTCTTCTCCGCTTGCTTGGAGCAGCTCGAGTGCACGTTGTCCATCCGCCTCAGCTACAACCAGCACCAGGCCCACACCCATGTTAAAGGTGGTGAACATATCACGGTTGCTAACATTGCCTTTGCTCTGCAGCAAATCGAAGATCGGCAAAATCGGCCAGGAGCCATGATTAATTTCCACGTTCACACCCTCAGGCAGCACGCGCGGAATGTTCTCGATGAACCCGCCTCCTGTAATATGGGCCATACCCTTGACTGGAAGCTGCTCCAGCAGCGCCAGCAACGGCTTCACATAAATCTTGGTAGGAGCCAGCAGCACATCCACAAGCGGAGCACCCAGCTCAGGAACCACATCGTTCAGCCCGTAACCGCCATCCTCCAGCAAAAGCTTGCGCACCAGCGAGAAACCGTTGCTGTGCACACCGCTGGAAGCAAGGCCGATTACCGTATCCCCCGGCGCAATATCCGCGCCTGTCACCAGCTTGGCCTTGTCAGCCACGCCAACCGTAAATCCGGCGATATCATATTCGCCCGCAGCGTACATCCCTGGCATCTCGGCGGTCTCACCGCCGATCAAGGCGCAGCCTGCCTGGTGGCAGCCTTCAGCGATTCCGGCTACAATAGCCTCGATCTTCTCCGGCACGACCTTGTCGCAAGCCAGATAATCCAGGAAGAACAGCGGTTCTGCACCCTGTACCACAATATCATTCACACACATTGCTACGGCATCAATGCCAATCGTGTCGTGGCGGTCAGCCGCGAAAGCGATCTTGAGCTTCGTGCCTACGCCATCGGTTCCCGATACGAGCACCGGCTCTTCATATTTGTCTTTATTCAAGCCGAAAAGCGCGCCGAAGCCGCCCAGCTCCGTCATGACTTCAGGACGGTAGGTGCGCTTCACATGCTTCTTCATGCGTTCTACCGCTTCATTGCCAGCCGCAATATCCACTCCGGCGTTTTTATAAGCTTCGGACACTTTTGGACACCTCATTTAAATTAGTTTAGAGCGCGGTTTCGGGGCGGCAGGATTTGGTTGGTGGCTATAATCGTCATTACGAGGAATGTTTGGACTTCCGGTCGCTGTTATGGTTGGATTTCCTTGATTTGAACCGCTGTTTGCGGTAGAAATCCAACCATAAAGGCGAACGCTATCGCTCCTACAGTTCCAAACTTCCTCTCCATGACTCAAGCCACCGGGGCAAACCCAGCCGCAAGCCGCTGTACGCGCCTTGCACAGGGGCAGCAGGCTCGGCGCCCGGCTTCGCCAAGGGCGCCTCACTTAGCGAGAGCTCCCCCGCTTTTGCGCAGCAAACAGGGCGGGGGGCGTGAGCTTGCTCGCGCACGGGGCGAAGCCGTGCGCGCCATTAGGCAAGAGCTCCCCCGCTTTTGCGCAGCAAACAGGGCGGGGGCGCGAGCTTGCTCGTGCACAGGGCGAAGCCGTGCGCGCCATTAGAGCGAGAGAACCTCCGATTTTGCGGAGCAAATAGGCCAGGTTCTCGAGCTTTCAGGCCCGGCGAGGCAGCATGCCGCCGGGGCTCGCAGCGCCGTGGAGCGTGTCCGCAGGACAAAGCGGGCACACGCACCCACGCCAGCTTAGAAAGTTTAAAGCAAACTCCTACCGCCAAGCTTTCGGGTGGCCGGAGGGCAGCGCCCTCCGGAATCCCCCTTTGCAAGGGGGACTTAGGGGGATGACCACATTTAGGGGGATGGACCCAACTAGCAGCTACACCCGTCCTTCTCTTCCCCGCCGAAATCCACCTGCGTCGGGTAATCGTTATCGAAGCAGGAGAGGCACAAGCCGCCTTTGTAATCGCTGCTGTTATGGCCGCCGATGGACTGGATCAGGCCCTCCGGTGTGAGGAATGCCAGCGAATCGGCGTTGATCTCCTTACACATTTCTTCAATCGTCTTGTAGGAGGCGATCAGTTCACGGCGGTCCGGTGTATCAATGCCGTAGAAGCAAGGGTTCTTGAACGGCGGTGAGGTAATCCGCACATGGACCTCGGTCGCGCCGGCTTCACGCAGCAGGTTGACGATCCGGCGCGAAGTCGTGCCGCGCACGATGGAATCGTCGATCATGACGACGCGTTGGCCTTCAACGACGCGGCGGACGGCGCTCAGCTTCATCTTTACGCCCTGCTCGCGCAGCTCCTGGCTCGGCTGGATGAAGGTCCGGCCGGTGTATTTATTTTTGATCAGGCCAAGCTCGTAAGGGATGCCTGTCTGCTCGGCATAGCCGATGGCCGCCGAGATACTGGAGTCCGGCACGCCGGTTACAATGTCGGCGTCAACGAACGCTTCCAGCGCCATCCGGCTGCCCATCCGCTTGCGGGCGGCGTGCAGGTTGGCGCCGTTCAGATCGCTGTCCGGCCGGGCAAAATAAATATATTCCATCGCACACAGCGCCTTACGCTTCGGCTCGGTGAAACGGTCTTCCAGGAAGCCGTTCTGGTCAAGCACCAGCAGCTCGCCTGGCTCAATGTCGCGGACGAACTTCGCGCCGATGACCTCCAGCGCACAGGATTCCGAAGCGAAGACATAGGCTTCGCCTACCCGTCCCATAACAAGCGGACGCAGGCCGTGCGGATCGGAAGCTACAATAAGCTTGTCATTGGTCATCAGCAGGAAGGCGAATCCGCCCACGAGCTGCTGCAAAGCATCTTTGGTCGCTTCGACAAAATCCTTCTGCGAGCGCGCAATCAAATGCGCCAGCACCTCGGTGTCGCTTGTCGTCTGGAAGATCGAGCCGCTTTGCTCAAGCTGCTTGCGGATCAGCGGCTCGTTTACAATATTCCCGTTAGTGGCAATCGCCAGATCTCCATCGCGATATTTGAAGACAAGCGGCTGCGCATTGGTCAGCCGGCTGTCGCCGCTGGTGGAATAGCGCACATGTCCGATAGACATATTGCCGATCAGCGAGGCAATTTTGTCTTTATCGAACACTTCCTTTACTAGGCCCATGCCGCGGTGATAGTTGAAGTCGCGTCCATCTGCCACGCAGATGCCTGCGCTCTCTTCACCCCGGTGCTGCAGGGCATGCAGTCCGTAGTAGGACATGGAAGCAGCTTCCGGGTGTCCGAAGACCCCGAAAACGCCGCATTCCTCTTTTAAGGTGTCAAAAATATCTCCCGAGCCCGTTCCTTCGTTATAAAAGTCGCCGGTCCACAGGATTGGGGTCTCCTGCTTGTTCCCGGTCTTTATTTCATAAGACATGGAATAGCATCCTCCCAAATAGTTTTGAGTTCTGTTACAGACTCGTCCAGAGCAGCTGTGCCGTCCAGGTGAACACGCAGTCTGTCTCCACCGACAGTTCCGATGATTTCCACCGGCACACCGTAAGCAGCAACCGCCGCTTTCAGCTCTTCCGCACGTTCAGGTGCCGAAGTCAGCACAATGCGGGATTGGCTCTCGCTGAACAGTGCCACGTCAGGACGCAGCCCGCCAGCGGACAGCTCGATATTCGCGCCGATGGAACCGCTGATGCAGCTCTCAGCCAGCGCAGCAGCCAAACCGCCTTCGGAGAGGTCATGCGCCGAGCGGACCAGTCCGCTGCGGATGACGCCAAGGACAGCATCCAGCAGCTTCTGCTCGGTTGCCAGATCCAGCTCCGGCGGACGGCCTTCGGTCAGACCGTGTACAGCATATTGGAATTCACTGCCGCCAAGCTCGGCTTTGGTTACTCCGAGCAGAAGGATCGCATCGCCTTCCTGCTTGAAAGCCTGAGTCGTAATATGATCGGTATCCTCAACCAGACCGACCATGCCGACAACCGGAGTCGGATAGATCGCGCCGGTAGCATTTTCGTTATACAGACTGACGTTACCGCCGATAACCGGCGTATCCAGCACGCGGCAAGCTTCAGCCATACCGTCTACAGCACGTTCCATTTGCCAGAAAATCTCCGGCTTCTCCGGGCTGCCGAAATTCAGGTTGTCTGTTATGGCCAGCGGCTTCGCTCCGGAGCAGACAATGTTGCGCGCCGCTTCGCTGACGGCAATCCGTCCGCCCACTTCAGGGTCCAGATACACATAACGTCCATTGCAGTCCGTAGTCATTGCCAGGCCCTTACGTGTTCCGTGGATGGTAACCACTGCCGCATCAGAGCCGGGACGAACCGCCGTACTGGTCCGCACCATGTAATCGTACTGGTTATACACCCATGCTTTGCTTGCTACTGTAGGTGAAGCGAGCACAGTGCGCAGTGCACCGCCCAGATCAGTCACTTCTTCATAGCGCAGCGTATCGACATTTGCGTTCTCTTCATAGTAGGCAGGAACGGTTGAAGGCTTTTTATAGATCGGGCATTCGTCTACCAGAGCTTTTACCGGCATGTCGCCGACAACCTCGCCATGATGGAACAGCTTCAAGCGGCCGTCATCGGTTACCTTGCCCACTTTACGGCAGATAACCCCCCAGCGGTCAAAAATCTCCTGCGCCTGCGCCTCATCCTTAGGCTCAACCACGAACAGCATCCGTTCCTGCGATTCAGACAGCATCATCTCATAAGGGGTCATGCCTTCTTCACGCTGCGGCACCTGATCCAGGTACAGCTCCAGGCCGTTGCCTGCTTTGCTCGCCATCTCGGCGCTTGAGCAGGTAAGCCCCGCTGCGCCCATATCCTGAATACCAAGCACGATGCCGCTGTCGATCAGCTCCAGACAGGATTCCATCACCAGCTTTTCCATGAACGGATCGCCGACCTGCACCGCTGTCTTCTTGGCTTCCGACTCTTCACTCAATTCCACAGAGGCAAAGGTCGCGCCATGAATACCGTCACGGCCCGTTGGAGGACCTACGTAGAACACGGGGTTGCCCACACCTTTGGCGACACCGCGCTGGATTTTATCATGGTCGATCAGTCCGACACACATCGCGTTGACCAGCGGATTGCCGTCATAGCTGTTGTCGAACATAATTTCGCCGCCCACGGTCGGAATACCGATACAGTTGCCGTAGCCAGCAATACCGGACACGACATGCTCGAACAAATATTTTACCCGGTCGCTCTCCAGCTTCCCGAACCGCAGAGAGTTCATCAGCGCCACCGGTCTTGCACCCATGGAGAAAATATCGCGGATAATCCCGCCCACACCGGTCGCCGCGCCCTGATAAGGCTCTACTGCCGACGGATGGTTGTGACTTTCGATTTTGAAGACCACCGCCTGGTTGTCTCCGATGTCCACGATCCCTGCGCCTTCGCCCGGTCCCATCAGAACACGCGGTCCGCTTGTCGGGAAACGTCCCAGCAGCGGCTTGGAGTTCTTATAGGCGCAGTGTTCAGACCACATTACGCTGAAAACACCAATTTCCGTGTAGTTCGGCTTACGGCCCATGAAAGAAGTGATCAGCTCATATTCGCTGTCCGATACTCCGAATTGACTGTAAATCTTCTGCTCTGCAATTTGCTCTGCGGTCGGCTCCTTAGCGGATACTTGCTGCGTCATAACGATCCCTCCATGTCTTGAGAATGGATGTGAACATCCGTTTGCCGTCCTCGGACCCGAGCAGGCTGCTTACCGCCCGTTCCGGGTGAGGCATCATGCCAACCACATTGCCTGCCCTATTACTAATGCCCGCAATATCGGCTACCGAGCCGTTAGGGTTGTCACTGTATGTGAATACGATCTGATTGTTTGCTTTGAGCGATGCCAAAGTCTCCTCGTCACAGTAATAGTTGCCTTCGCCATGTGCGATCGGAATGACGATCTCTTCATCCTTCGCATAATCAATAGTAAACGGGGTTGTGTTATTAACGACCTTAAGCACCGTGTCATGACAGCGGAACTTCATCGACATGTTGCGGCGCAGTGCTCCGGGCAGCAATCCCGCTTCGGTCAGAATTTGGAACCCGTTGCAGATGCCGAGCACGAATTTGCCTTGCTCCGCGGCTTTGGCCACTTCAGCCATAACCGGAGCGAACCGGGAAATCGCGCCGCAGCGCAGATAATCACCATAAGAGAAACCGCCCGGCACAAGAATGCAGTCATACGCCGACAGGTCTGTCGCGGTATGCCATACATAATCTACTGGTTCGCCAAGGCTGTCTTCTACCGCTTTGTAGCAGTCAATGTCGCAATTGGAGCCGGGAAAGACAAGTACAGCAAATTTCATGACTTTTAGTCCTCCAATTCGTAGCGGTAATCCTCGATCACCGTGTTGGCCAGCAGCTTCTCGCACATTTCCTTCAGACGTCCTTCCGCTTCAGCGCGGTTGTCAGTATCGAGAGTCAGCTCCATATACTTACCGATGCGCAGAGATTCAACCTCTTGAAAACCTACGGAATGCAGCGCTCCTTGCACGGCTACACCTTGGGGATCGAGAACACTCTTCTTAATGGTGACATAGACTGTCGCTTTTAACATACGCTTGTAGTTCCTCCTAAAATTTAATGAGCACAAAATTACAATTCACTTAACTGCATATTGTGCAGCTATTAACTCCATATCTCCGGCAAAATCAAGTTTAGTTGTATTCTCTACAGTTACATTTCGGAATAACAGCTATTTAAGACCATTTCATCCATTTTAGCTGTACCAAATACAATTAAATTAAAAATGACATATACTTTGGGCAAAATAACTGCAGAGAGTGCAATTAGCAGTTGCTACAGTTGATTTTGCTCATTTCACTCTATAAAGACTTGCCGGTGAGACGATGATAAATATCCAGATAACGGCGGGTGGTTTCTTCTACGACTTCAGCAGGGAGCGGGTCCGGGGTGCTGTTCTTGTCCCAGGAGGATTCGGACAGATACGTCCGTACCGGCTCTTTGTCCATGCTGTCGATTTCGATATCAAGTAGGTATTTTTCCTTGGACCAGAAGCGTGAAGCATCCGGTGTAAAAATCTCGTCAATCAGAATCACCTTGCCGTCCAGCAGCCCGAACTCAAATTTGCAATCCGCGAGAATAATGCCGTGCTCTTCACAGTACTCTCTGGCAAAAGCGAACAGCTTCAGGCTCTTCTCCTTAAGCTCCAGGGCAAGCTCTGCACCAATCAGCTCCTGCATCTTCTCAAAAGGAATATCCTCGTCGTGGCCGACATCGTTTTTGGCGGCTGGCGTGAAAATCGGCTGGGATAGCACTGCATTTTTGCGGAGTCCTGCGGGAAGTGCAATTCCGTTCACCTTGCCGGTCTCCTGATACTGCCGCCAGCCGCCGCCGGTAATGCAGCCGCGCACGACGCATTCAATATCAATGCGCTCCGCCTTGCGGACAACCATGATGCGGTTTCTCAGCGCTTCCTTGTCCCGCACAACGTTTCCAAGCTTATCCACATCAATGTGTACGACATGGTTCTCCATCAGCTCCTGGGTTTTGCCGAACCAGAAAGCGCTGAGCCGGTTAAGCACATTGCCCTTCTCCGGCACCGCCGGGTCAAGCACATAGTCGAACGCGGAGATCCGGTCCGTGACGACGATCAGCACCTCTTCCCCCAGATCGTACAATTCGCGAACCTTTCCTTTGTAGAGCAGCGGTGCATTTACGAGATCCACAGCCGTGGATACGGCAGGGTATGTCATGACCTTTCCTCCCTTGAACTAATGATCTTGCTTATATACTTGAGCTAGAAGCACTGGGACATTCTTCGATTCGAATCAACAAAAATTGAAATACTCCTTGGGGCTAATAGGTTCACTGCAAAAAATGTTTGGACTTCCGATCGCTGTTATGTTTGAATTTCCTGATTTGAACCGCTGGTAGCGGTAGAAATCCAAACATAAAGGCGAACGCTAACGCTTCTCCAGTTCCAAAATTTCTCTCCGCTCCTTTTTAACCCAAATACCTATTCCAATCCCCCTGCTGCTCCGCCCCTCAGAATAAAAAACCACCCAGTGCCACCGCTCGTATTATTCATCCAGCTCCTCAGTTCACCACTAACTTACCTTTTAATTAGATAAGCTCCAGCTTGCGGAAGATGGTGTCCACATGCTTAAGGTGCCAGGAAGGGTTGAATGCATCCTCGATTTCTTCCGGACTGAGCACAGCGGTGATTTCCGGTGTTGCTTCAACGATGTCGCGGAACTGGGTTTGCTCTTCCCAGGCCTGCATCGCACGCGGCTGTACCGTATCGTAGGCCTGCTCGCGGCTGAAGCCTTTGTCGATCAGCTTCGTCAGGATGCGGCCGGAAAACGGAACCCCGAAGGTGCGGTTCATGTTGCGCTTCATATTTTCCGGGAAGACGGTCAGATTCTTCACAATGTTGCCGAAACGGTTCAGCATATAGTTCAGCAGCATAGTCGCATCCGGCAGGATAATCCGCTCCACCGAGGAGTGCGAGATATCGCGCTCATGCCACAGCGGCACGTTCTCGTAAGCAGTAACCATGTGTCCGCGAATGACGCGGGACAGGCCGGAAATATTCTCGCAGCCGATAGGATTGCGTTTATGCGGCATTGCCGACGAACCCTTTTGGCCCTTCGCAAAAGCCTCTTCAACCTCCCGGATTTCGCTCTTTTGCAGGGCGCGGATTTCTGTGGCGAATTTGTCCAGGGACGTAGCCACAAGTGCCAGCGACGCCATATATTCCGCGTGACGGTCACGCTGCAGCGTCTGTGTAGAGATTGGCGCCGGGCTGGTACCCAGCTTGCGGCAGACAAATTCTTCGACGAACGGGTCGATGTTGGCGTAGGTGCCGACAGCGCCGGAAATTTTACCGAACTGTACGCCGTTTGCGGCATGGCGGAAACGCTCCAGGTTACGTTTCATTTCCTCGTACCAGAGCGCCATTTTCAGACCAAAGGTTGTTGGCTCGGCGTGTACACCGTGGGTACGTCCCATCATCGGAGTGTCTTTGTACGCCAGAGCTTTTTCCTTAAGAATCTCGATGAAGTTAATGATGTCCTTCTCCAAAATCTCGTTCGCCTGACGCAGCAGATATCCAAGCGCCGTATCCACAACGTCCGTGGAGGTTAATCCGTAATGCACCCATTTGCGCTCCGCACCCAGGCTCTCGGATACCGCACGGGTGAAGGCAATGACATCATGGCGTGTTTCCAGCTCAATTTCATTAATGCGGTCGATATTGAATGTAGCGTCCTTGCGCAGCTTGGCGGCATCCTCATGCGGGATAACTCCCAGCTCGGCCCAAGCCTCGCAAGCGCAAAGCTCTACTTCCAGCCAAGCGTTGAATTTATTTTCTTCGGTCCAAATGGCCCGCATCTCAGGTCTGCTGTAACGTTCGATCATATCTGGTCAGTTCCTCCAAAGGTTAGTTTGCTCCACCCAGGCCAGGCCGTCACCGGTGTCCTTGCAGAGCAGATTGATATGGCCCATTTTGCGGCCGGTTTTGCTCTCGGTCTTGCCATATATATGAAGCTTGGGTGCTACACCAAGCCGGTTTGCTTCTTCATCCGCTGTGCTGAACGCCTGGATGGCCCCGTCCAGATGCTGGCCAAGCACATTCACCATCACCACGGGGGTGAGGAGTGTAGTGTCGCCAAGCGGTAGATTGCAGATCGCACGCACATGTTGCTCGAACTGCGAGGTCACGCAGGCATCCATCGTATAATGCCCGGAATTATGCGGGCGCGGCGCAAGCTCGTTCACGAACAGCTCACCGTCCTCAGTGACGAACATCTCCACCGCCAGGAGTCCAACCGCATTCAGACCGGCTATCAGCCGCTCTGCCAGCTCGCAGGCCCGCCGCTGGATCTCCTCCGGCACTCTGGCGGGCACAATCGACAAATGCAGGATGTTATTCAAGTGTATGTTCTCTGCCGGCGGGAAGCTTTTGACCTCACCGGAGGCGCTGCGGGCGGCAATAACAGAAATTTCGCAGCGGAAGGCTACAAATTTCTCCAGTACCAGCTCCGGCGCGTCTGCTCCCGGCGCCACCAGCCGGAAGGCTGCTTCCAGCTCTTCCGGCTGGCGGATGACGGCTTGTCCCTTGCCGTCATACCCCCCTGTGGCTGTCTTCAGCACACAGGGCAGGCCCAGCTCCGCAGCCGCGGCGTTCAGCTCCGCCAGGCTGCCGACCTTGCGGTACGGGGCAACGGGCACTCCCGTTGCCTCGATCGCCGCCTTCTCGCGCAGCCGGTGCTGCGTCGTATACAGCAGCGCGCTGCCCTGCGGCACGTACGACTCTGCCGTCAGCAGCGCGGCCACGTCCGCGTCGACGTTCTCGAACTCGTACGTGATGACGTCTGCGCGCTGCGCCAGCTCCCGCGCCGCGTCCCGGTCGTTGTACGCCGCTGTAATCTGCGGCGTCACCTGCCCGCAGGGCGCATCCGGCGCGGGATCGAGCGCCACGAAGCGGTAGCCCATGGCGCTGCCGGCCAGCGCCATCATTCGCCCGAGCTGTCCGCCGCCAAGCACGCCAACCGTGGCGCCGGGCAGCAGCGTCCGAAGCGTGGCAGTATCAGCCGAAGCATCAACCACCGGCTTCGATAACCCCCTGCCTTCAAGGCTATCCTGAGCAGCCGCCACAGGGCGTTCTCCCTTCAACTGTTCCAGGCTTTCTTGCCCGGCTTCCTCAAGGCCTTTCGCCTTCAGCTCCTCTGGCCTCATAGGCTCTCGCTGCTTTCCAGCACTTCGCGTGCAATGGCATCGCGCCGCTGCTGCACCCGGCTCTGCACCTCAGGATCGAACGCGCCGATCATCTGTGCGGCGAGCAGCCCCGCGTTGGTGGCCCCAGCGCGGCCAATGGCTACTGTCGCTACCGGTATGCCGCCGGGCATCTGCACAATGGAGAGCAGCGAATCGAGGCCGTTCAGCGCCTTCGACTGCACCGGCACTCCGATAACTGGCAGAACCGTCTTCGCAGCCACCATCCCCGGCAGATGCGCCGCTCCGCCCGCACCAGCAATAATCACACGCAAGCCCCGGCCCGCAGCCTCCTCCGCATAACGGAACATTAAGTCCGGTGTACGGTGCGCCGAGATCACCTTTTTCTCATAAGCTACTCCTAGCTCCTCAAGCACAAGACAAGCCTGCTCCATTGTTTCCCAATCTGATTTGCTGCCCATGATGACGCCAACCTGCACAGACATGATTCAACCTACCTTCCGCTCCCCAATTTAGAGACTCATGCTATAAGTTTATCCTGTTTCACACCAGACACTCATGCCGCTTTTTTTCCGTAATCATGTCTTCTGATCAACATCGTTATTTCAGGAAAGATTTCCATGAAATCCGAAAAAAAAAGCCCGGATTCCAAACGCATGTTGCTGCGGGTGGACCCAGACTACTGCAGGAATAGGAGAACTGTCCCAGTGCACACTGCTTCTGCAGTCATATACCCGGGATAAGCGCACAGCTCGCCGCCCCTCGGTTCCGGGGCGGCGCTGACGGCCGTTCTAGTCATCCTATTTCCTCGTAGTCCGGCAATTTACGGTTACCGGGTAGAAACTTCCGGGCCTTATTCCCGGTTTTATACGAGCTCTTCATAGATTCATCTTAACAATGCCCTACACTTCATGTCAACTTAAACACGAACATTGTTATTTCCAGCAGTCAAAACGTTCGCTTTTGGGCACATTTGGAATCGCTATTTTACATCTTATCCTACATCTTATAGAAAAAAGGGGAACGCCTTCGCGCCCCTCTCTTTAATCTATTATTTAACGACCAATACCGGAATCCGGGCGCTCTGCACAACATTGTGGCTTACACTACCCAGAACAAATTCACGGATTCCGCCGAGCCCGCGGCTGCCGATAACAATCACGTCCATCGCATGCTCCTTGGCGTAGCTTAATATTACTTCAGCAGGCGAGCCCTGCAGCAGTTCAACAGTAGCATTCAGTCCCTCAGCTTCCAGACGGCTTTTCACTTCATCCGTAGTTTGTACCGCCAAATCATAATAATCCTTGTTCACTGAGGCCGGCAGAGGCGCGAGAGCCTCCCCGATGAAGAAGCGCGGGAATTCAAAAGCGTGTACGACGTAAAGGGATGCACCCGGAGTAACCTTAGCCAGCTCAATCGCCCGCTCCAGTGCTTGATTGGAGGCCTTGGAACCGTCATAGGCAAGCAAAATTTTAGAGAATAACATGTACGCCACCTCTTCTTCTGTTTTGTTTATCCCAAAAAGTAACCATACAGCAAGATATTCAGCAGCAGCAAGAGCGGAATTCCGATCCTGAAGGAAGTATGCCTGGTCTTGTGGCGCTTGCGGTACATGGCGATCAGCACACCCAGCGCACCGCCCATAAATGCCAGCAAAAACAATGTTTTTTCCGGCACCCGGTCCCGCCTTTTCCGGGCCCTGTTCTTGTCCTCGGACATCACCACATACCCGATAATATTGATAAGTGCGAACCACAGCAATACAACCTGGAGCATCCTTTCCGGCCCCTCCTCCCAGACATCCTATCTACTATTTATTATATTACCCTTTTAGACAAAAAACCAATAATCCTTACATCACCTGCGCGCTATCTGCCCGGCTTTTCCCTGCTCCCTGCCAATTACGCCAGTATCCTTGATCCATAGCCAGGACAATACCGCAGCAAGCGCCGCCGCAATGCCTCCCAGCCAAAAGCCTCCCCGCAGCCCGTAAGCCGCACTCATCCAGCCCGCCACAAAAGGACCGCCCGACATCCCGATGGCATACACCGCCTGATAAAAGCCCATCGCCGTAGCCCGCTTGAACGGAGCCACCCCGGAGACCGATTTGCCCAGCAGCAGCGGAAAAATCAAGCCCTGCATAAAGCCGTTCCCCACCTGTGTCGCGCATAGTGCCGCAAGGTTCGGCATCGAAGGAATCAAGAGCGTGAACAGCGCGCTTCCGGCAAAACCGAGCAGCAGCGTTCCCCTATCGCCCAGCAGCCTGCCGAACAACCGGGAACCATAGAGGGTGGCAACAGCATGCGGCAGCATAAAAGCCAGTGTCAGCCAGCCGAGGCTCTCTTTGCTCGCTCCGATATTCAGCGCCTGGTTCGGGGTGTAGCCGAACATCGTAATGAACAGCACACAATGCGCCAGCACCGATAAAAGTGATACTTTGACCAGCAGCGGCTCTTTGATCACTCCGGCCAAATCCTTGATTTGTATCGCGCTTTCGCGCTTCTCCAGCTTTTGCTCCGGCAAGCGGAGCGCAATGAGCAGGGCTGCAGCCGCCACCAATCCGCCAATCACAAACGGGGTATTCCAGCCCCAATGCTGAACCATATACCCGCTGATCATCATGCTTGCGAGCTGTGCAATCACGGTAGTGAACTGCAGCATGCTCATGGCTTTTCCGGCATCCTCCTTCGGGAAATACCCGGCGAACATCACCGAATATACAACCCACGCCGAGGCCGCAATTCCGGATACCGCACGAGCCGCCAGCGCCCAGCCAGGATGCGATCCCGCCATAAACAGCAGACAGCTTGCCCCGCTGGCAATCAAGCCAAGATAGATGAACGGCCGGCGGCGGTTGAGAATATCCGAACCAATACCAATCGGGAGCCGGAACAGAATCTGCATCAGCCCATATACTCCCAGCACCGCCCCGACCATTACATAAGAGGCTCCCAGATGCTCTACATACGGTGAAAGTACCGGAACATAGATGTAGGAAGAAAACCAGAACATAAAGACAATTATTAAAAAGAACAACCGGCTGCCGCCTCTGCTTCCCGAGGCCTCCGCAGACGAGTCTTCATACTCTTGTTGCTGTACCGCTGCCAATCCATCACCCGCTCCATCTGTATTTTCCTGATAACGCTCCGTTCATTTTAGATATAATTGGCAAAACATCTATTTCATGTCATAAATTATAATGGAATCTTTTCTCATCATCATAATTTAACTTTATACTATTCATTCCCTTATTCAGCTGCCCTTTACTATTTGGCTGCCGGTAACGCTGCTTTGTTTACTTCCCCTTCTCCTTAGCTTCCATCGCTGCTTTCAGCAGCTCGCCCAAGTTCGATCCAACACTTTCCGTTTTGCTGTACTGCTGCACCAGCTTTTGCTGCTCACGTTTGTTGACATGCTTGTGGTCCTTGTCCATCGTCTCTGTAATTCCGCAGCCGAGACACTGCACATAACGCCCTGCCTTGCCCTCTTTAAGCTCCATCTTCTTATGGCACTGCGGACAGCGGCGGTTCGACAACTGCTTCTCACCTGCACGGGTATAGCCGCAGTCATCCGCAGGACAGACCAGCAGCTTGCCGCGTTTGGTCTTCTTCTCCAGCATTCTCGTCCCGCAATTCGGGCAATGGCTGCTGGAGACATTATGCGGCTTGTATTCCGCCCCGCTGTTCTTCACACCGGACACCAGCTCCTGGGCCATACTGCGAATTCCCTGCAGAAAAGGCTCTGGCCGCCCCTGCCCGCGGGCAATCTTCTCAAGCTCCGCTTCCCAGCGTGCCGTAAGCTCCGGCGTTCGCAACTGGCTCGACACCAGTCCGATCAGCTGCTTGCCTTTTCCTGTCGGATGCAGCAGATTGCCCTGGCGCTCAATAGTATCCGAGCTGACCAGCTTCTCGATAATATCGGCGCGGGTAGCAGGCGTCCCAAGACCATGCTTCTCCATCTGCGTCAGCAGCGAAGCTTCATTATAGCGCTTCGGCGGCTGCGTCCGGCCTGGACGGATGATACAGCGCTGCACGGTAACAGTTTCGCCTTCACGCAGCTCCGGCAGCTTCACACTGCTTGCCGCCGGTTCATCCGCGGCGTTCTCCTCTTCATCATCGCTGCTCATATCCCCGCCGTAGACCTCTCGCCAGCCGGCGTCTTTTACCGTAGTTCCTTTAACATGGAAGCTTTCGCCTTCCACATTAACCGTAACGGTCACTGCATCATAACGTGCCGGAGGATAAAACAGGCTGATGAACCGCCGCACGATCAGATCATACAGCTTACGCTCCTCTGAGCTTAGCGAGTTTAGCAGTACCGTCTGCTCTGTAGGAATAATCGCGTGGTGATCGCTCACCTTGCTATCGTCCACAATCCGTTTGGTAATCGGCAAAGGCTTGCGCAGCAGCGGTCTTGCGAGCGCTGCGTAAGGGCCGACCGCCACGCTGTCCAGTCTTTCTTTTAACGTAGCGGTCATATCCGAGGTCAGATAACGGCTGTCCGTGCGCGGATACGTTACCAGCTTATGCTGCTCATACAGCCGCTGAAGCACGCTGGAAGTCTGCTTTGCCGAGAAGCCGAACTTGCGGTTGGCATCACGCTGCAGCTCTGTCAGATCATAGGCCAGCGGATGCGGTTCACTCTTCTCGCTTTTCTGTACCTTGGCAATACGTCCGCTGCGTCCGGTAACCTTCTCCTTCAGCACTGCCGTTTTGTCCCGGTCAAAAATACGCCCATCCCCGCCCTGAGCCCGCCAGCCGGCCTGAAAGCTGCCAAAATCAGCCATCAACTGGTCATACTCCTGGGAACGAAAGCCGGTAATTTCACCCTCCCGGTCCATGATCATCCCAAGCGTCGGTGTCTGCACCCGTCCGGCAGACAGAGGCGCGCCGAACTTGCAGGTCAGCGCCCGCGTCACGTTAAGCCCAATCATCCAATCCGCCTCCGCGCGGCAGCGGGCCGATTCATACAGCCGGTCAAAGTCCCGGCCCGGCCGCAGCGATGCGAAGCCTTCCTTAATCGCTTTATCCGTCTGCGAGGAAATCCACAGACGCCGGAACGGCTTGCGCCAGCCGGCCATATTCATAATCCAGCGCGCCAGCAGCTCGCCTTCACGCGCCGCATCCGTAGCGACAACCAGCTCCTCAATATCCTGCCGTTTCATAAGCTGCTGCACCGCCTTGTACTGCTGGTTCGTTTCCCGCAGCACCTTCAGCTTCGTCTTCTCGGGCAGAATCGGCAAGTCCTCCAATGCCCAAGCCGCGTATTTATTATTATAGTCTTCGGGCTCCGCCAGCCCCACTAAATGGCCCAAAGCCCAGGTAACAACATATTTAGGACCTTCAATATAGCTTTTTTGCTTATTTCCACAGCCCATCACCCGCGCAATCTCACGCGCTACCGACGGCTTTTCCGCAAGTACCAATACCTTCATAGGTCTCTCCCTTCCTTTTCAACACCTCATTATACCATGATCCCAACCCCGCAAAAATCGTCAGGCTGATTCTGCGCGGACAATAATACAATAAATGTCCCTATGAGCTGCTATAACGCAACAAAGACCGTAGCTGGTGAACAGACACGGCCTTTGCCTTTTTACTATTTTTTCCACGTTCATATACTGTATTATTAATGCCATGTATGATCAGAATTCCAGGCATGCTGTAAAAAACACCTTATCCCCTGCTACTCCCTGTACAAATATACCTTCATTAGTTAAAGCCGACCGCTGGATTTGCATTTCATCTCCGAACTTGGCTTCTTGTGCATAAGTAATCCGAAAGCGCCTTAACTCCTTAGCCCCCCACTCCTCCAAAGACAAGGCATCACAGCAGATTTCTCCATACCGTGCGTTATTCAAATGATGGTTACTGTCCAGTCCGCTGAACCTAACCTGATATAAATAAACCTCTTGCAGAGTTACACTTTCAGGGATTGTTACTTTATCCGGTATAGGCCCGACTGAATCAGTCTCATAATGGTTTACCGGTACAGGAAGAGCTGTTGGCCGTAAAAGCTTCCGCTTCTCAATATCCACAAGTGCCCAGATCGAGCGTGCTACAGCTACCTCTGAATGATCCTTGTCATAAATGCGATAATCCCGTTGCCATAATGCCCCTTTCGTTCCTTTACTCCAGGTCCGCACTGTCAGCTGATCATTCAATCTTGGCATTCGGCCAAGCTCAAGATCAAGGGTAATCAACATCCAACCCATCCCGGCCGCCAGCATTTGCTCAAGTCCTAAACCAAGTGCACCCACCGCAGAATCAGCTGTACGCTGCATCATCTCCAGAATGAAAGAAAGCTTGCCTTGGGAACGGTAATCCGTATCACTTGCCTGTAGTACAAAATTCTCTGTCCACAGAAGATTAGTTGTATTATCCACTACTCTATCCCCTTTGCGAAATAAGAACGCGAATTAAGTATAAAAAACACCTATGTATCCACAATTATTCTACACTATCCACATAAACTGGGGAGTACTTCATCACCAATGCAGAAATAAAAGTTCTATCCACATGTGGACAAGTCTTTTCATTCCTTGTTAGCTCATATTATATCCACAATCTCCAGACAGCTTAAGATACTCCCCATTTCTCATCAAAAACAAAAAAAGCCACTGTCGATTACTCAACAATGGCTTCATGTTGCTTGGCGGCGTCCTACTCTCCCAGGACCCTTCGGTCCAAGTACCATCGGCGCTGGAGGGCTTAACGGTCGTGTTCGGGATGGGTACGCGTGGAACCCCTCCGCTATCGCCACCAAACGGGCACTTGCGGTGCAAATGCATAATTCAGGAACTTAATTCCTGAAAACTGAATCCGAAACGAAATCTGCGTAATAGTGTTTTGGATAAGCCCTCGACCGATTAGTATTGGTCAGCTCCACACGTTACCGTGCTTCCACCTCCAACCTATCTACCTCGTCGTCTTCAAGGGGTCTTACATACTGGGAAATCTCATCTT